>DASWZK010000001.1:0-3740 GCA_036404515.1 Candidatus Limnocylindrales bacterium
TGGCCGGGTGTTCCGCGCTGAAAGCCACGTATGGCACGAACACGATCAGCGCCAGTAGAAGCCCGATCGCTGGTGCGATCAGGCCCCCGACGACGGCCAGGCTCAACCCCGCGACCCAGAGCCCGACCGAACCTTCGAGGATCACCTCTCGGCGGTGGAAGCCGATGCGCCCTGCGATGAGGGCGCTGAGCCCCAGCAGGGCGGCCAGGTTGAAGACGTTCGAGCCGAGCGTCACGCCGATGCCGACCGTCCCGTGACCACCCGCGATGGCTGTGACCGAGGCTGTGATCTCGGGGCCATCGGCCGCAAGCGCGGCGACCAACCCGAGCAGCGCCTCGGACATCCCGAAGCGCTCGCCGACCCGCTCGAGGCGCGACACCAAGAGCACGCTGGCCGCCAGGCTCACGGCCGCGCTGACCACGAAGATCCCTAGCTGCATGTTCCATTCTCGCGCTCACAGCCCTGGCAGCTGGTGGTCGCTGCGCGACGGCTTCACGTCCGGTACGAGCGCGGCGAACGCCGTCGTCAGCCTGAAGATGTGGTTCGTAGGTATATTCTATGCGGAACATATCTGCGCTACACTTCGGCCATGATGGAAGGCCTCGCCGGCGTGCTCGAGCGCCTCGTGGTGGGCTCAGTCGCGATCACCGCACGTGCGATAGCAGGGGCCGACCCCGAGCTCACCTTCATGCAGTGGCGGGTGCTCCTTGTGGTCGGCGAGCACGACCAGGGGCAGGCTGTCGGAGAGATCGCCACTCGGATCGGCGCCCACGCCTCGCCGGCAAGTCGACTGGTTTCGCGTCTGAAGCGCCGCGGCCTGGTGTCGACAGACCACAGCGACCTCGACAAGCGCGTGGTCTGCGTGCGGCTGACCGAGGCGGGCCGCAACTTGCGGACGCGCGTGCTGGAGCAGCGCGGCCGAGATATCGCCAGGGTAATCGAGGCCATGTCCATGACGCCGACCGAGGCCCGGGCGATTGCCAAGCTGGCTCAGTCGTTTGAGCCGTTCGCGTGAACATCCGACTGCGACGCGATTCACTCTTGAGAATGCTGCGGCTTCGCGTCCGTTCGACCGCGTACCTTCGTAAGTGGGTCGTGCTCGGCGCGGCCATCGGTGTCATCAGTGGGCTCGGTGCCGCGCTGTTCTTCGTCGCGCTGGACTTCGCGAGCCAGGTGTTCCTCGGGCTCGCCGGATACGTCCCGGCCTCGCCGCTCGGCGAGGGGGCTCGGCCGATCACCGACGCCGCTCGGCCCTGGATGCTGCCGATCGTGGTGGCCCTCGGAGGGCTGATGGCAGGGATCATCGTCTTCCGACTTGCGCCCGAGGCCGAGGGCCACGGCACGGATGCGGCGATCGACGCCTTCCACCACGGGCCGCGCCGCATCCGCGCCCGGGTCCCGCTCGTCAAGCTCGTCGCCTCGGCGATCACGATTGGGTCCGGCGGCTCGGGCGGTCGAGAGGGGCCGACGGCGCAGATCGGGGCTGGGTTCGGATCATTCCTCGCCCGAGTCCTCGATCTCGATGCCCGAGACGCCAGGATCGCCGTGAGCACTGGGATGGGCGCCGGGATCGGCGCAATCTTCCGGGCACCGCTTGGCGGCGCTGTTCTCTCCGTAGAGATCCCCTATCGCGACGATGTCGAGTCGGACGCGCTCGTGCCGGCGTTCGTAGGTTCGATCGTCGCGTTCTCGGTATTCGGCGCGATCATTGGCTTCAACCCGATCTTCGGCCGGGTCGCCGGTGCCGGGTTCACCGATCCGCGCCAGCTCTTCTACTACATCGTTATCGGCCTCGCCTGCGGCATCGTCGGCCGGCTCTACATCGCCGCCTTCTACGGGATGACGCGCTGGTTCAAGACCTGGCCACTCCCGCGCGAGCTACGGCCCGCAGTCGCCGGCTTCGCCGTCGGTTGTCTTGCCCTTGCGCTGCCGGGCGTCCTGGGCACCGGCTACGGCTGGGTCCAGGCGGCCTTCGACCGGGACACGCTGATGGGCATTCCCTTGTGGGTGATCCTCGCGCTGCCGTTCGCGAAGATCCTGGCAACCTCGCTCTCGATCGGGTCGGGCGGCTCGGGTGGCATCTTCGGCCCGGGGATGTTCATCGGGGCGCTGCTTGGGGCCGGCATCTGGCGGCTCCTGGAACCGATTGCACCGGGGGTTCCGGCCGACCCCTCGCCGTTCGTCATCGTCGCGATGATGGCCCTCTTCGGAAGCACCGCCCGAGCTCCGCTTGCGGTAATGCTCATGGTCGCCGAGATGACCGACAGTCTCGCCATGCTGGCGCCGGCGATGCTGGCCATCGGCCTAGCCACGCTCATCGTGGGCGATCGCTCCATCTACTCATCGCAACTGCGCAACCGCTCCGAGTCGCCGGCGCACCGATTCCGATTCGCGCTCCCTCTGATGGCAGCCATCCCGGCGGGCGACGCGGCGCGAGCCGCGCGAGTAGTGCTTGACCCCGGTCAGACGGCGGCGGCCGCGCGGACCCGGCTGGAGTCCGCAGGTGTGCCCGGTGCCCCGGTCGTCGACAAGGGAGGGGCGGTCCGTGGAAGTGTGGACCTCGCCACTCTCGTGGCGGCCGACCCGGCGGCCAAGGTCGGCGACCTAGCTCTGGACGGGGCCTTCGTGTCGGCCGACGACTCACTCGACGACGTCCTCGGAGTCCTCGCCGACGGCCACCAGTCGTGGGTCCCGGTGGTGGCCAATGACCGCCTGGCCGGCATCCTGTCCACGCGCGACGTGGTGGCGGCATACCGGGGAGCTCTGGCCGCCAACGTCCGCCAGGTGAACACGGTCGGCTCGACAGGGACCCTGCTCGAAGCGGAGATCGGGCCCACATCGGCCCTCGCTGGAAAGCCGGTTTCGGAGACCGCCTGGCCACGAGATAGCGTGCTCGTTTCGGTCATGCGCGGGGAAAGGGTCATCGTGCCGCGGGGGAACGTGGTACTCGAAGCGGGCGATTACCTCACGGTCTTTACGGCTCCGACGGCGCGAGAGGCATTGGAGTCACTCCTTGCGAGTCGCATCGTTGCAGGAGCGCAGGACTGATGGACGGAGCGGAAGCGGTCATCCAGATCGACGGCCTCGTGAAGCACTACGGCAAAGTCGAGGCCGTTCGCGGGATCGACCTGCGGGTCGCGCGGGGCGAGGTCTTCGGCTTCCTCGGTCCGAACGGTTCGGGCAAGAGCACGACGATCCGCTGTCTGCTCGGGCTGCTACGGCCAACTGCCGGCAGCATCGGCGCCTTCGGCCTCGATTCCACGCGCGACGGCGTGGCGCTGCGACGCCGGCTCACCTACGTGCCCGGCGAGCTGAGGCTGCCCGACCGACTATCGGGCATGGAGTTCGTTGCGAGCATCGGCCGGCTGCGGGGCGGCTTCGAGCCGGCACGTCGCGACCAGCTCGCCGAGCGACTCAGACTCGACCTCCACCGCCATTTGCGCGACCTCTCGAGCGGCAACCGGCGCAAGGTCGCACTCTTGCTCGCATTCCTATTCGACGCCGAGCTGCTCGTCCTCGATGAGCCGACTAATGGCCTGGACCCGCTCATGCAGCACGAGTTCCTGGGTATGCTCCGGGAAGCGCGCTCGGCAGGTGCGACGGTCTTCCTCTCGTCTCACTCCCTCAGCGAGGTTCAGAGAGCCGCCGACCGAGTGGCCGTCCTGCGGACCGGCAAGGTGGTCGCGCAGGGCACGGTCGCCGAACTGCGTGGCCAGGCGCGCCAACGGGTCGAGGTCTGG
>DASWZK010000002.1:0-5043 GCA_036404515.1 Candidatus Limnocylindrales bacterium
CCAGCTCCGCTTCGGCCTCGAGGACGGCCGCGCCCGGACGCTCGAGGAGGTCGGCAAGGAGTTCAACCTGACCCGCGAGCGGATCCGCCAGATCGAGGCGAAGGCCCTCCGTAAGTTGCGACACCCAAGCCGTTCGCGCAAGCTGCGGGACTACCTCGAGTAGGCGCCCGGGCCGCACCGGCCTTGCTGCCGCGGGCAGGCGCACCCGGGCCGCAGAAAGGGAGCGCCGTCCACGCAGTCGCGACCGTGATCGCCTACGAGGTGCGCAGGTAACAGCCTGATCTCGACAATATGCGCTGATCGTTCGCTGGCCCTCAGATGGCGACACAACACGCTCACGTGCAGAGAGCCTGGTCGCCCGAACTCGCAGGCCCCGCCTACTCCTCGCCGCCCGCCTCTCGCCAGGCCCGGGTGGGGGCGAGGCGGGCGCCGTCGTCCTCCGCCCGCGCTCTGTCCGCGGCAGCGTCATCGACGCGCACGCCAGCGGCGACGCCCTCCCAGAACTCGACCGCGGCCCGCTCGTAGAGGAGGCCCATGGGCAGGGTCACCCCTCGCCAGTGCTCGACGGTGCGCGCCGCTGAGCCCGAGCCGTTGAGCCCGCGCTCGCCGCGCCGGTCGTCCTCGTAGCGGGCGAGGGCAGCGCGATGGATCGCGAGCTGCGCAACCGCAAGAGCTCGGCGGTCGTCGGTTGACCCCAGGTCCGCGAAGAACAGCTGGAGCAAGCCGGCATCGCGCAACTCGGTCGGTTCCTGTGAGGGCTTTGCAAGCCATGCCCCGATCGCGGCGCGGCCGCGACCGGTGATCGTGAAAAGCCGCCGTCGCCGCCCATCCGCCTCACGCTCCTCGGTCAACAGACCCAGCTCTACAAGGCGCGGTGGCTCCTTGTAGAGAAGGGCATGGGGGAACGACCAGAAATGGCCGATGGTCGCCGCCACGTTGCGTTTGAGTTCGTAGGGCGTGGATGGACCTTCTCGCTCGATCAGGCCCAGCACGAGGTACGACGTCGAGGTCAAGTGGGCGGGTGGTGCGGCTGTCGTGTCGATTGACATTCGTGCAAATAATACCATACTGGTGAGACGGTTTCGCAGAGATGACCTATCCAAGTAGATGGCGTTCTCTGTCCGCTCGGAAGGAGTCCGGGCCGGCCGCAGGCCGGGAACCCTGTCCGCAGAATGGACCTTCAGGAGGAACCATCCGTGGCTACCGCCACCAAAGCCAAGCCCGCCCACCCCTCGAAGTCGACCACGCCCGCCGTCGCCACGCCAATCGGAAAGAAGCTCCGCCCGCTGGGCGACCGCGTGGTCGTTCGGCCGACTCCCGGCGAAGAGACGACGAAGAGCGGGATCGTCATCCCAGATACTGCCAAAGAGAAGCCCCAGGAGGGGACGATTCTGGCCGTCGGCCCGGGCCGTGTCCTCGACGACGGCAAGCGCGAACAAATGGACCTCAAGCAGGGCGACAAGGTTCTCTATGCGAAGTACGGCGGCACTGAATTCAAGCTTGACGGCGAGGACCTGCTGATCATCAGCCACAAGGACATCCTCGCGGTCGTGGAGAGCTGACCTTAGGTCAGGCTTCGACTCCTGCTCCCCGGCCAATCCCGGGTAGCCTTCCGCACACCCTGAAAGGACAGCACACGCCATGGCCAAGCAACTCCTCTTTGATGAGATGGCGCGCCGGAGCCTCATGCACGGCGTCGACCGTCTGGCTGACGCCGTCCGCGTCACGCTCGGGCCCAAGGGCCGCAACGTCGTCCTCGACAAGAAGTACGGCGCGCCCACTATCACCAACGACGGGGTGACAATCGCCAAGGAGATCGAACTCGAAGACCCCTTTGAGAACATGGGCGCGCAGCTTCTGAAGGAAGTCGCCACCAAGACCGACGAGGTCGCCGGGGACGGCACTACGACCGCCATCGTCCTGGGCCAGGCCATCGTCGCCGAGGGCCTCCGGAACGTCAGCGCCGGGGCCAACCCGATCGCTGTCAGGCTTGGTATCGAGAAGGGCGTCGAGGCGATCGTCGCCGAGCTCAAGCGCGGGTCCCGCCCGGTCGACAACCGCAAGCAGATCGCGGCCGTGGCCTCGATCAGCGCGGCCGATCCTGAGGTCGGCAAGATCATCGCCGAGGTGATGGACAAGGTCGGCAAGGACGGCGTCATCACCGTGGAGGAGGGCCAGACGCTCGGCCTCGAGACCGAGTACACCGAGGGCATGCAGTTCGACCGCGGCTACATCTCGGCGTACTTCGTCACCAACGCCGACCGCATGGAAGCAGTCCTTGAGAAGCCACTCATCCTGATCACCGACAGGAAGATCTCGAGTGTCAAGGACATACTGCCGGCGCTCGAGACGGCCGTCGGACAGACCAGGCCGATGGTCATCATCGCAGAGGACGTCGACGGTGAGGCCCTCGCCACGCTCGTCGTGAACAAGCTCCGCGGCACCATCCAGGTTCTGGCTGCCAAGGCGCCGGGTTTCGGCGATCGGCGCAAGGAGACCCTGCGCGACATCGCGATCCTGACCGGCGGCACGGTTATCAGCGAGGAGATCGGGCGCAAGCTCGACTCGGTCACCCTCGAAGACTTCGGCCAGGCCCGTCGCGTGGTGGCCACCAAGGACGACACCACGATCATCGACGGCGCGGGCTCCCCGGAGCAGATCAAGGCCCGGATGAGCCAGATCAAGGCCCAGATCGAGGACACCACTAGCGATTACGACAAGGAGAAGCTCCAGGAGCGCCTGGCCAAGCTGGCCGGTGGCGTCGCGGTCATCAAGGTCGGCGCGGCGACGGAGGTCGAGCTCAAGGAGAAGAAGCACCGCATCGAGGACGCGCTCTCCACCACCCGCGCAGCGGTGGAAGAGGGCCTGGTCGCGGGCGGCGGCGTGGCCCTGCTCCAGGCCATCCCGGCGCTCGACCAGGTCGAGCTGGTGGGCGACGAGGCGGTCGGCCTCGACATCCTGCGCCGTGCGCTCGAAGCGCCCATCCGCCAGATCGCCGACAACGCCGGGGCGCATGGCGAGGTGGTCGTCGAAAAGGTCAAGGGCCTCAAGCGGGGCCACGGCTTCGATGCCCTCAAGGGCAACTACGGCGACATGTTCGCGAAGGGCATCGTCGATGCTGCCAAGGTGACCCGCTCGGCGCTCCAGAACGCCGCCTCCATTGCGGCGATGGTCCTGACAACGGAGTCGATCATCACCGACCTGCCGGAGAAGAAGCAATCCGTGCCCGCTGGGGGCGGCGGTTATGGCGGGGACATGGACTACTAGGCCAACAACCCCCTTGCTGATGGATCCCGGGCCCCCAAGACTCGGTTTTCCATCCTCATCAAGGGGCACGATGGCGCATCCTCGCGTCGTGCCCGAAGTGACCCACGAATGCAATGAGCCCAGCCACGAACGCGGCCGGGATGCGGATCGAATTCGTCGACAGGTTGGCGCGGCCATAGCGGCGCTTCGGAGCTCGTGCTCGATCGCGTGTTCTCTACGCGACGGGCTTCTTCGGCGGCTTGGGTTTCTTGGGTTTCGGCGGCCTCTTCGGCGTCTTGTCGCCCACATGACACCTCCTGCTCGCAAGCATAGGGGCCGACCGCGTGGCTGCTGGCATGGACGCCCCCGGCTGCGGCCTGCGCAAGCCGCGAGGTCACGCCGGCGAGAGAATGACCCGACGCCCACCCTTGTGAGGTCCGGCGATGTGGAGCTGCAACGGCAGCGCCTCGCCGGTGGTATGCCCAGAGCGCCGGGTCCTCTCCATTGTGACTCTGTGGGCGGCCGCTGACGAGCGCTCTGGCTTCGTATTGCGTGGGTGTACTTCAAGGGCGGCACGTCCAGGCCGCAGATGGAGTCACGGCCAGGTCGGCCGCGGGTCCAACCCCGACTCCGCCTCAGCAGGTGACGTGGAGGACCGCGGCGGTCTCCTGGACGTCCGCGGCCGAGAGCCGGGCGCACGCCTCCGCGGTGGGGAGCACGAGCAGCTCGACCCCTCGGCGGCGGGCTTCCTCGATCACCTCCGGCGCAACCGGCAGGCGGCCCTCGACTCCCGTCCCGACGATCAGCCGGCGGCAGCGCCAGGGCAGGGGCTCCGCGGTTGTCAGCGGAGTGTGGCCGTACCTGTCGCGCTGCGGCTTCGAGGCCTTCTTGTGGCGAGGAGAGACCCGGCCACCCTCGACCAGGACATCGTGATCGTAGGTCTGACCGTCGAGCTCCACGAGTCCGAAGGTGACCAGGCGGGCCTTCATCATGCCCTAAGTATGCAGCTCCGCGTCTCGCCTGAAGAGCTCCATCAACCCTCATCTCCAGCGGGGACGGCGGCCCTTGCCCTGCCCGGCCGGGGCGCCCACGCGAGCCGACCCCCTCCTCCGCCGATCATCCTCTCGCGGGGACTCGTGCCGCCAAGGGCCGACCACATCCTTGTGGCGGGCCCTCAGCGAGGGCTAGCACGCAGGCTCGTCAGCAGCGGGCCGGCGTCAAGGGTCGACGGTACACACCGACCCCGACACTACGGGTGCTTAGCGTTAGCACTTGCCCACGCGCGTCTGCGATACGCGGGTGACGGATCCAACCGGGGGACGACGCGCTTGAGGCGCGGGGCCGCCCTGAGCTACGTCTTTCGCTTGGAGGGGTTGCGGGGCGCACGCTTGGCTGCCGCCCGAGTCGGCGGCTTCGGCGCAGGCCGCGTAACCGCCGCCGCGGTCTTGCCGGGAGAGCCCCGGTCAGCCCCGCGGGTACGGGTTGCGCGATCGGTGCCGTCATTCGCGAGCGCCTGGGCCATGCCACCCATCGCCGTCGCAGCGGCGAGTTCAGCGGCCCCCGCTGCCGCCGATCGAACGGCTGAGGCGGCCATCTCGGCGCTTGCGGCACCGAGCGCCTCGGATGTCGCGTATTCTTCGCGTCCCTCACCTATCTCGGTGAGTCCCAGCGCCGCGAGCTCACCCGCGAGGTGCTCCGCGCCATGGGCGACGATAGCTCCCTCGGTGGCCCGGATGATCGCTTCGACCGCCAGGACGCGCAGCTGGTGGCTCGTGCGGCCGAGAAACGCAGCGAGAG
>DASWZK010000003.1:0-26361 GCA_036404515.1 Candidatus Limnocylindrales bacterium
TACGACACGAACCAGGCTCGCCTAGACGCTCTGCCTGTCTTCGTTGCCCACTACAACGAGCACAGACCCCACGGCTCCCTAAACGGCCAGACACCCATGGCCGTTCTGGTCAACAACGTGTCCGGGAATCACAGCTAGAGCTTGGCGATTCCCGGGCTCTTCTCGGGCTCAGGCCGTGTGGCGCTCCCGGAGACGGGCGATCACGAGGGAAGGGGGAAGGCCGCGTTCCCGGAGGAGCACCAGGGTGTGGTAGAGCAGGTCTGCGACCTCGCCCGTGAGGGCTTCCCGGGCCGCGGCGCGTGACTCGTTCGGGGCCACGGCGTCGTCCTTGGCGGCCATGAGCACTTCGGTGGCCTCTTCGACGACTTTGCGTGCGGGGCCATCCACGCCGGCCGCAAGAAGTCGTGCCGTGTAGGAGGCGGTCGGGTCGGCGCCGGCGCGGGAGTCGATCGTCGCCCACAACGTCTCGAGCCACTCGAAACCCTGGCCGGGTGGGGGAGTGGCGAGTTCCGGTTCCGTGGCGCTGCCCTCGGTCCTGGCACGGCCCGTCCCCGCGGCGCCGTCCGGATCGAAGCAGCTGCGCGTGTTTCGGTGGCACGTCGGACCGGCCGGATCGACCTGAAGCAGCAGGGCGTCGCCGTCGCAGTCGACGGCGACGTCCAGCAGCCGCAGCACGTTGCCGCTCGTCTCGCCCTTTCGCCACAGCCGGTCGCGTGAACGCGAGTGGAAGTGAACCTGGCCGGTGGTCAGGGTGGCGGCGAGCGCCTCCTCATCGACATACGCCAACATCAACACGCGACCGTCGGCGACATCCTGGACCACTGCCGGTACCTGGCGGTCCGGCCCCCAGGCTACGACCTCGGCGAGCGGCCGATCGCCGATCATGCAGCCCACTCCTCGGTCCGACGGACCGGCAGTCCGGCCGCCGCCATGGCCGACTTCACATCGGCAATGGAGTGCGTCCTGCGGTGGAAGATCGTCGCCGCGAGGACAGCGTCGGCCTTTCCGTCTCGGACGGCTGCAACGAAGTCGTCCGGGCCGGCCGCGCCTCCCGAGGCGATGACGGGCACGCGAACGCGACCTGCGATTGCCGCAAGAAGGTCAGTATCGAAGCCACTGCCGGTGCCGTCGCGGTCCATGGACGTCACGAGCAGCTCGCCCGCGCCGAGCTCGACGACCCGCACGGCCCAAGCCACGGCTTCGAGTTCCGTCGGCTGCCGCCCGCCGTGAGTGACGACTTCCCACCGCGGCGCGGTACCCTCGACCGGCGGCAGGCGCCGGGCATCGATCGCGCAGACAACGGCCTGACTGCCGAAGCGCTCGGCGCAGGCAGTGAGAAGCTCCGGCTCGGCGACCGCCGCGGTGTTGAACGAGACTTTGTCGGCGCCGGCCCGAAGTACGGCGCGCATTTCGTCGACGCTGCGCACGCCGCCGCCGACGGTCAGCGGCACAAATGCTCGCGACGCGGTCCTCCGAACCACGTCGAGAACGGTCCCGCGCTTCTCGTGAGCTGCGGTGATGTCGAGGAAGACGATCTCGTCGGCGCCTTCTCGGGCATAGCGATCGGCCAGCTCGGCCGGGTCGCCCTCGTCGGTGAGGTTCACGAAATTCGTTCCCTTGACAACCCGACCGTTGTCGACGTCGAGACAGGGAATGACCCGTCGGGCGAGCATCAGGCGACTCCAGCCGGCGTCGCGCGCGAGCCGTTCACGACACCTACGAAGTTGGCGAGGACCCGAAGGCCCGCGTCGGACGACTTCTCCGGGTGAAACTGAAGTCCGTACAACGATCCCTGGGCGACGGCACTGACGAACGGCCGGCCGTGGGTCGTGCGGCTCAGGATGATGCTTGGGTCGTTCGGTGCCGGCGCGAAAGAGTGGACGAAGTAGAAGTAAGAGCCGCTTGAAACTCCGTCGAAGAGGGGGTGCTCTCGAACGAACTCGACCGAGTTCCAGCCGATGTGCGGCAACGTCGGGGCGCTCTCCAGGGCGACGGTGCGGCCCGACAGCAGGCCGAGGGTCGGCGCGTTCCCCTCGTCGCTGGCGTCGAAGAAGAGCTGGAAACCCAAGCAGATGCCCAGGCAAGGCTTTCCCGCTCGCACCCACTCGCGCAGCGGCTCCAGCATGCCGCGCTCTCGGAGGTGATCCATGGCCGGGGCCGCAGCGCCGACACCCGGCACGACCAGCGCATCAACATCCGTGAGGCATGCCGGCTCGGCGACCACCACCGGGTCGGCGCCCACCGTCGCCAGGGCTCTGGTGATGCTGACCATGTTCGCCGCTCCGTAATCGAGCACCGCGATTCTGGCCCCGCCTGCGCCCATCAGCCCAGCATGCCTTTCGTCGATGCGGCGCCAGTCCGGCGCGGATCCACGGCGGTTGCCGCCAGCAGCGCCCGCCCGAGAGCCTTGAAGGCCGCCTCGGCGAGGTGATGGTCGTTACGGCCCCGGCCCTTGACGTTGAGGGTCACACCGCCGGCTCTGGCGAAGGACGCGAGGATGTGCTCGATGAGTTGCAGGGGTAGTTTGCCGGAACGCTTGCCCCTGAATGGCAGGTCGATCACGGCGTAGGGTCGGCCACCGACGTCAACCACGGCCGTGGCCAAGGACTCATCCATCGGCACGGCTGCGTCGCCGAAGCGGACGATCCCCGATCGGTCGCCGAGGGCTTCCGCGAGCGCGGCGCCAAGCACGAGCGCCACGTCTTCGACGGTGTGATGCTCGTCGATGACGAGGTCTCCGCTCGCGGCGATATCGAGGTCGAAGAGGGCGTGCTGGGCGAACGAGTTGAGCAGGTGGTCGAAGAAGCCAACGCCCGTCTCGATGTTCGTCTCGCCGTCGCCGTCGAGCTTCAGCGTGACCGCAATCTGGGTCTCTCGCGTTGAGCGAGTGACCGTCGCCCAGCGAGGTCCGGAGGCGGCGACCGTCCCTATCGCGTTGCTCATGCGGCTCCACACCTGGCTGCTTCAATGAGACGATCGTTTTCCTCAGCCGACCTGACGGTCAGGCGGAGACAGTCGGAAAGCGGATGGTCGGAGCCGAACGTCCGAGGGACCAGGCCGCGGCGAAGAAGCGCCTCGGCCGCTTCGGCAGCGGCGGTTCGCGACGCAAACCTGAACAGAATGAAGTTGACCTGCGATGGGTACGGCCGCCAGCCCAGCGCACCGAGCTCGCTCGTCAGGCGGGCCCGCTGCTCGGCGATGCGGGCGACGTTGGCCGCTGCCAGCTCCGGCCGCCGCAGCGAGGCAGTGGCCAGGGCAGCGGAGACGGTCCCGACTGAGGCCGGGGCACGATACGAGAGAATCGGCGCCAGCGTCTCCGGCCGGGCAATTGCGAAGCCGACTCTGGCACCCGCCAGAGCGTGGGCCTTGCTGAGCGTTCGAACCACGGCGAGTCTCGGGTAGTCGGCGCGCAACGGCAGGACTGTACGGCCGACGAACTCCGCATATGCTTCGTCCACTGCCACGATCGGGGGCTCGCGCCCGGCGCGCGCCGCGTCGGATCGAAGTGCGGCCAGCAGCTCGGCGGTTCGCTCCGGCGCTTCGAAAGCGCCGGTGGGGTTGTTCGGTTCGCACAGCCAGACCAGCGCGGCCTCGCGGGCCGCTCTAGCGAGGGCCGGAACGTCGAGTCCGAAGCCATCGTCCGCGCCCAGGCGCGGCACCGGCAGGATCTTCGCTCCGCGCTGCTCAGAGACGATCCGGTACATCGCGTAGGTCGGCGTCGGCACGACGGCCACTGATTTCTCCCGGAGAGAAGCACGAGCGATCAGGTCGAGTGCCTCGTCGGCACCGGCAGTGGGCAGCAGCTCATCCGGATCCACGCCGTACGACTCGGCGGCGGCAGCGACCAGAGTCCCGTAGTCGCTGGGTGGGTATTCGGATAGCGGCGGATCGAACGAACCGGTCAGCACCTCGCGCAGATCCGGCGGCAGGGGCGACGTATTCACGTCGAACCGGACGATCGAATCCCGCGGCAGTCCGTACTTGTGCGCGAGAAATTCGGTCGTCGGCTCCCACGCGTAAGTCGGCGGCTGCGCAGCCGGCGCGCTCATGGAGCGGCCTCGAACCGGACTTCGACGGCTCGCCGGTGCGCAATCAGGCCTTCGGCCTCGGAGATGGCCTCGACGGCGGTGCGGATGGCCGAAAGGCCCTCACGGGTGATCCGCTGAACCTGGATGAACTTGCCGTAGCTCTCGGTTGAGAGCGCCCCACAGGAGCGGGCGAGCCCGCCAGTCGGCAGGACGTGATTGGCGCCGGAGGCGTAGTCACCTGCCGATTCGGGAGCGTACGGGCCCACAAAGATGGAGCCTGCGTTCCGTAGCCGGGCGACGGCTTCCTCCACATCTTCTACGACCACGGACAGATGCTCGGGGGCGTAGTCATTGGCGAATTCCAGGGCCGCGGCACGTGTCGGCGCGAGGACGACCAGGGCGCAGCTCGACAGCGAGCGCTCCAGGATTTCCCGACGAGCGGCCGTCGCGAGCTGGCGTTCGAGCTCGCCCTCCACGGAGCCGGCAAACCTGGAATCCCAGGTGACGAGTAGAGCAGGGGAGTCCGGACCGTGCTCGGCCTGCGAGAGAAGATCGGCGGCGACATGCGCGGGATCGGCGGTGCCATCCGCCACGACCATGACCTCCGACGGCCCGGCCGGCAGGTCGATCCCACACTCGCCGAAGACCTCCAGCTTGGCGGCGGTAACCCACGCGCTGCCCGGACCCACGATGCGGTCGACCGGAGCCACTCCCGCCTCCGGCAGCCCGTAGGCGAGTGCTCCCACGGCCTGGACACCGCCCGCGACTACAAACGCGTCAACGCCCACCAGCCCAGCGGCGCCGAGCACCGTCCCGTTCAGCCTGCCTTCGGCGTCCGCCGGCGATGCCACGACGATCTGCTCCACGCCGGCGACCTTTGCCGGGACGACGCCCATCAGCAACGAGCTCGGGTAGGGGGCGGAACCGCCCGGTGCGTATACGCCGACACTCGCCAGCGGGACCCAACGTCGCTCGATCTCCACGCCCGGCACGACCGTCGTGGTCCGAGTCTCCGGGAGCTCCGTCTCGGCGAAACGGCGAATGTTCTCGATCATCTGCTCGAGGCCGGCTCGAACTCGCGGCGACAGGGCGTCGCGCGCCGTCTCCATCTCCGTCCTGGTGGCGAGGAGCGTGCCATCAGCCCGCCCGCCACCGAGTCTGCCATTCGCCTCGCGTACGGCCGCGTCGCCGCCGGCTTTCACCGAATCGAGGATCGCCCGCGCGGTCTCCCTCACCCGAGGGTCAGGCACGGCGCCGCGGCGCACCAGATGCCGAACCTCGGCCGCGACCGCAGGATCATTCTTCGCCCTCGCCAGCTCCAGGCGCCGTAATTGGACGAATGGCGCGCTCATGAGGCCAGCTTCTCGATGGGCAGGACGAGGATGCCGGATGCGCCGGCAGCCTTGAGGCGCGGCAGCAACGACCAGACCTGGTCTGCCTCGACGACGGAGTGGATGGCGATCATGCCCTTGTGCGCCAGTGGAATGACCGACGGGGACTCGAGGCCGGGGAGCAGGTCCGCGAGTTCGGCCAGCCTGGCCGCGGGAGCGTTCATCATCAGGTACTTGCGATCGCGCGCAGCCAGCGTCGCGCCGAGCATCGTCTGGATCGAGTCGAGGACGTCGGCTCGATCTCGCAGGGCAGTCGCATTGGCCAGCAGGACCGCCTCCGATGCGAAGACGTCCTCGATCGGCTGGAGGCCGTTAACTACCAGCGTTGAGCCTGTCGACACGAGGTCGACAATGGCCTCAGCGAGACCCAGGCGAGGGGCGACTTCGGCCGCGCCGGATACCGGAATGATGTCGACGGGAATCGATCGTCCGTCGAAGAATCGCTTCGTCAGCCTCACGTGCGAGGTCGCAACGCGGAGGCCGGCGAGGTCCTCCGCCGCTCGAAAGGGCGAATCACTCGGGACGGCGACCGTCAGGCGGCACTTCCCATAGCCGAGAGTACGAAGCTGCGGCACGTCCGAGCCCGACTCCGCGACCAGATCGAGCCCGGTCACGCCCAGTTCGGCCACACCGTCGCTGACGAACTCGACGACGTCATTGGTCCTGACAAAGAGGATATCCAGGTCGAAGTTCTGGACACGCGCCACGAGGGCTCGCTCGCCGGCTTCGAAGACCAGGCCGGCGTCCCGCAGCAGGCTGATCGTCGGCTCGACCAGCCGGCCCTTGTTCGGAATGGCGAGGCGGAGGCGACGGGTCATCGGGTCGGCTCTACGGTTGCCGGTCTCGGGGCCTCTTGGAGCCGTTCAAGCGCTCTTCTGTAGCCTCCCTCGCCATGATGGAGCCATTGGGCGATGCGGGTGATCGTGGCCGTGCTCGCCCCCGTCAGCCTCGAGATCTCGGCGTAGTGCATGCCCGCATCGAGAAGCCGGACGACCGCCCACCGCTGGGCCATGTCGTGCAGCTCGCCCAGGGTGCACAGATCGCGAAAGAAGGCCGAGGCCTCATCGACAGTCTCGAGCCGGAGCACCGCGTCTAAGAGCTCGCTGACGGCTTCGTTCCGCCAGGTTTCGATCGCGCTCATCGTGGTTCCTCGTTTGCCAGCCCGGCCGGGTGGCTTCGCTCATGTCGGCCCACGGCCGCCAACCGGGTAAGTCACCCGTTCGCTCCTTGGTCATGTAGTAGCATAGTAGCATGCTACAACGCCAGCCGGTCAAGCCGGCGACCGACTTCCAGCTCTTGGCCGCGATCGATCTGCGCGGTGGGCGGGTCGTTCGATTGGCCCAGGGCGATTTCGGCCGAGAGACAGCCTACGGCGCCGATCCCGCCGAGATGGCGCGTTCGTTCGTTGCGGCGGGCGCCCGATGGATCCACGCGGTCGACTTGGACGGCGCCAGGGAGGGGAGGCCGCTGCAGACGGAGGCGGTGGCGCGGATCGTTGCCGCTGCTGGCCTTGACGCAGACTGTGAGGTCGCCGGTGGACTGCGGAGCGAGGAAGCGGTGTTGGCCGCCCTGGACGCCGGGGCGGCCCGGGCCGTGGTTGGTACCGTAGCGCTGCAGGACGCCGCATTCGTCGAACGGCTGGTGTTGCGGTTCGGAGTGGGCCGGATCGCGGTCGCTTTGGACGTGCGCCACGGCCTGGCCGTCGGTCAGGGCTGGGTTCCCGGCTCGTCTGGGGTGCCGGTGGAGGAAGCCCTGGCGACTCTCGCTGATCGTGGCGCCCAAACCTTCATCGTCACGGCGATCGAACGCGACGGGCTCATGAAAGGCCCGAACCTTGCTCTCCTCGGCCGCATGGTCGACCTCGGCCGTGGAGAGATCATCGCGTCGGCCGGCGTCTCCTCGCTGGAGGACATCGTCGCAGTCCGCTCGATCGGCTGCGTTGGCGCGATCGTCGGCCGGGCGATCTACGAGAACAGGATCGACCTGGCTTCGGCCGTTCGCCACATCCAGACGAGCTAGCAGGTCGGCGGCTGGGTCTTGCCGTGGTATCGACGGTCCGTCCCAAAGAGCTTCACTGACAGCCCCGCCGCGTCTGTCTGGCGCGACTCGACCGTTCCAGCGAGGTCGCCGACGCCCGTCGCGTCCGTCATCCCCATCCGCCCGCTACTCCTTGTGCGCCGCGTCCTGCGCCTTCTTGTGGGCCTCGATCACCCTCTCGGCCATGTGCTGCGGCACGTCTTCGTAGCGGTCCAGCGTGGCCGTGAAGGTCCCGCGGCCGCCGGTCAGGGAGCGCAGCTCGGTGGCATAGGTGAAGAGCTCGGCCTGGGGCACGCTGGCGGTGATGATCTGCATCCCGTCCTTGGTGTCCATGCCTAGGACGCGGCCACGACGGCCGTTGAGGTCGCGGTTGACGTCGCCCATGAACGCTTCCGGAATCCGGATCTCAACCGTCATGATCGGCTCCATCAGCACGGGCTTGCATTCGAGGACGCCCTGCTTGAGGGCCATCGAGGCCGCGATCTTGAACGACAGTTCGTTCGAGTCGACGGCATGGAAAGAGCCGTCGTACAGGGTTGCCTTGAAGTCGCTCAGCGGATAGCCGGCCAGGACGCCCTCGGCGGCCGTCTCTCGGATGCCCTTCTCCACGCCTGGAAAGAAGTTCTTGGGCACGGTCCCGCCGACGACGTGCTCGGCGAATTCGACACCTCCGCCCGGGTTCGGCTCGATCTCGATCCAGACGTCTCCGAACATGCCGTGGCCACCGGTCTGCTTCTTGTACCGACCGTGGCTCTGTGCCTTACCGCGGATCGTCTCCTTGTACGGGACCCTCGGCACCCTGGTGACGATGGCAGCACCGAACTTGCGCTTTAGCCGCTCGCCCAGGACCGCCACGTGCGCGTCGCCCATCGAGAGCAGCACCTGCTCGCCGGTCTCCGACCGCTCGACCCGAGCCGAGGGCTCTTCCTCGAGCATGCGCTGGAGGGCCGAACCCATCTTGTCCAGGTCCGCCTTCGTCTGCGGCTCGATCGCCATCTGCAGCGTTGGATTGGGAAAGACGAGGGGCGGGAGCGTGTAGGCCTTCTCGTGGGAGGCCGAGAGCGTGTCTCCAGTCGCGGTCACGGTCAGCTTGGCCACAGCGCCGATCTCGCCGGCATGCAGCTGGCCGACCGTCTCCTGATCCTTGCCGTGGAGGAGCAGCAGCTGGCCGATTCGCTCGGGCTCGCCGCGCGTCGAGTTCCAGGCCTGGCCCTGGCCCTGCAGGGTTCCCGAAAGCACCCGCAGGTATGTCAGCCGGCCGACGAACGGATCGGCGGTCGTCTTGAAGACGCGGGCGACGAGCGGGCCGGTGGCGTCTGGCAGGAGTTGGGTCTCCTTGCCCTTGGAGTCCGTGGTGACTATCTCGCCCAGTTCCGCGGACGACGGGAGGTAATGCACGATCGCGGCGGTGAGGGCCCGAACTCCGATGTCCTTCGATGCGCTGCCGACCAGCACCGGCGCCACCAGGCCCGACCTTACGGCTTTCTTCAGACAGCCCTCGAGCTCCGCATCGGTGATCTCCTCGCCCTCGAGGTACTTGGTCATGACGTCGTCGTCCGCCTCGGAAGCTGCCTCGATCAGCTGGTCGCGGCGGGAGGCGACCTCGTCCGCCAGATTGGCCGGGAGCGGGACCTCGGTTTCCTTGCCGCCCTGCTCCTGGTAGGCCTTGCGGTGAACGAGGTCCACGTAACCGGAGAACGACTCTGCCGTTCCGATGGCGACATGAAGCGGCGCGATCTTCTGCCCGAAGGCGGTCCGGAGCGCGTCGACCGCGTTGCCGGGGTTGGCGTTCTCGCGGTCGCATTTGTTGATGAAGAACAGGGCGGGTCGTCCGTTGGCTCGGGCCAGAGCCACCGCCGACTCGAGACCTGCCTCCACATGCCCGGACGCGTCCATCAGGAGGACGGCTGCATCTGTGGCTGCAAAGCCCTCGACTACTTCTGCTGCAAAGTCCGCGTACCCAGGGGTGTCGACGATCTGAACCCTCGTCCCCTCGTGATCCAGGTTCGCCACGGCGAGGGTCAGCGACTGCTTGCGCTTCTGCTCCTCGGGCTCGTAATCCAGGCTCGCCGTGCCGTCATCGACGCGGCCTAAGCGCGTGATCGCACCGGCATCGAAAAGGAGGCGCTCGGCCAGCGTCGTCTTACCGGCCCCGGCATGGGCCGCAAGGACGACGCTGCGGAGGTGGGGGAGGTCGACACTCTTGGTGGTCATCTGCTCTATCGATCCTCTGGTGGCACGAGATCGCGTCAAAGGCGCGGCGTGACGAGGGAGCCGGCCGCAGCCCGGTCATGATAGTCCGGCGGGCGCTTACGGACGAGGACGCGGCGTCGGCCGTTTGTGAACTGACCTAGTGGCCGCGGAGGTGATCGGCTCCGGGGCCAGCTTGAGCGGTATACTCCGACCGATGTCTGGACATTCCAAGTGGTCGCAGATCAAGCGCCAGAAGGGCGCCAACGACGTCAAGCGCGGTGCCGTCTTTACCAGGATGGGCCGTGAGATCAGCGTCGCGGCTCGGGCCGGCGGCGGCGATCCAGACGGCAACTTCCGTCTCCGCCTTGCGATCGAGCGAGCCCGCGCCATCAACATGCCACTGGACACGATCAAGCGCGCCGTCGAGAAGGCCACGGGCGGCGGCGAAGGCGAGCAGTTCGAGGAAATCACGTACGAGGGTTACGGCCCGGGCGGCGTGGCGATCCTGGTCGAGACGGCGACCGACAATCGAAACCGGACCGCAGCCGAGGTTCGGTCGATCCTGACCAAGGCCGGCGGGCAGCTGGCCGGCTCCGGGAGCGTGGCGTGGCAGTTCGAGCAGCGCGGTGTCATCACACTCGCCCCCGGGGGCGACCCCGACGAGCTGGCTCTAATCGCGATCGACGCCGGCGCCGATGACGTCGACTCTTCCGGTGAGCAGGTCGAGGTCTACACCAGGCCGACCGACCTCGAAGCGGTGCGGCGCTCACTCGAGAAGGCCGGCGTCAAGATCGAGTCGGCCGAGCTTTCGATGAGTGCCAAGAACACGCTTGAGCTCGACGAGTCGAAGGCCCGCCAGGCGCTTCGGCTGATCGATCTGCTCGAAGAGCAGGACGACGTTCAGCGGGTGACTGCCAACTTTGAGATCCCGGAGGCACTCCTCGCCGAGGTCGGCGCGTGATCATCCTGGGAATAGACCCGGGCACGGCGATGCTCGGCTACGGACTTGTCGAGCGGACCGGGCCGCGTTTGCGGGCGATCGACTACGGCGTCATCAGGACGCCGGCCCAGATGGAGCTGCCGGAACGGCTCGAGTCGATCTACCTGGCCCTGACCGACTTGATCGAGCTGCACGTGCCTACTCTTGTTGGGGTGGAGCGGCTCTTCTTCACCAGGAACGCCCAGACGGCGTTCGCCGTCGGCCAGGCCCGCGGCGTCGTCCTGCTCGCAGCCGCCATGCACGACCTGGAGATTCGCGAAGCCACTCCGAACGAGGTCAAGGTCGCCACGGCGGGGGACGGGTCCGCTTCCAAGGCCCAGGTTCAGCGCATGGTGCAGGCAATCCTCGGGCTGCGAGAGCTGCCGGAGCCGGACGACGCCGCCGATGCCCTGGCCATCGCGATCTGCGTGGCCAACCGGGAGCGATCGGTGAGCCGAATCTCTACAGGCGCGCTCGACAAATCCGCACTCAAGCCCGCGCCGGACGGAGTCACTCCGTACGAGAAGGCCGTCCGCGAAGCGCTGCGCCGCGAACGCCTTGGGATCGGGCCCGCGGGGCAGGCCTCGCGCTTGCCCAAATCCAGAACGGCGTCCTAGGGGCGCCGGGGCGTGATCGCCTCGCTGGACGGCCTCGTTGGCGCGGTCTTTGCCGATTCATTGATCGTCGAAGCCGGCGGCATCGGGTATCGCGTGTATGCGGCGCCGTCGGTCCTGGCTTCATTGAGAGTGGGGGAGCGGGCGAAGCTATTCACCCATCACCTGATTCGCGACGATGCCCAGGCGCTATACGGCTTCCGCAACCCTGAGGAACTGGGTTTCTTCGGCCTCCTCCAGACCGTGACGGGCGTCGGGCCGAAGGTGGCGCTGGCGATTGTCGGCTCGAGGCCGATCGGCGACCTGCAGCTGGCAATCCTGTCGGACGATCTGGCACTGCTCACGGCGGTTCCAGGCGTTGGCAAACGGCTTGCCGCGAGAATCTGCCTGGAGCTCAAGGAGAAGGTCGCCGCAGCGGGCGTGGCGGCGGGTGCTGCGGCCGGCGGCGGACCTGGAGCCGGCGAGTCCGAGGTGATGGCCGCCCTCCTGGCACTGGGCTACTCGGCCGGCGAGGCGCGTCAAGCCTCCCGAGACGCGCTGGGGGACCTGGCGGTCGGTCCTCGCCTGGAGGATCGGGTCAAGGCCGCGCTGCGGACGCTGCTGAAGGGATAGTGGCGCCGCCCATCGCAGGGCCAGACGGAGATGGATCCCGCCGTGGCGGCCGTGTAGAACACCCGTTCGATCTGGTATGATCCGTCCATGAGCGAGGCCGCCAAGACTGACATCTCGCGAATACTCGCGCCAGACGTCGCAGACGAAGCGGAGGTCGTCGTCGACCGGACGCTGCGACCCCGCACGCTGGACGAATACATAGGCCAGCGCGAGCTCAAGGCGAACCTTTGGATCCTGCTCGGCGCGGCCCGCCAGAGAGGGGACGCAGCCGACCACGTCTTGCTTCACGGACCGCCCGGGCTTGGTAAGACGACCCTCGCCACGATCATCGCACGCGAGCTCGGCGCCAACATCCGCTACGCCAGCGGCCCGGCGATTGAGCGGGCCGGGGATCTCGCCGCCATCCTGACGTCGCTCGACGAGCGCGACGTCCTGTTCATCGATGAGATCCACCGGCTCAACCGTGCCGTTGAGGAGATCCTCTATCCGGCGATGGAGGACTTCGCCCTGGACGTGATGATCGGCAAAGGGCCGTCGGCGCGAAGCCTGCGGCTGAGCCTCAAGCCCTTCACGATCGTCGGCGCCACGACGCGCGCCGGCCGGATCTCAAGCCCGTTGCGCGACCGGTTCGGAGCCACGTACCGCCTTGACTTCTACGATCTCGCGGATCTCACCGCGATCGTGGAGCGCTCCGCCCGGCTGCTTGGCGTGGAGCTGAGTGCGGACGGAGCCACGGCCATCGCCAGGCGCGGCCGGGGGACTCCGCGCGTGGTAAACCGCCTTCTGCGCCGCGTTCGCGACTACGCCCAGATCCACGGCGACGGCCGGGTCGACGCGGCCACGGCAGACAAAGCTCTCGCAGCCCTGGAGATCGACGACGCAGGCCTGGACGGTACGGACCGAAAGCTCCTGGCCGCGATCATCCAGAAGTTCGGCAGCGGGCCGGTTGGGGTTCAGGCCCTCGCCGCAGTTCTCGCCGAAGAGCCGGAGACCGTCGAGGACGTGTACGAGCCATTCCTGCTCCGGCTCGGCTTTCTGGATCGGACGCCGCAGGGCCGTATCGCCACGGACGGCGCCCGCCAGCATCTTGCCCGCCTCGGATACGAGATTCCGCCTGCGCGTCGAGGCGAGGCAGAGCAGCCGGCTCTGTGGGATGGGGCGGCAGGCACGGACACGACAGTCAGCTGATGTCGAGCGCGTCCGATGGAGCCGGCGGTCCTCTCCCGTCGCCCGCCCATTTCGAGGTCCTCGGCCCCTTGCTGGCGGACGGCTGCACGCGCGCCCGACTGGGCCGGCTGACCCTCCCGCACGGCGTCGTCGAGACTCCGCAGTTCATGCCGGTCGGCACCAACGCCACGGTCAAGGCGCTCGATCCGGACGATCTCCGATCCGCCGGCGCGACGATCATCCTCTCGAACACGTACCACCTCTACCTGCGCCCGGGCCATGAGCGCATCGCCGCTCTGGGCGGTCTCCACAGGTTCATGGCCTGGGATTGGCCGATCCTGACCGACTCGGGCGGATTCCAGGTCGTCTCGCTCGGCGAGCTGCGCAAGATCGACGACGACGGCGTGACGTTCCAGAGCCATCTCGACGGGTCGTATCACCGCTTCACGCCCGAGCACTCGATCGCCGTCCAGGAGGCTCTCGGCGCCGATGTCGCGGTGGCCTTCGACCAGCCGGTGCCGCCCGCCTCGACGAGCCTCGCGGCAGTCGCCGAAGCGACGGCTCGGTCCAACGTCTGGGCAGGCCGATCGCTGGCCGCGCACACGCGGCCCGATCAGGCTCTCTTCGGCATCGTGCAGGGCGGATTGGACCCCGCTCTTCGGACCGAGTCCACGAAGGTAATTGCGGGCCTGCCGTTCGACGGCATCTGCATCGGCGGTCTGGCCGGCGACGAGACGCCGGATCAGCGCCTGGCGACCCTGGACTTGGTTGTCGACCTGCTAGAAACGGACCCGCGGCCGCGGTATCTGATGGGCCTGGGCTCGCCGTTTGACCTGCTCGAAGCGGTCAGCCACGGTGTCGACATATTCGACTCCGTGCTGCCCGCCCGCGTTGCCCGAAACGGCCAGGTGTGGATCCCCGGCGGACGGCTGAACATGCGCAACGCCCAGTTCCTCGATGACCCGCGGCCCGTTCAGGAAGGTTGCCGCTGCCCTCTCTGCCGGTGCTTCTCACGAGCGTATCTCGCCCACTTGTTCCGCGCCGAGGAGCTCCTCGCGTACCGCCTGGCGACTTGTCACAACCTGACCTTCACCCTAGACTTCATGGCCGAAATCCGCTCCTCACTGCGCTCCGGCACGTTCGCCGCGCGCCTGCCCGAGCTTCGCGCGTACGCCGATCCGTCAAGGTCGCGTGCATTGGCAGTGCAGCCGGAGTGAAGAGCTCAACCGTAGCCTGCAGCACCTGGAGGCGCATCAGATGGCCAGTCGAGACCGCCCCCACCGTCAAGAGAAGAAGAAGCCGAAGGACGCGTCCGCTAAGACCAAGATCCAGCCCTTGCTGGAGCCACCGACCAATGTCGAGGTCTGGAAGCCCAAGCGGAAGCCGCGGACCGAAGAACCCGAGAGTTGAATCGCGGGCGAACGCCATCAGGCGAGTCGTTCCGCTAATCCCCAATGGACTGGAGCGAGGAGCAAGGTGGCGATGATCGAGCGAGGGGCCGAGGCCCGCGGCCCTGCCGGTGCCGGCACCGACCGAACGAAGGCCGTAGATGCGGCCATTCTGGCCATCGAGAAGCAGTTCGGGCGTGGCTCGATCATGCGTCTCGGCTCGTCCGAGCGTCAGGCCGTGGACATCATCCCGACCGGCTCTATCGCCCTGGACCTCGCCCTCGGCGTCGGCGGGATCCCTCGTGGCCGAATGACGGAGGTCTTCGGCCCCGAATCCTCCGGCAAGACCACCCTCTGCCAGCACATCCTGGCCGAGGCTCAGCGCCGGGGCGGCGTGGTCGCGTTCATCGACGTCGAGCACGCCCTCGACCCGGGTTACGCCCGCGCCTGCGGCGTCAACGTCGATGAGCTTCTCGTCAGTCAGCCGGACACGGGCGAGGACGCGCTCCAGATCACCGAGACGCTCATCCGTTCTGGTGGCGTGGACTGCGTGGTGCTCGACTCGGTCGCTGCTTTGGTACCGAAGGCCGAGATCGAAGGCGAGATGGGCGACTCGTTCGTCGGAATCCAGGCGCGCCTCATGAGCCAGGCCCTGCGCAAGCTGGCCGGCGTGGTGAACCGCTCGAACACGGCGCTCGTCTTCACGAATCAGCTGCGCGAGAAGATCGGCGTCATGTTCGGCAACCCGGAGGTAACGCCCGGCGGCCGTGCCCTCAAGTTCTATGCCACCGTTCGGCTAGACATCCGTCGCATCGAGACTATCAAGGTCGGCACCGAATCGGTCGGCAACCGAGTTCGCGTCAAGGTCGTCAAGAACAAGGTCGCGCCGCCGTTCCGGGTGGCGGAGTTCGACATCATGTTCGGCGAGGGCATCTCGCGCGAAGGCGGCCTCCTCGATGTGGGCGTGGCCATGAGCATCGTCAGCAAGACCGGCGCGTGGTTCACGTTCGGCGAAACGCGCCTTGGCCAGGGCCGCGAGGCGGCCAAGGAGTTTCTGAAGGCGAACTCGGACCTGTCTGCCGAGGTCGAGAAGCAGATCCGCGGCAAGATTTCCGAGGTCTCACTGCCGGTCGAAGGCATCGAAGAGGCCGAATAGACGGCCATGCCCCGGCGTTCCGGCACCGAACTGCAAGAAGCACGACGGGCGCGACGTCAGAGTCGTGCCGCCGAGACGGACCCGGCGATCGTCCTGAACGCGGCAGCGCGCTTCCTGGAGGTGCGTTCGCGTTCGATCGACGAGGTGCGCCGCCACCTGGCGGCGGCGGGGTATCCGGCGGCCCTCGTCCACGCCGCCATCGCCCGGTTGATGGAGCTGGGCATGCTCGACGACCGAGCCTTCGCGCGGGCATGGGCTGATTCGCGAGACCGTGCCCGGCCTCGAGGGGCGGCCGTCCTTCGGCGCGAGCTGGGCCTCAAGGGCATCGACCGCGAGGTCGTAACGGAGGTGCTAGCCGAGCGAAGCGAGGCCGCCGCGGCGCAGGCTACCGGCGAGGAGGGTTGCGTCGCCAGCGCCGATGAGGTCGCCGCGGACCGGCTGCTATGGAAGAGCCGTACCACGCTCCTGCGTGTCGCCGATCCGCGGGCCCGCCAGCAGCGCGCCTACGCGCTGCTGGCTCGCAACGGCTTTGATCCGGAGATGTGCCGGGAGGTCAGCGCGCGGTTCGTAGCCGCGGAGTCCGTCCCCGAAGACTGAAGTTCTGGCTGTTGGTACAGCCCCGGCAACTTCGAGCTCGAATCTCGGGTCTGGCTGACCCGTTTCCTGCGCGCGCCGTAGACTACGTGTCGAGACGAACAACGCGTCGCCGGCCCGGAGCGAGCGACGACGCCAGCTCGAATCAATGACAACGCGGCTTCACTCGACTTCACCCCGGGAGCGGGCATGGTCGGGGTTCGGGGCCGCTCCGACTAGTCTTAACGTACGCTCGGCCGCATCATCCGGCCGGGTGGGAGGCAAGTTCATATGGATGCCGCCCTTGTGGCCGCCGCCCTTGTGGCCGCCTTCGTGGGTATCTGTTTCGGCTTTCTTGCCCGCGGCCTTGTCGCCAATCAGGCACTTCAGAGCGCGCAGGAGAAGGCAGCCCGGATAGTAGCCGAGGCCCGGACTCAGCAGAAGGAACTGATCCTCGCAGCCAAGGACGAGAAGCTCAAGCTGCAGCACGAGGCTGAGGACGAAGCCCGCGCCAAACGAGCGGAGTTGTCTACCCTCGAGAGCCGGCTGCTGGCCCGCGATGAGCAGCTCGACATGCGCGCCGACATGCTCGAACAGCGCGACCGCAAGCTGCTCGAACGCGAGCGCGAGTTCGAAGCCAGCCGTCAGGAGCTGGCCCGCGCCCAGCAGGAGCACGTGGCCGCGCTTGAGCGCGTCAGCGGCATGTCGGCCGCCGAGGCCAAAGCCCAGCTGCTGGAGGCGGTCCGCGATGAAGCGGATCGCGACGCCGTCCGTCTGGCCAAGTCCATCGAGCGTCAGGCGCGTGAAGAGGCCGAGGAACGGGCCCGCGAGATCGTGATCACGACCATGCAGCGCATCGCGGCCGACCACACGGCCGAGCACACCGTCTCCGCCGTGCACCTGCCGAACGATGAGATGAAGGGCCGCATCATCGGCCGAGAGGGTCGCAACATCCGCGCCCTCGAGCAGGCCACGGGGGTCGACCTGATCATCGACGACACTCCGGAAACGGTGGTGATCAGCGCCTTTGACCCCGTCCGTCGAGAGGTCGCGCGCCTCGCTCTGACCAAGCTGATGGCGGACGGCCGCATCCATCCAGGCCGCATCGAGGAGGTCGTAGCCAAGGCCCGCGCCGAGGTTGACCTCACGATGCGCCAGGCCGGGGAGCAGGCCGTCTATGACGCCGGCATTCCGGCTCTGCCGTCTGAGATCGTCAAGCTGCTGGGGCGCCTCAAGTTCCGGACCAGCTACGGCCAGAATGTCCTGATCCACTCGGTGGAGACGAGCCGGCTCGCCGCGATGATCGCCGCCGAGCTTGGAGCGGATGTCCAGGCGGCCAAGGTCGGCGGGCTGCTGCACGACCTCGGCAAGGCGGTCGACCATGAAGTCGAAGGTCCTCATGCCCAGATCGGGGCCCAGATAGCCCAGCGCAACAATCTATCGCCCAAGGTCGTGAACGCGATCGCTTCGCACCACAACGAGGTCGAGATCGCGTCCCAGGAGGCGCCGATCGTGCAGGTTGCCGACGCGATCAGCGCTTCGAGGCCCGGCGCGCGCGGCGAATCGATGGAGACCTACGTCCGCCGTCTCGAGGATCTGCAGGCTATCGCCGAGAGCTTCGAAGGGGTGGAGAAGAGCTTTGCCGTCCAGGCCGGCCGTGAGGTTCGGATCCTCGTCAAGCCCGATCAGATCGACGATGTGACCGCGACGCGCCTGGCGCGCGACGTCGTCAAGAAGATCGAGGCCAGCCTGACCTACCCGGGCCAGATCAAAGTGACGGTCATCCGCGAGACGCGGGCCGTCGAATACGCCAAGTAGCCGCCCGTGGCAACGACCGGGGGGGCACCGCGGGGAGCCGGGCCGGACCGCAGGGTCTGCCGGATCTTGATGATCGGCGACCTGATCGGCAAGCCCGGGCGCCTCGCCCTCGAAGCGATCCTGCCGGATCTTCGACACGAGATGGACATAGCCTTCGTCACCGCCAACGGCGAGAACGTGGCCGGCGGGATGGGCTTGACCTCGTCAACGGCCGAAGCGATGTTCAAAGCCGGCGTGGATGTCATCACCTCGGGCAACCACATCTGGGACAAGCGCGAGATGTATGAGGTTCTCGAGCACGAGGAGCGGATCCTCCGGCCGGCCAACTACGGCACCGACGGCGTTCCTGGGCGAGGCTGGGGTATATTCCACGCCGAGGAAGGCACCGAAGTAGCGGTCCTGAACTTCCAGGGCCGCACGTACATGACCCCGATCGAGAATCCCTTCACCGACTTTGATCGCCTTGTCGACCAGGCGTCCGAGCCGCTGCCCCCCGTCCGCATCGTCGACTTCCACTGCGAGCTGACGAGCGAGAAGAACGCCTTCGGCATATACCTCGACGGCCGCGTCAGCGCGGTCGTCGGCACGCACACTCACGTCGCCACGGCCGACGAGCGGATCATGCCCAAAGGCACGGCGTATCAGTCGGACCTGGGCATGGTTGGTCCGGTACACAGCGTCATCGGTTTCGACCCGGCCACGGTCCTGCCGCGCTTCATCAACGGCCTGCCGACACGCTTCGAGGTCGCGACCGGGCCGGTGGTCTTCAACGCCTGCCTTATCGACGTGGATCCAGTAAACGGCCGGGCCGTGGCGGTTGAACGCATCCAGCGTTTTGTCGAGGTCTGACGTGCCCCGGGACCTCAACAGGGCCGCCCAGGAGGCTGCGCGGATGGCCGGCCAGGAGGTCGGGTCGGCCGCCGTCCCAAACGGGCCGGAGCTAGCTCCGCCTGGAAGCGTCGGGCGAGACGAGTCCGGCGGCGACACCGGCTCCTTCCGATTCCGCTTCCGCGACCGCGCCAGGGGGGCAACGGGGGGCCATCCTGTGGTGCCCGAATACCCGTCTCGGGTCGATCTTCATACCCACAGCCGCCGATCGGACGGAATCCTGGAGCCACGGGTCCTGGTGGATGCCGCGGCTGCGACAGGAGTTCGGGTTCTGGCTCTCGCCGACCACGACACCTTGGCCGGCGTCCGCGAGCTCCGCTCGATGGGGGCGCCGACGCTTCCGCTCGACCTCGTGCCGGCCGTGGAGATCAACACCGTGGCCATGGGCGTCAGTGGTCTGTGGGAGGGCGAGTTTCACATCCTGGGTCTTGGAGTTGACCCGGACGACGAGGGCTTCGAAGCCGCCCTCGAGAGCCAGCGACGGTTGCGCTCGGCTCGATTCTCGAAGATGGTCGCCCGTTTGCGCGAGCTTGGATTGCGCATCGATGAGGGCGTCGCCGCGCTCCGGACGGAGCCCGGGTCCTCGCTGGGTCGCCCCCAGATTGCCCGCCTTCTGGTTGCGGCCGGCCACGCGCCTTCTGTAGACGCGGCGATGCGAGAGTTGCTGGCCCACGGCAGGGCCGCGTACGTCCCGCGGCACGGCCTTGGTCCCGGCGAAGCGATCGCAGCTATCCGGGCCGCCGGCGGTCTGCCCGCGCTGGCCCATTTCCCAGACGGCCCCACGCGGCGCGATCTGATCGTGGACCTCATCGCCGCCGGCCTGGGTGGGCTGGAGGTCCACTATCGCCACTTCAACGCGGAGACGGTGGCACAGATGGCGGGGCTCGCCCGAACGCTTCGCCTGGTTCCAACTGGCGGAAGCGACTATCACGGCGACGGCGAGACCTACGCACAGGCTCATGCGACGCTCTTCGTCCCGGACGAGGACGCCGCCGCGCTCAGTGGAGCTCTGGGTTACGGGTTGGGCCGGCCGGTCGCCGGAGCCAAGAGCGCGCCATGACGAACAGATCGATGGCAGCGCTTGCCGCCGTTCCCACCGCACCGCCGCTTGAGGGGAGCCTCACCTCGGCGCCATCCGTGATGCCCGACCTGCTCGAGTTCCGGCCGGAGACCCACAGCCTGCCGACCTTCTTCGTGTGGACCCTCGGTTGTCAGATGAACCAGAGCGACTCGGAGGAGATGGCCGGCCAGCTCCTCGCCGCCGGCTGTGGCCGTGCACGTTCGATGGAAGACGCCGACCTCGTCGTGATCAACACCTGCGCCGTGCGCGAACACGCCGAGGCGAAGGTGATCGGACGGCAGGGGCTGCTCGCCGATCTCAAGCGATCGCGGCCGGGCATGAGGGTCGTCCTCACCGGCTGTGGCGTCCGCGAGGCCGAACGAAGCGGTCTCGCCCGGCGCTTTCCCGCGGTCGACATGTTCCTTCGACCCGACGAGGAACCCGAACTTGCCCTGCGGCTGGGCCTCGTCTCGGCGCAAGCCCCGATCGGCCTGCACGTCTCCACGGCCGCTACGACCGTGCTGAGTGGCCGACCGGTCAGCGCCGCCGATCGCCTGGCCGCGTCCAGGGCCAGCGCCCTGGTCGAGGGTCGCGTCGCCCGCGAGTCGACGATTTCGGCCTGGTTGCCGATCGTCTACGGCTGCGACAAGTCATGCACGTATTGCATCGTCCCTTTCAGCCGCGGTCCCGAGCGCAGTCGACCCTTCGACGACATCGTGGCCGAGGCCCGGGAGGTCGCCGGGACCGGCTACCGCGAATTGACGCTTCTCGGTCAGAACGTGAACAGCTACGGCCACGACCTGCCGCCGGAAGATCGTTTCGCGCACATCGACACCGAACGATCGGCCGGACGCCGCCTGGACCTTCGGTCCCGACCCGACCTGGCCGAGCTGCTGTGCGCCATCGACGCAATCCGGGGCACCGACGGTCGGCCGGCGATTTCCCGCCTTCGCTTCATTACGTCACATCCGTGGGACCTCTCAGACCGGCTCATCGACGCGATGGCAACGTGCGAGTCGGTGGCCGAACACCTCCACCTGCCGATACAGTCCGGCGACGACGCGATGCTCCAGCGCATGGGCCGCCAGTACACCGTCGCTCACTACAAGGAGCGACTTGCCCGAATCCGGGCCGCCGTGCCGGGCATCGCCGTTTCTACGGACGTGATTGTGGGCTTCTGCGGTGAGACCGAGGAGCAGTTCAAGGCCACGCTCGCGGCTCTCGAGGAGATCCGTTTCGACACGGTCTTCGCCGCGGCCTACTCGCCACGACCCGGGACGCCGGCCCTTCGCATGGCCGACGACGTTCCGCCGGCTGTCAAGCGGCGCCGACTGAATGAGCTGCTTGCCTGCCAGGAGAAGATCGGTCTCGAGCTCAACCAGAAGTGGCTGGGCCGCGACGTCGAGGTGCTCGTCGAACGCGTTATGCCGCCGCGCCGCAGTGCGGTCGCCGAGGGCGACGCCGCATCAACGGCGGACTCCAACTCGGAAGACGGGGACGCAGGCATCCCCGACCTTGCGGGTACGGCAGGGCAGGGGAGCGTGGCCCTCGCCGGCCGGACTCGCCATAACAACCTCGTCCACCTGGCCGCCGATCCTGCGATCGTCGGACGGCCCGTGACTGTCCGGGTCGAGTACGCCGGACCGTTCGCGCTCCGCGGGCGAGTCGTGTCGGGCACGTCGTAGGGTGGCCGTCGCAGGGGTGCCGCCCCTGGTCGTGCTGGCCGGTGCGACGGCGAGCGGCAAGACCGCCGTTTCCCTCGCGCTGGCCGAGGAGCTCGGGGCGCGCGGTATTGCCGCCGAGATCATCTCCGCGGACTCCCGCCAGGTCTACCGCGGCATGGACATCGGCACAGCCAAAGCGACTGCCGAAGAGCGGGCTCGAGTCCCTCACCATGGTTTGGACCTCGTGGACCCGGATCGGCCATTCAGCGTCGCCGACTTCACCGCATGTGCGACCGACGCACTTGCCGGAATTGCCCAACGTCGTGCAATCGCCATCCTGGCCGGGGGCACCGGCTTCTACCTCCGCTCCGTCGCTCGCGGCCTGGCCGTGGACGAGCTGCCCTGGGACGCAGACGTTCAGGCCGCCGTGGAGGCGCGGCTGGTCTCCGAAGGATTGCCCGCGCTCGTGGGCGAGCTGCGGCACCTCGCCCCCACGCGCGCCGCCGACGTGGACGAGCGCAACACCCGCCGCGTCGTGAGGGCCCTCGAGATCGCCATGCTACGTGGAGACGTGCCACTCCCCGAGCCTCGGGGGTATGGGCGGCCGGTGCTCTGGCTCGGGCTGGTGGTCGATCAGCCGGCCCTCCGCGAGCGCATCCGCGCCCGCGCCCGCGCCCAGTTCGAGGCCGGCATCATCGAGGAGACACGCGCCCTCGCCGCCCGCTTCGACCCGTCGCTGCCGAGCTTCTCTGGGATCGGTTACGCGGAATCAATCGCCGTCATCAACGGCCGCCTGTCGTACGATCAGGCAATCTCCGAGGACGTCCGCAGGAACATCCTCCTATCCAGGCGCCAGGCGACGTGGTTCCGCCGCGAACCCGACGTCCTCTGGCTCGACTCCACGCGCGAGTTGCCGCTCGCGGCCGCCCTCTCGGCGGCCCTGGCCTATCTGGACGCATAAAGGCGGCACGGCGTCGGCGACCCGCGCCCACTCACGTCGCAGGTGCTGACCTGCCTTCGGCTATCCTGAGCCCGTATGACGAAGGACATGATCGATCTCACGGCGCCGGTAGAGCGGGCCTTTCTCGTGGCAGTCGATACCGGCGACGACCCTGGCTGGACGGCCGAGGAATCGATCGGTGAGCTGGCCAGCCTGGCCGACACGGCCGGTGCCGATGTCGTCGGCGCCGAATGGCAGAACCGCCGCCATGTCGACCCTAACTTCTACGTCGGCAAGGGCAAGGTCGACGAGCTGGTGGCTGCCCGGTCGGAGACCGGCTACACGGTCCTGGTAACCGACGACGAGCTTTCGCCGGCTCAGCAACGCGCCCTCGAAGAGGCCGTGAAGACAAAGGTCGTCGATCGATCGAGGCTCATTCTCGACATCTTCGCCCAGCACGCCCAGACACATGAGGGCCGCCTTCAGGTGGAGCTGGCACAACTCGAATACCAGCTGCCGCGCCTCACTCGACTGTGGACGCACCTTTCGCGGACAGGCGGCGGGATCGGTACCAGAGGCCCAGGCGAGTCGCAGCTCGAGACGGACCGGCGCATCGTCCGCGACCGCATCAAGAAATTGAAGGAACGGGTCGAGCAGGTCGCCGAGCAGCGATGGACGGCCGGCCGCGCCCGCGACCGCCGGTTGTTTCCCACAGTCGCCATCGTCGGTTACACAAACGCCGGCAAGTCGACGCTGCTGAACGCTCTAGTCGGCCAGGAAGTCGCCAAGGCCGAGGACAGGCTTTTCGCCACGCTGGACCCGACATCCCGTCAGGTCAAGCTGGGCGACGGCCAGACGGCCATCGTGACCGACACGGTGGGCTTCATCCACAAGCTGCCGCACCAGCTCGTCGACGCCTTCCGTGCCACTCTTGAGGAAGTCACGCGTGCGGACGTTCTCTTGGAGATCGTCGACGCCTCGGACCGCCACTTCGCCGAACATCGAGCCACTGTCCAGACCGTTCTCGAGGAGCTCGGGGCAGGGGAGAAGCCTCGTCTCGTGGCCTTCAACAAGGCCGACCTTATCGAGGCTACCGCTCGCGACGGTGACACACCTGCACCAGCGATAGCCGGCCAGGTTCTAATTTCAGCCGTGACCGGCTACGGCATCGAAACGCTCAAGGCTGAGCTTTCGGCGCTGCTTGCCTCGCTCTGGGTGGACGTGGACGTTGCCATCCCGTATCGGGCAGGCGAGTTACTGGCTCGGGTTCGCGAACGTGGGACGGTCGAGCTCGACTATCGGCCGGGCGACGTCCGCGTCAGCGGCCGAGTCAGCGCGCCGCTGGCCGGCGAGCTCGAGGCCGTGGCCGTGAGATGGGATGAATCTCTCCGCAACGGTGGTGGAGCCTCCCCGGACACCTGAGCTGTCGCCAGACGCCGCTGCGACCTCCTACCGTGCAGGTCAGGCGAGAGACACACCGCGACGGTCTCCCAGCGGGTGGGCGAGTCTAGAACGGCCGTTCTAATATAATCGCCGCAGGAGCGAGGCCGCCATCGGCCGTGTTGGCAGAAGGTGGACAAGTGCGAAAACTGGAGCCCTGGTGTCCAAAACTGGTGGATAAGCCACTTCCTCGCCAGACTCGGCAGCCCTAGATTCTGTCTTGCCCGGAGGGGCAAGCGAGATCGACACCAAGCCAGCGGTTTCGTCGGAAACGGTGCCAGGTCTGCGCGAAGGTTCTGGAACCCGCAAGGGTTTCTGGGTCGGATCGCGGAACGAACGCCGCGGAAGGCGAAATGTAGAGGGCTCGGTGGCAGGTCCGGCAGTGGCCGGAGCGCAGGTCACCGCTCGAGCGAGGAGTCCTCGGACCCCTTGCTCGCGGAGATCAAAGCGGCCAGTACACGCGGACCCGCAGAACGATCGAACTGGTTCCTCCGGGCGTTTTGCTGTGTACTGGACCCACTCTCAGGAGACCTCACGCAGCCTGAACGTGGCCGTCCGGCGAGCGGGGTAGGGGACGGAGGCAGTATCCTCGGGCGCAGGTCCTTCAGCAGCCAGGACATCGATGCCCCCCGTCAGCTCAAGCGTCTGGATAATCATTCCGACCTACAACGAGCGCGAGAACGTCGGCCCCATAACCGACGCCATCTCCGGCATCGTCCCTGACGCCCACATCCTGATCGTCGATGACGGCTCTCCAGACGGCACGGGGGAGCTGGCCGACGAGATGGCACAGGCAAAGCCGGCCATTGCCGTCCTTCACCGCGCGGCCAAGCAGGGCCTCGGGCGAGCCTACGTCGCGGCATTCAAGGACCTTATTGCCCGTCAAGCGGACATCGTCGTCCAGATGGACGCCGACTTCAGCCATCCGGTCCGGTTCCTGCCGTCTCTCCTTGAGCCGCTGCGCGCCGGCAAGGCCGATCTCGTACTCGGGTCCCGCTACGTCAAGGGCGGCCACATCCCGCGCTGGAATATCCTGCGGCGCCTGGTCAGCCGCGGTGGTAGCGTCTTCGCTGGCGTCGTGCTGCTGATGCCGTATCGGGACCTGACGGGCGGGTTCAAGGCGTGGCTGACGCCCGTCCTGCGCGACATCGATCTCGATCATCTCCATGCCGGCGGCTACGCCTTCCAGATCGAGACCACCTTCCAGGCCCGACTGGCCGGTGCGCGCATCGTCGAGGTGCCTATCACGTTCGAGGAGCGGCGTGCCGGTACATCGAAGATGAACATGCGCATAGTCTGGGAGGCCTTCGGCCTTGTCCTGGCATTGCGGCTGAAGAACCTTCGCAGGCGAAGGCGCCGGTTGCGCGACCAGGCGGCATGACGCCCGAAGCTGATCGCAGACCCCGCATCGAACCCGCTGGCTGAGGCTACTATAGAACGGCTGTTCTGGTCGCGTGCACTCAAAGCGTAGCGGGCATCGGGCGACTGTGGGCGGCGCGCAGAGACGGCCCAGACTGCGTCAACCAATTCCGAAAGATGTGGAAAGACCGGTTGCCCGTAACCTTGAAGCGGCCTACCCCGAGTTTTGCCCGGAGGGGCCACGAAGACCGAGCGACTCGACCGATTCTCGGATCGGCCAACCGATGCGGGGTCGCGATTCCTTCGGGTGTTTCGTTAGCTGATCCAGGCCGTCACCCCGCGGCCCGCCGATCACAAAGACCTGGGGCCGCGGACTCGTATCCGAATCCATTGCCTCGGCGCCTTGTTGCTCGGCATGGATCGTCGCCACAATCCGCAGCCGCGCGCTCATCAGCGCCCCGCAGCGTTCCAGAATAGCCATGCCGATCCGCCAGGCGGGCTCCGTGGGGCCGGCCCCCTTCCTGGTTAATACTACTTCCGATAAGAGAGGGGCAGGGGAGCCAGACGGCTGAGGTTTAGGCCGGTCTGGTTCGCTCTGGTGAACCTCATCCCGATCGGTCGGAACCCCGTGAAGGATGACGATCCGGAGCCCCGCGGCTGGGCCAACGATAGAGGCGAGTAGGGACGGTTGCAACACTTACTTTTGGCCCCTTTACTCGACCGCCCAGGAGGGGCACGATCGACCGCATACGCGGCAGCGGTAGCCGCGTAGGACACGGCGGTGGAGGACCCGGCAGTGGCCACAGGTCGCGCAAGGGCAGCCGATCCGGGTCATGGGAGGGCGCGATGACATGGAGCCAGTCCCGACGCGGTATGGCCCTGGTCCTGGTGCTCGCTTGTGCGATCGTGGGTGGCCGTTGGTGGCTCTCGAACCAATCCGGCCCGCCCCCTCCCGCTCCCTACAACGGCGCAGTCGCTTTGCCGACCGGACCCGTCATGCATCTTCGCGGCGCCTATGACTGCTTCGCCTCCGTGCCAGGGCATGACGCGGTGG
>DASWZK010000004.1:0-1738 GCA_036404515.1 Candidatus Limnocylindrales bacterium
GAGCGCCGTGCTGCCTCGCTCAGCGGGGGCTGAGGCTCCGGCCCAGCGCCTCGCCCCACACCTGAGCTCCTCGTCTTCAAGTCGTGAGGGCTACTTGACGACGGGTGTCGCCCGCGGTGTAGGCCACGCGCTTGTTGTCGCATGGGCTCGGCAGCGCCGAGCTCTGGTCATCGGCCTGCGGACGGCTCACGGCCCCGGCGACCGTGATGGCCCTGAGGATCAGGACGACGAGCGAGAGTGCCGTCGCGATGCTGGTGTGCAGGACGAGCCACGCTCCGACGACCGCCCCGCATAGCATCGTCACGACCGCGGCCATACGGCGCCACGTCGAACCAGGGCTTGCCCGACCCCTGAGGTCGGCGGCAACCCCGGTTGGACGTCAGGGTGAGCAGCGTCGTCGTCAAGTCGTGACCAGACCCACATGGTTCAGGTCATGGTGTCGGCTCAAAGCCACTCTGAGGGCCCCAAACCTTGGACACGGAACGCGCCTGACGGAGTGAACTCTAAGCTATCTGCACGGTGGCGCCGGCTGCGCCTGGAACCGCCGACCCTCCGATGCTCAGACCAACCCGGATCGAGGGCGACCTGCTCGATGCCCTCGCCCCCTAAGGCGATCCTTGGGGCTTGGCCTCAGGCTTCGCTAGACGCCGCCCAGAGGTTGATCCCGCTCTCCGTCGCGTGGCGGTCGATCTCGGCGAGTTCCGTCGCGGAGAACTCGAGATTGCCGAGCGCGGCGAGGTTCTCCTCGAGTTGGTCCACGCTGCCCGCTCCGATGAGCGTCGAGGTCACGCGCGGGTCGCGAAGTGTCCAGGCGAGGGCCATCTGCGCGAGGCTCTGACCTCGACGCTTCGCGATCTCGGCGAGCGCGCGGACCTTGGCCAGGGTGTCGTCGCCGAGGAGCGTCGACGGCAGCGAGCCACCCGCCGCAGCACGGGAGCCGGCGGGGATGCCGCCAAGGTACTTGCCAGTCAGCAGCCCTTGCGCCAGCGGCGAGAAGACGATGCAGCCGACCCCTTCTTCGCCGAGGACATCCAGCAGGCCGCCCTCGATCCAGCGGTTGAGCATCGAGTAGGACGGCTGGGCGATGACGGGCGGCGTGCCGAGCTCACGAAGGATCGCGACTGCCTCTCGCGCGTGCGTCGGCGAGTACGACGAGATGCCGACGTAGAGGGCCTTGCCCTGCCGGACCGCGGCGTCGAGGGCGGCCATCGTCTCCTCGAGCGGGGTCTCCGGGTCGAACCGGTGGGAGTAGAAGATGTCGACGTACTCGAGGCCCAGCCGAGCGAGGCTCTGGTCGAGACTCGCAAGGAGGTACTTGCGCGAGCCCCAGTTGCCGTACGGTCCTGGCCACATGTCGTAGCCGGCCTTCGAGCTGATGATCAGCTCGTCCCGGTAGCCGCGCAGGTCCGTGGCGAGGATTCGACCGAAGTTCTCCTCCGCCGAGCCGTACGGCGGGCCATAGTTGTTCGCCAGGTCGAAATGGGTCACGCCCAGGTCGAAGGCTCGGTGGATAACGGCCCGCTGGCGGTCGATCGGCCGGTCGTGCCCGAAGTTCTGCCACAGTCCGACCGAGATCGCAGGCAGCTGGAGCCCGCTCCGCCCGGATCGCCGGTACTGCATGGCGTCGTAGCGGGTCGAGGCAGGAAGGTACGTCATGGTCCCATTATGTCCTTCCGCGCCCGCCGACGACAGTCCTGCGCCGACGCTGAAGCGTCCCCGGAGCCGTGCGAGTGTGCGA
>DASWZK010000005.1:0-34943 GCA_036404515.1 Candidatus Limnocylindrales bacterium
CCCATGCCATGGTTATGACGATCCAGCCGGAGTTCTGGGCCTTGGACTTCGACAGCAGGACGCCGGCCACAACGCCGTCGCCCAACAGGATGAGAATCGCGGTCCCGAAGATCTCCGCGACCATTTTCTCCATCATTGGCTCTTCTCCTGGATACACAGGTCGCAGGCGCGGACAAGAATCGTGCCGCCGCCGTGCGACGGTATCGACATCGTTGGATGAGTAAGACGGGCCGACGCGGCATCCTGACGCCCAAAGCGGAGCGCTACAAGGCTCGACGGCGAATGTCAGGGCACGCGCCAGGCTGCTGCGCGCGCGCTAGGACAAATGGCTGCTCTCATGCCTCCTTTCCGGGACCAGCCCACGTCGGGCAGCAGAGCCATGGTCGAGCAGCGGAGCCAGCGGCCCAGATACGCGGGCGCCCGCGGCTGATTCGGAGTCTAGGTCAGAGCCGCGCTGGGAAACCTCAAATCATTGTCATAAAGCAGCGACGCCGGCCCGCCACGAAGGCCGCCGACGGTGACGAGCCATCGCCCATGGTCTTACCCGACGGCGCGCCCGACCAATGTCCCGAGGCCAAAGGTGACCGCGGCCGCGCACATGCCGAGCAATACCTGCCGGCCGCCGGTCCTCAGCACGCTCGAGCCGGTGACCACAGTGATCGCTGCGCCGACGAGCATCAGAGCCGCAGCACTGACGGCGATGGACGCCACGACCGCGCCGGTGCCCGATGCAAAGAAGAAAGGCGCCACGGGGACGATCGCGCCAAGGGCAAAGAGGAAGAACGAGGTGACCGCGGCGACCCACGCCGACCCGCCGAGCTCGTCCGGGTCGATGCCGAGCTCCTCGCGGGCCAGCGTGTCGACCGCCCGACCGAGTTCGCCGCCGACAATCGACTGAGACATCAGCCGCGCTTGTTGTGCCGTGAGGCCTTTCGATTGGTAAATGAGGGTCAGCTCCTCTTCCTCCTCATCTGGGATCTGGAGCAGTTCCTCGCGCTCGACCTTGACCTGGTGGGCGAACAGCTCGCGCGCACTCTGAACCGACAACCACTCCCCGATGGCCATCGACAGGGCACCGGCGAGCATGCCGGCCAGCCCGGCAATCAAGACGGCATGACCGCCCTGCGAAGCCCCGGCCACACCCATCGAGATGCTCAGATTCGATACCAGGCCGTCGTTGGCGCCGAGAACCGCCGCCCGCAGCTGGTTGCCGCCGCTGCCACGATGACGGCCTTCGATACGCGCGATGGCGCCTCCCTCGACGCCACGGCCGTCGGCCAGCTCGCGGAAGAGCCGAGCATGGGATCGCTCGTCTCCCGGCATTCGGGCGAGGGCTTCCGGTTGCTCGTCGTACATAGCCTGGTCCGAGGCCTCACGCTCGGCGATGGTCGGAACCACCAGGCTCGGCCCGAAGTGGCGGGCAATGAACATCAGCACGCGCGTCCGCCAAGCCGGACCCATCCGGCTCGTGTCCACGCCGGCGGCTTCGAGCTGCGCCCGCCATACGCCGGCGTGTATCGCCTCGATTTCGACCATGTGGTTGTAGAAGTCCCTGACGGGCCGGCTCTCTTCCTTCTCGGCCAGCAACGAGTAGAGAGCGATGGCGTCTATCTCGCCCTGGAGGTTCTCCCGGTATCGAGCGATGTCGGCTCGGCCGGGGACCGTGGCGGCGGCCACCGATGCGGCCTTCTCGGGGGCTGGGGAAGGCGTCGCCTCCGCGGTCGCGGTCGTGGTCGTGGTCGCGGTCGCGGTCGCGGTCGTGACAATTGGGGATTCCGGCTGCGCCGGAGCGGCAGCCGCTCCTGCCTGGGGCCTCACAGATTCGGGTTCGATCGACCGGGGCGTCGACCTCTTCTCTGGGCTCATGGATCCAGTGTGGGGGGTCCGTCGCAGCTCCACAACGCCCATCTCCGCGCGACGCCGGCGTCGACGGACTGCCATCCAGGTGCCGGCCTCGCTGGCAGCGGACGGGACATTCTCGCGCTAGGCTCGGCCGACGCCGGTCAGCCCCTGCCTTCCGGCGCGGCCTCAGAGGGCAGCGACAGCGAGGCCTCCTCCGGCGCCCGGCTTGCGGGTTCAAGCACCTCGTAGTGCTGCACATCGAAGTGCGCGAAAACGTCGGGACTGGCAAGACGGACCATCGGCGTGTCGAGGAGGTCGGTGTCTCCGAGCCAGCGATACAGCGCCTCGAGGTCGCGCCAGACGCTCACGAAAATGATCTCTTCGCTGCCATCCGCGCGGACCTGACGCCCCGTCTGCGCGTACACGAGCCCGTCCCGACCGTGTGCGCCGGCGAGCGCCTGCTGCGCCCGTTCCCGAAAGAGCGGGACCTGGTCGGAAGGGACACGGCCTCGAAGCACTCGAACTATCAAGTCACACCCCAAGTGCGCGTCCGACCCGGAGCCAATTGTCCATGCCCCCTGTCGGTTGAGTAATAACAGGGCCATATCGGCGCCCGGCCTCGGGGCGCCAGATGCATCAACACAAAGCTTGAACCCAGCGCAGCCGGCTTTCGTGCCTTGCCTCTCTGAACTCGCAGCACGGGGTGAAGATCGCCGAATTGGCCGCGTGCATGAAGGTCGCGACGAGGTGATCGACGGGACCGGCCGACTTTACAGTCGTCTTACTTGCGCCCCGAACGGATTGAAGACGGCCACCCGACGATCTCCAACGTCAGCCCCAAGAGAGCGGCACAGGGAGACCGAACTGGTGAACCGTCAAGTCAGCTCCGTAACCAGACTCGCAGCCACCGCGCTGCCGGTCGGTATCGCGGCCGTCGGCTGCGCCGGTCACGCCGGGGCCGGGCCCGGGCAGCTGGCCGGTTCGACTTCTACGACCGGGCCCGGCCTGGTGGGTCAGACGGTGCCAACGCCCGCCGCCACCCCGATCGACTCGACCGCTCCGAGCACGGCGACTCCTCCGATCGAGTCGCCCGTTTCGGTCGCCACGGCCGCGTCCGGTGCAACCGCCGCTTCGGGCGCCACGGCGGACCCGCTCGATGGCCGGCTCTCGAACCTCGACAACCTGCTCAACGGCGTGAACACCTCGCTTTCGGGCAGCGACGCCGGCCCTTCCGGCGGCGAGTAGCCGCCCCCAACCGAAAAGGGATTTACCAATGAAGTCCAGGATCACGGCCTTGCTCGCCAGTCTGGCGCTCGGCAGTTCACTCGTCTTCGTCTCAGCCGGTATCGCCACCGCGGCATCACCACCTGCCGGGCCGTCTGGCAGGGGCGTCTGCGCCCCCGAGCTCGCGGCCCTCAAGCCCGCCTCGGTCGACACCTTGCGAGCCTTCGGCGACTGCGAGATCAACCGCCGCTTCACTACCCTCAACGACCTGTCGTCCAGGATCACGGCCTCGAAGTTCATCACGCCTTCCGACGCCTCGGCCCTGCAGAGCGAGATCAACTCGACGCGATCCGGCCTCACCAGCCTCAAGGGGACCATCGACGCCGAGACGAGCATCCCTTCCCTGAAGCTAGAGATCGTTCAGATCGCGACCGACTACCGCGTCTACCTGCTGGTGGTCCCGCAGGTCAACCTCATCAACGCCGCCGATGCGGTTATGGTCGCGCAGTCCAGGTTCGCCACCGTCAACACCAACCTCGCGGCGCGGATCGCAGTCGCCAAGGCCGCCGGCAAGGACACCACCGCCGCTCAGTCCGATCTTGACGCCATGAACGCATCGGTTGCAGCTGCCGCAGGTCTGGCGAGCCCGCTGCCCGCACAGCTTCTGCCGCTCACCCCGGCTCAGTACAACGGCGGCACCGCCGGCCCGATCCTGAACGGCGCCCGAACCGCCCTCGGTCAGGCTCGCGACGATCTCAAGTCTGCGATCGCCGATGCAAAGGCCTGCCGCGACGCGCTCACGTAGACGATCCCGCTCGCATCGAAAAGGCTCCCTCTTTCGAGCAGGAGCCTTTTCGTGCACGCGCGGAACGCCACCGGGCCGCTCCCCGTCCCCTAGACCAGGTCGTCGGTGAAGGGCTGCAGCCGGAACCCGAACTCGGCACCGGCGCCGTCTTCTCGGGGCCGGGCCCAGATCGTGCCGCCGATCGACTCCACCAGCCGGTGGGCCACGAACAGCCCAATCCCGGACCCCGCCACTCGAGGCGTGCGGTTGGAGCGGTAGAAGACCTCGAAGAGTCGCTCGGCCTCCGCCGGATCGATGCCCGGCCCGCGGTCCCGGACCATCACGCGCGGCCATCCGTCCGGGGCGTCGACGATGACCTCGACACGGCCATCGGGGGGTCCGTACTTCGCCGCATTGTCGAGCAGGTTCCGCAGGATCTGCTCTACGAAGGCCTCCTCCGCCCGAGCCACCGGCAGTGCCGTCGCGATAGTCAGCTCGAAGCGGCAGTTCGGCCATCGCCGGCGTTCCTGCTCGCATGCCTTCGGCAGCACATGCTGAAGCAGGACCGGCTCCGTGTGGACCTGGATCGTTCCGCGTTCCGCTCGGGCAAGGACCAGCAGGTCTTCGATCAGGCGCCGCAGGTGCTCGGCCTCGTGGCCGATGTCGCCGGTGAGCTCGGCCCGGCTCGCCTCGTCCAGCCCGGGACGTGACAGAAGCGTGCTGGCGGCGTAGATAGACGTGATAGGTGTGCCAAGCTCGTGGGATAGGATTCCCAGAAAAGTCTCGCGGAACGCCTCGGCTTCCTTCCGGTCGGTGATGTCGAGGTTGATCCCGGCCCAGCTCGTGACTTCGCCCGACTCGTCGCTGATCGGGAAACCGTGCGAAAGGATGATGCGCCGTCGGCTGTCGGGGCCCTCAACGACGAGCTCGTGACTCCAGGGCTTCCGGGCAGCGATAGTGTCGGCCCAGTCGCGCTTGGTCTGCTCCGCAGACTCTGGCGCCAGGGTCGCCATCCAGCCGTAATCGCGGGCCTCCTCCATGGTCTGGCCAGACATCGCGAGGAAGGAGCGGCTCAGATACCTCATACGGCCGTCCTTCTCGGCCAGCCAGATACCGAACGGGATCGATTCGCCGATTGCCTGCCCCTGACGTTGCATCTCGGCCACTTCGGCGAGCGCGTCTTCGCGGCGCTTGCGCTCTGTGATGTCCACGACGCTTACGGTCAGACCCACCGTGGCACCGTCGGAGTCGCGCAGCGCCTCGGCCCCAAGCAGCCACGTCCCGGGCCGCTCGCCCGACCGCGTCTGCCCGGTAACCTCAACGTCGCGGATGGCGATTCCTTCCGACATGACTCGGGTGAGAACCTCTCGGATCTCGCCTCCGAAGGCCGACACCATTCGATCGATGGCCCGGCCGAGGCTTGCCACGGCCGAAACCGCGCCAATCGCGGCGAGCGCGGGATTGACGTACAGACAGCGCAGGTCGCGATCTAGAACGGCCAGGCCGACCGGCGCCGTCTCGATCAGTGGCGTCGAGGCAGCCGCCCCGAGTCGGACGAGGTCGGCAAGAGCCGCCATGCGCTCCTCTTCGAGGCGACGAACGCGGGCGGTGGTCCACGCCGCTACCACGACCAGCACCAGTGCCTCGAACCCGACCATGATCGACAGGCCCACGCTCTCGTCGTACAGGCCGGCCCGCTCGCCCACGAGTCGGAGCCACGCACCGGCCGGAACGACGATCAGCGCGGCGGGCAGAAACCTGCGAAGGACCTGGCCGGCGATGCCCGAATCGCTCCACAAGCGAACGAGGACGTGGTCGGGGGACGCCCCAACAAGCGCGACGCCCGTCGCGATGAGCGCAATTGAAGAGGGCAGCGATACCTGAGTCTTGGAGCCGAGCGAGAGCAGCTCCGGCGCCCCATACATGTACCCCAGCAACGAGATCCCACCGATCGTTCCACAGACGACGGCGAAGGCCTCCGACGCGTAGATGCCCCGGATCCGGCGACCCATAGCCAGGATGGCGACCGAGGCGCTGAGGAAAGCGATCGACGTCTGAACCGCGAACCGCCCGGGGTAAGGCGAGGCGGCGCTAGCCTTGTCGGACGCAAACGCCTGGTCGATCCCGAGATCGATGCCCGTGATGTGCTCGAATAGCGTTGCCCCGGCGATGGCGACCACGAGCAGCGCAAGGGCCCACCGAAGCCAGGCATAACCCCGGCCCGAGGGTGCCATCTGCAGGCTCAGGGCAAGTCCCAGCAGGATGAAGCAGAGCGCGGCGTTGACCTTGGTTTGGACCAAGCCGCCCAGCCAGCTGGTCAGCAGGGGCAGGGATAGCACCCAACCGGCCAGGACCGAGACGCCGAAGACGACGATGAGGGCGCTGAGGGCCAGCGAGATCCCACGCGGGCTCGATAGGGATCGACCGCCGGACCATCGGCGCGAGCCATCGGCCGCCTGGTCGGGACGGTTAGAGTCAACCTCAATCGACGGCCTGCCGGAGACGGTCACATTGAGCCACCCTGCTCTGCTGTCCGGCCTGACGGTGGGTTATCTAGCGAGCTCGGAGGCGCTCTCTCAGAGTTCGGATGGTACCCCCCGATGCCGCCGATTACAGCCGGAGTCGGTGTGCTGAACGGCTTCGCAGGGCTTGCACGGTCCCTTATCGTTTTCCTCAGATTCGCGCGGTACCGCCTTCATTTGTGAAACCTGCGAGCGGAGGTCGTCATGGTCTGCTCGAGCTGCGGCGCCCAGATTGATATCCAGGGCAAGTTCTGCGCCACATGTGGCGCCCGGCTGCCTGAGGCAGTACCCCCGCCTCCGCCAGGCGAGTTCGATGCGGCGCCCGCGCCTCCGACGCCTGCCGGAGCGCCAGCCCCCGCACAAGCGCCGCCGGTCCCAGCCTGGGCCGCGACACCGCCCGCTCCCGAGCCGGCTGTACAACCCGCCTAGTCTCAGGCTGCGCCTCCGCCGCCACAGCCTCCGGCGGCACCGGCCTGGTCTCAGGCTGCGCCTCCGCCGCCACAGCCTCCAGCGGCCCCATACGCCGTCCAGCCTCCGGCGCCCTACAGCGCCCCCCAGTATCCCTCGCCGGTCGCAGCACCGGCCGTCACGGCCGGCCGTAGCCCAATCGCGGGGCTTCTCGCCACAGCCGGCGGTGCGGTAGCCTTCGCGTCAGCGTGGATGCCGTGGATCACCGCCCCGGCAGCGGTCGCCTCTGTTCCGTACCGGGCCATCGACGCTACGGACCCGTCCGTCCTGCATTCCGGCTATTACCTGCTGCTCGGCGGTGGAATAGCCGCTGCCTTCGGACTGCGAATGCTTTTCCGCATCGGCTGGAGCGTGAACCTTCCGAAGCTCGTGGCAATTGGCGCTATCGCGGGCAGTGTCCTCGTGATCGCCGTCGAGGCGGTCGCGTACGGCTGGATCAATGACCAGATCACCGCGTACAGCGCGGATTACGGAAGCGGCTTCGCGATGGGCTACGGTCTTTACGTCGGTCTCGGAGCCGGCGTCGTTAGCGCCCTCGGCGGCTTGATGGGTCTTATAGGCCGCCGCTAGACGCGCCCCGGGGCGCCGCCCCCCGCCGGGCATCGCCCGCTGACGGCGCTCGCCCAGCTGCGCTGCCTGAGAGCGGCCTCGCCATTTGTGACGGGGCCGCTTCTTTCGGCCGGCTATCCGCTCCTCAATCGCCCGGGGTCGAGGTCGCCCAGGCTGGCGATGACGTACGTGGCCGCTTCGCGGGCCCCGGCTGCCGGCGAAATGCCGGCGTTGGGAACCAGGGCGACTCGCATGCCGGCCGCCCGGGCGGCGAGAACGCCACTCAGGGAATCCTCCACCACCAGGCACGCGGCAGGATCGACGCCGAGCTTCACGCGACGAAGCGTGCGCCGGCCTTCGACGGAGCCGTGGAGGCCGTCCGACGATCTTCCGGCTGCTACGCCCTCAAGCTCCCCGTCCAGGTCGAAGACGACGGCCCGAACCTGCGATGGGGACAGGTGACCGCGACAAGTCCCGAAACGTCAAGGCGTCCAGGGCCGTGGCCGCTTAGGATCGCGGGGCGGTGGTTTCTCGCCGGGATTCGGACTGATCCGCGCCGGTCGTTCTGGCTCCGGCTCGGGAGATTCATGGGCCGAGAGGCCCCGTGCGGTGCCGGGCCGAGCTCCTGGCTGAACGGCATGGGCTCGAGCGGCGATCGGATCGGGCGCGGCCGGCGGTGCGGCCGGCCGTGCGGCCGGCGCGAGCACCGGCACCAATGCCAGCCCGGGATGGGAAGAAGCGGTTTTCCGGGCAGACCGGGCGGTCGGCCGGGCCGGGGTGTGCGATGCGGCGGAAACGGCCGTGGCTGGACGAGAAACAACCGTAGGTTCGGGATCGACGGACGGCTTCTGCCTGGGCTCAGCCGGCGGCCTGGACGCGGCCGGCGGAGGCTCAAGTACGATGCCGGCCTGGGTCGGAGCCGAAGCCTGGACCGCCGTCTCGGGAGCAGCAACCGCCACAGCACCAGCCATTGCAGCCCCTTGCACGACCGTGATTGGTATCGGCACCGGATTGCGGCCATCGAGCCCGGCGATCAGGCCACGCACGAACTCGCAAACTCGATCGGCCTCCTCGTCCGTGCCCTTGAGGACGAGGCTCTCGACCTGGACAACGACGATGCGATGCTCGCCGCTGGCTTCGATTCCGAGTTCGCTGACGGAGAGCTTGGGCCACCGGATCAGCTTGCCGGTCGCTCGCGGGCCTTGATCCGGACTCGACAGCCGAACGGCAACAATGATCAGACCGGCGATCGTCGGCGCCAGGACGGAGTAGCGCAGCCCAGGATCGTCGCCCCAGACCACCCAGCACTCCGGGTCGGCTTCGGCGCCCAAATCCATGAGCACCGACTTGAGAACGCCAAGGACCGGACCCCCCAACGATTCCTTCGATGGAGCCGCCTTGCGCCACTCACTCAGTCGCATCGAGTCGCCTCTCCGGGAACGCCAGCTTTGATCTTTTGGTCATCGGTCAGGCTATCACGGCTCCGCCTGCAGACGCGGCCGATTCGATCTCGCGGATGATGCAGCCGCCCACCTCGCGATGATGCATATGCGAGACGGGCGCGCGTATTCTCACCTCGGCGGGAAGTCGGACGTCAGCGCCGGACCGCGACCGATCGCCGACCTGAGCTCTTTTGGAGAGACGGGTTGCCCGTGGGAGGTGGTTCGTATGAGAGTTGACCGCGGTCGGCTCAACTGGGGAATCTTCTTCATCGTCCTTGGCTCCGTGCCGCTTGCCTATCACGGAGGCCTCGTCTCTTCCTCGGTCGTCGGTGACGCCTGGCGGCTCTGGCCGCTGGTTCTCGTGGGCATCGGCCTCGGCTTCGTCTTTTCGCGCACGCCGGCCTTCTTCGTCGGCGGCTTGATCGTGGCGATTTGCGTTGGCCTTGTCTTCGGAAGCGCCCTTGCCATCGGCCCCAACATCGGTTGTGGCGGCGGTGATACGACGCGCAGCGTGTCCCAGTCGGGTTCGTTCCAGGGCAATTCCTCGGTTGAGCTCGACTTGCAGTGCGGCTCCGCGACCGTCTCCAGTTCGACCGACCAGCTGTGGCACGTCAACGCCGCCAACAGCGGCGGCAACGCCGCGCAGATAAGCTCGAATGCCAACTGGCTTCGCGTGAGCTCCGCCACAACAAGCGGCTGGTCATTCGACCGTGGCAACGACAACTGGCAGGTAGCGCTGCCATCCGGTACGCAGATTGACCTGACGTCGACGCTCGACGCCGGTGATGCTCACTTTAGCTTCGGCGCGGCCAATCTAGCCTCGGCCCGCTTCACGCTCAACCTCGGCTCGCTCCACGTCGACTTCTCGGGGGCGAAGGTCGGCATCCTGACCGTCTCGACGAACCTTGGAGCTGCCTACATGACCCTAGACGGGTCATCCGACCTCACGGCCGATCTCAAGACCAACCTTGGCTCGCTTGACGTATGCGTGCCGGCCGGCCTGGGTGTGCAGGTGACAGCCAGCGACAGCCTCTCGTCGAGCGACTTCAGCGGAGCCGGACTCGTCAACGTAGGCGGCGTCTGGAAGTCGCCGGATTACGACACTGCCGCACACAAGGCCAACCTAACTGTCGAGACCAGTCTCGGAACGCTGACTCTCAATCCCGCAGGAGGCTGCAAGTGAATCCACGACGCCTGTACCGGTCGGATGACGACCGAATCCTCGCCGGTGTCGCAGGCGGCGTGGCCGCCTACTTCGACGTGGACCCGGCCATCGTCAGGATCATCTGGTTCTTCTCGGTATTCCTCACGGGCTCGCTCACTTTCTGGGCGTACCTCGTCATGATCATCGTTGTCCCGCTGGAGCCGGCGGAGTGGCCTCCGCAATCACCCTGGGCCCCCGGGGGCGCACCGGCTGCGTCGCCCTCGCCAGCCGGTTACGCGCCAACCGCGACGGGCGGCCCCCCAGTCGAAGGGCCCGGCGGCTCGACCGGATCCGCCGAATCCGGCACCAACGCTCCGAGCCCCGACCCGAACGCAACGCCCCCCGGTACGCCTCCGCTTCCGGCTTCAGACGGCTGGTGGAGCAGCGATTGGCGAATGCAAAGGCGCCAGGAGCGCTGGCAGAGGCGCGCCGATCGCCGGCCATACGAACGCGGCGGGTTCGGGCTGGCCTTCGGTCTCCTGCTGATACTGGTCGGCGGGATGCTGGTGTGGCATCAGATCGACCCGAGATTCGACCTCAACCTGACCTGGCCGGTGGCGATCGTCGCCCTCGGCGCGATCCTGGTGGTTTCGTCAATCCGCTCCCACGGCCGCGGCTGACGACCGCTAGCCGGCGGTCTCGCGACGACGGCGCCGACGAATCAACAGGAACGCAGAACAACCGGCCAACAACGCGACGCCGGAACCTGCGATCACCGCGGCGGCTGCCGCTGTGGAGGATGGCAATCCGGCGACCCCGTCGGTTGGGGCCATGCCATCGACGTTGCCCTTCAGCGCCGCGGCCGCCGCGCTCGGGTCGGCAGCAACGTGCAAGGCTTCGACCACGGAGGTCGCTCCGGGGCCGGAGTCAGTCGGGACGGGTGACGCCCCGGACGTCGGCCCGGCGCCCCATGCTGGCTGGAACGTGCCCAGGGCGTCGAACCCTCCGATTCCATACGTGGGCTGAGCGGCGTCAGCCTGGGCGGCAGTTGGAGCGGAGACCGGCGCGACCGTCGGCTTAGGTCGCGGCGCCACCGGCGGCGTCGCCGATGGAGCTGTCGGAAGAGGGTTGTCGAACGGAGATTGGGTGGGCGGCGAGAGCACGCCGTTGGGGCCGCCTCTGCTGAAGAGGCAGTCGTAGTAGTAGGTCGAACCGCTGGCCCAGCCGCCGCAACCGACCCGGTCATAGCTCCCCATGATGATGCTCCAGTGGACGCTCGAACTTTGCCAGCCGATCATCGCGTGGCCGGTCGTTGAGTACGTCCAGGTCTGCCAGGTGCGAGATCCGGTGGCCGTGTACAGAAAGGCGCCGTTGCCGTAGCCGTCGTTGACGAGGAGGATCTCGCCGACGCTGCCGTAGGACCACTTGCTGACCAGCACGGACACGAACGAGGTGTTGGAGACCGAGTATGTGGCCGCGTCGCAGTTGCGCAGGTTGTGACTCATCTGGCCGTAGGCGGCGAAGTCCTGGGTCCTTCCGGAAATCGTCTTCGCCGGATCATCCGGGCAAGGGATCGGGCCGTCGCGCGCGACCGAAGCCAGGAACGGATCCACGCTGAGCGCTCCCCTGCCATTGGCCGATCTCGCGCCGTTGATCAGGCGCACGAGCTCCGACGACTGAGCGTCGAGCGCTGACCCAGCCTGGACTGTCGGTACTTGCCAGGTCAGCGATACGGCGAACAGGGTCAGGCCGAGCGCGGCCGCAGCGGGTACGGCGACAGATCGCGACCAGTGGATAAAGCGCACGATGGGTCCCTCCGGACGGGGCGAGGCTCGTTGCGTCGGGACGATGTGACGATCGCCCGGGCTACCTCACGACCCAGAGCTACGGGCACAGTGTCGAGCCCGATGGCAACCACCCATTCGGGCAGCAGCCAGGTCCCGTGCGCCTCGCTCCAGATTGTATCGGCGTGTCACGGTGCGGTTAGTGAGGGTTAGTTGAAGAATCCTGAACCTGTCCGCGAGGATCTCTTCACCTCGATCCCAGCGCTGGCGGCCCCGGACGACTCCGTCGGGTGGAATCTGCGACGTCTAGGTGGAAACCGTGGGATCCGCGGCAGTGGAGACGCGCGCGCTCGACAGGCCGACGGCGCCCGCGCCCAGCAATCGGCCGGTTCCGCCTGATGCGCAGGCAAGGTCCATTTGAGCCGGGCTTCAGGAAGCCGCTCTACGGTCATCGCCAGGCCGTGACCCGCGGACTCGCCCGGGCAATGCCCCACGCCGGAGGTCCGCACCGTGAGTGCGCCAGTGTCTCCCAGCAAGCTACCCGCCGACCGCGCTCCGCACCGCAACCGAAACCTGCTCATGATCGCGATTGCCGTGATCGTCATAGGTGGAGTCGCGGCCGGAGGCTACGGCTTGTGGTACATCCTCATTGGCCCGAGCGCTCCGGCCGCCGTCAGCTCCGCCGCTCCAGTCATTCCCGCCAGCGCAAGTGTGGCGGCTCCGGCCTCGCTCGACGGCACCTGGAACGTGAACACCACCCTCGGGTCGATCGGCGACGGGACCGCCTCGTTCGTCGGCTACCGGGTTCAGGAGCAGCTGGTCGGCGTCGGTGGCCATACCGCCGTGGGCCGGACAACGAGCATCACCGGATCGATGACCCTGACCGGCGCCGTCGTGAGCAACGTTCAGATAACGGCCGACCTGACCGCACTGACCAGCGACAGCCCGCAGCGCGACAACCAGCTCAGGACACAGGCGCTCGAAACCGGCACCTACCCGACCGCGACCTTCAAGACGACCGGGCCGATCGACCTGGGTGCGCTGCCGGCCGACGGCGCGACTGTCGACGTCAACGCGACTGGGTCCCTCATGCTCCACGGCGTCACGAGGACGGTCACGATAGCGCTGCAGGCCTCCCGGCAGGGCGGCATCATTGCCGTGGCGGGCGCGCTGCCGATCGTCTTCTCCGACTACTCGATCCAGAAGCCGAACAGCTTCTCGGTCCTCTCAGTGGACGACCAAGGCACGATGGAGCTACATCTGCTGTTCACCCACGCGTGAGTCTCAACAGCGGCACGATGAACACGTGCCATGAGGATCCAAGGAGTGGCAATGTCTTTCATGCGCTTTCTCGGTAGCCGTACCAGCCAACCAGCGAGCGTCAACCCCTCCGAGCCCATCCCGCTCGCGTCCGAGACCGAGGCAGTCCGTCGTATCGTCAACAGGCTCGAAGCGCTCCCGCCCGACCAGGCGCGGCTCCTGGCGGGCATGGCCTACGTCCTGGCCCGAGCCGCGTACGCCGACTTGGAGATCAGCGACGCCGAGACGGTGGCGATGGAGGGGGAGCTTGTCGGCTCCGGGCTCGATCAATCACAGGCGGTCCTGGTCGTGGAGATGGCCAAGCTCCAGGAGAAGACGGCCAGCGGCACGAGCGACTATCTGACGACGCGCGAGTTCCGCGAGCTTTCGACCCCGGAGCAGCGAATGACGGTCCTGCGGGCCTGCTTCCGCGTCTGCGCGGCCGACGACGCGATCAGCGGCACGGAGAGCGCGACTCTGGACGAGATCGCCAGCGAGCTCGATATCGCCCGCGAGGACCTGCACGCGGTTCGGGCGGAGTTCGCCGACAAGATCAGCGCGCGTCTGGGCTTCGGCTCCTTCTCGAGCGGGCAGGGCTGACTCGCCCCAGGACGCCGGGCGTGCTCAGCGCCACGCCCCATCCCTCCCGATAGGCGCACTCTAAACGATCCGCGCCCGCGTTTCGTCCGCACCGACGACCCGGCGGTCGGGTAACCTATACCCTCCGTCACCGGATCCCAGGGCCCGCCCCTCTGTGAAGACCTACCTCCGAGGCGTCTTCGACGTCTCGAACTCCTAGCCACCGGCGGCATCACGGTGCTGGTCTCGCACCGTTTCTCTACCGTTCGCATGGCCGACCAGATTGTGGTCGTGGCAGACGGCAGGGTCGTGGAGGCGGGCCCGCATGCCCAGCTCATGCGCAATCGGGGCCTGTACGCAGAGCTATACGAGTTACAGGCCAGCGCGTACGAGTGACGCCCCGGCTCACGCGGCGCGGCGCTTCGGGATCTCAGGCAATGGCGCGGCCTCCGCCGGCCGGGTCCGCCTCAGGCCGCGGGACGCGTCTCGGGCGAGTGGCGCCTCAGGCGACGCGGCGCGGCAGCCCGACGGGTCCAGCCCCGAACCAGGTGCCAGAGCTGCCTTTGACGATCGCCACAGCGTTCTCAAGCGCTCCGATAGCGGCAAACCGGCCGCCGCCCTGGACGAACTGAGCGCACGCTCGAACCTTTGGCGCCATCGAGCCTGAGGGCCAGGCGCCCGCGGCCAGCCCTTCGAGGGCTTCGTCGACCGACAGCCGCAGGATCGGCGCTTGACGTGGCGTACCCCAGCGTCGATATACGGCGTCGACGTCACTGAGCAGCAGCAGCCCGTCCGCGTCCACCGACCGGGCCAGCACGACGGCCGCCAGGTCCTTGTCGATCACCGCCTCCACGCCCTCGAGTCGGCCGTCGGGCAGCTCCACGACCGGCACTCCCCCACCCCCGGACGCGACGACCAAGATGCCCGCGTCCACAAGCGAGCGAATCGCCGCGGCCTCCACGATTCTGATCGGCGGCGGGGAAGCAACGACTCGTCGCCAGTTCTTGCCATCCGGCGCGACACTCCAGCCCCGCGATGCCGCGTGCTCGCGGGCCGTGGCTTCGTCGTATACAGGCCCCACCGGCTTCGTGGGGTTGGCGAAGGCCGGATCGTCGGCCGGGACCACGGTCCGTGTCACGACCACTGCGATCTCTCGCCGGCGACCGCGTTCGAGGAACGCGTCGTTCAGGGCCTGGGCAAGCAGGTAGCCGATCTGGCCTTGTGTTTCCGCTCCCAATACGTCGAGCGGCGGCGCCGGCACCACCGACGAGGCCATCTCCGCGCCGATGGCGAGAAAGCCCACCTGCGGGCCGTTCCCGTGTGTCAGGACGATCTCGGCCCTGCTGCCCTCGGCAAGCGTGACGAGGCCCCGGGCCGCCTCCACGAGGTTGCGCCGCTGGACCTCCGTGGAGCCCGGCTCGCCCCGGCGGATGAGGGCGTTGCCCCCGAGGGCAATCGCCAGACGGGTCATCCGAAATGCTTCCAGCGCTGCTCGCCCGTGATGAGCGCGTATAGCAACGCCTGCTCCGTATACCAGCGGTTCTCGGCCTGGTCCCAGACTCTCGACTGCGATCCGTCCATGACCTCGTCGGTCACCTCATCGCCGCGGTGGGCCGGCAGGCAGTGGAGGAAGATCGCCCGGGGCGCGGCCAGGGCCATCAGTTCCTCGTTGACGCAGTAACCGGCGAAGACCCGGGCCCGTGCCTCGCGTTCCTTCTCCTGGCCCATACTGGCCCAGACGTCGGTGTAGATGGCGTCGGCGCCGCGCACAGCCACCCGCGGATCGTGGCCAAGCTCGATCGCCCCGCCGTTGGCTCCACCGTTCGCTCGGGCCGCCTCGACGATAGCGATCTTCGCCTCGTAGCCTTCAGGCGTGGATACGGCCAGGGTGAATCCGAGGTAGCCGGCCGCTTGGATCAGCGAGTGGCAGACGTTGTTGCCGTCGCCGATGAACGCCACCCGCAGCCCGGCCAGCTCGCCGAACTCTTCCTGCAGCGTCATGACGTCCGCCAGGGCCTGGCAGGGATGGTGGTCGTCGGTCAGGGCGTTGATGATCGGGATCGTCGAATGGCGCGCCAGTTCCTCGACCTTGGCCTGCTCGAAGGTCCGAATCGCGAGAGCCGTGAGATAGCGCGACAGGACTCGGGCTGTATCGGCGATGGTCTCGCCGCGGCCGAGCTGCAGCTCATCGGGACGGAGGGCGATGGGCAGCATGCCCAGGCCCCAGGCCGCGGCCTCGAAGGAGACTCGTGTACGCGTCGACGGCTTGTCGAAGATGAGCCCCATGCGCCCGCCGGCGAGCGCGTCCCGGGCCATCCCCTTGACCGTCTTGAGCTGACGGGCAAGTTCCAGGTTGACGAGAAGTCCTTCTCGTCCGAGAGAATCCAAAGTCAGGAGGTGGCGCGCCATGACAATTCCTCCGGCTAGGGACGCGTCCCCGACGTCGACGCTGCGCGAGCACGTTCGACGATCGGAGCGAGGAGTTCGGTGAGGTTCGACTGCCCGTGCCCGCCCGCGTCGCCCGCCAGCTCTTCCAGCTCGTAGCGGACGCGAACGACCGGCTTCTCAAGCTTGAGGACCCGCGTCAAGTCGATCGGAGTGGCCGACAGCACCAGGTCCGCCGGCATGGCGTTGAGGGTCGTCTCGAGCTCGTCCATCTGTCCCTGTCCGTAGCCCATGGCCGGTACCAGGTGCTCCAGCGCCGGGTAGCGGTGGAGCGTCTCCGCCAGCTGGCCGACTGCGAAAGGAACGGGATCTACGAGCTCGGCCGCCCCGAACCGTCGCGCTGCCACGACCCCGGCACCGTAGGTCATGCCACCGTGCGTAAGGGTCGGGCCGTCTTCGACGACCGCCACGCGCTTGCCGGCGATAGCCCCGCCGTGCAGCGTGAGAGCGGACCGCGCGAGTATGACCCGAGCCCGGCCGTTCATCGACGCCACGTTGGCTCGCACCTCGGCGACCTGCTCGGGCGTGGCCGAGTCCACTTTGTTGATCACCACGACGTCGGCCATCCGGATGTTCGTCTCGCCGGGGTGGTAGTGCATCTCGTGACCGGCCCGGAGCGGGTCGGCAACCACGACGAACAGGTCGGGCCGGAAGAACGGGAAATCGTTGTTGCCGCCGTCCCACATGACGACGTCCGCCTCGGTTTCCGCCTGGCGCAGGATCGCCTCGTAATCCACCCCGGCGTAGAGGACGCGACCGGCATCGAGATGGGGCTCGTATTCCTCGCGCTCTTCGATCGTCGTCTCGTAGCTATCCAGGTCAGCGTAGGTGGCGTAGCGTTGGACTCGCTGAGCCACGAGATCGCCGTACGGCATCGGATGGCGTACCACCACCACCTTCAGGCCCTGCTTCTCGAGGAGGCCCGCCACGTAGCGAGTGGTCTGGCTCTTGCCGGCTCCGGTTCGCGTGGCGCCCGTCGCCACCACCGGTCTGGTGCTGGGGATCATCGTCCGGGCCGGCCCGAGGAGCTCGAAATCGGCGCCGCCGGCGAGTGCCCGGCTGGCGGTGTGCATCACGTGCTCATGGGCAACGTCGCTGTAGGCGAAGACAACCCGATCGATCCGCTCCTTCGCCAGCAGGCTCTCGAGTTCGGACTCCGCCAGGATCTGGATGCCGTCCGGATACAGCGGCCCCGCCAGTTCCTTGGGATAGCGACGCCCGGCGATGCCGGGAATCTGCGTCGCCGCCGTGAACGCAACGACCTCAACGCTCGGGTCGTTGCGGTAGACGACGTTGAAGTCATGGAAGTCGCGACCAGCGGCTCCCATGATCACCATACGAGTGCGCTTCACGGTTGTTCCGGCCCTTCCGCAGTCGCGCCGTTGGGGTTCATCCCCGGCAGCGAACCTTGGGCTGACGAGCCGGTTCCGCCTCTGGTCCAGCGGTCGTCGAGCAGCGATAGTGTCGCCGGACCCGGCCGGGCGCGCAAGACCCGACCGACTCAGGTCAGGTACTGGACCATCGCGGCGACTCCCGAGGCCAGCAAGACGGCAGTGACGCCCCATAGGAGCGCGGCCTGCGGTCGCGAGTTGGCCAGATCGCCCAGCAGGTCGCGATCGCTCGACAGCCGGACCAGGAAGCTGAGCGGCAGCGCCAGGACCACCACATTGAAGACCATCGCCCCGATGCACACCCGGACGAGATCGCCTGAAACGAGCGCCACCGCGGCGGCCGGGATGACCTCCACGAGGTAGACGCCGTAGAAGCGTCTGGCCTGACCAGGCCTGAGGTTGAGGCTGCGAGGCCAGCCCATCAGCTCGCTGATACCCCAGGCCGCCGACAATGAAATGACCACGAGCGCCAGCAAGCCCGAGCCGATCAGACCGATCGCTATGAGCCAGCCCGCGCCCCCGCTCGCCAGTCGCGCCATCCCCTCCGGCAGGTCGGCTAGCCCCGTGGCAGAGGCCGCGACCGGGGCCGCCGACTTCATTGCGGCGGCTGCCGCGATGATGATCGCAGCCATAAGAGCCTGGCTCGCGAACGCCCCCAGGAGAGTCTCGACCCTGGATCCGTGGAGATCCTCCCGGGTCAGCTGCTTGTCCACGCTCGCGGACTGCTGGTAGAAGAGCATCCAAGGCATGATCGAGGCGCCGACGATAGCCACCACGAGGGCGAAGTAGTCGTGGGGTACGTCGCTCGGGAGAGGGCTCAGATCCGAGACGAGGTGGCCCAGGTCGGGTCGACCGACGATCGCGAGGAAGACGAAGCTGAAGAGGGCCAGCGAGAGGGCCAGCGCAAGTCGCTCAAACCATGTGTAGCTGCCGGTCATCACCATCGAGGCATGCACCGCCAGCGCGCCCAGGATCGCCACCGGCGCGGGAATGCCGACAATGCCCGCCCCCAACGCGATGCCGGCGAACTCCGCCACGTAGGCCACGAAATTGATGACGGCCATGCCGAGGACCGACACCGCCGCCCAGCGCCGGCCATAACGAGACCGGACCAACTCGACGTGGCCCTTTCCTGTGGCCAGGGCAAGGCGCGCCGTCATCTCCTGCACCAGGAAGAGCAGCGGCACGATCGCGAAGCACGGCAGCAGCAGGGCATACCCGGACTCGGTGCCGCCCTTGCCGGCCGTGATGACGCTCGGCGCGTCCACGTCCGCGAGCATCACGACCCAGGCCGGGCCCACGACGCGCAGCCAACGAGCCAGAGCCGGGGCGCGCAGCGCGCCGGTCATGGAACGGAGGGCGCCGATGACACTCACATTCCGAACCATAGCCGAGGCAATGACCAATCCGAACAGTCGACTCGCCCTTTGTGCGGTTCCTGCGGCCCTCGGACGTCAGACGTTCGGCCCCATGCCAGCCCCAGCAACCCAAGGGCGCGCTTTCGCTCTGAGCCCCGCGGTCGCCCCGCGCCGCTCAGGAATCGATCGCGGTGGCCTGGAGCTCGGCCGAGGCGCCGAGATCGACGCCCAGACGCCCGAGCGCGCCCAGGACCGCCTTCATCGAGGCCGTCGTGATGTTCGGGTCAATGCCCACACCCCAGCGAACCTCGCCGTGTGAACGGGCCTCGACGTAGGCGACAGCCGTGGCCTCCTCGCCCGCACCGAGGGCATGCTCGGCGTAGTCGAGGACGTCGACCTCGATTCCCAGGTCGTGGCGCAGGGCGTGGATCAGGGCCGAGATGGGGCCGTTGCCCTGACCGGAGATGGTCGCCGTCGCACCCTCGGAGGCCAGTCGGGCCTGCACGGTGATGGTGCCGTCATCCGATGCAGTGCTGTATGCGACGAGCCGGGTCCGCGGAGAGGCCGGCAGGTACTCGCTGGCGAAGGCCTCGTAAATCTCTTCAGCGGTAATCTCGGTGCCGCTGCCTTCGGTGATCACCTTGACGAATCGGGAGAACTCGATCTGCAGCCGGCGCGGCAGGTCCATGCCGTGCTCGGTCTTCATGATGTAGGCGACGCCACCCTTTCCCGACTGGCTGTTGACCCGAATCACGGCCTCATAGCTGCGGCCGACGTGCTTTGGGTCGATCGGCAGGTACGGCACTTCCCATGCCTCGTAGTCCGGCGGCAGGGCCTCCATACCCTTCTTGATCGCGTCCTGATGCGAGCCCGAGAACGACGTGTAGACCAGGTCTCCAACGTATGGATGCCGTGGCCCGACCGGCAGCCTGTTGCAGTGTTCCGCCACGCGTCGAAGGGCGTCAATGTCGCCGATGTCGAGCGCCGGGTCCACGCCCTGGCTGAACATGTTCATGGCCAGGTTTACGACGTCCACGTTGCCCGTCCGCTCGCCGTTGCCGAAGAGCGTGCCCTCGATTCGATCGGCGCCGGCCATCAGGCCGAACTCGGCCGCAGCCACGGCCGTGCCCCGGTCGTTGTGCGGATGCAGCGACAGGATCACCGAGTCGCGGCGCGGCACGTTGCGGTTGAACCACTCGATCGCGTCGCCGTAGATGTTCGGCGTGTACATCTCGACCGTGGCCGGCAGGTTCAGGATGATCGGCCGCTTCGGCGTAGGCTGGATGACGTCCATGACCGCAGCGCACACCTCGACCGCGTAGTCGAGCTCGGTGCCGGTGAAGCTCTCCGGCGAGTACTCGTAGCGGATGTCGGTGCCGGGGAGGCGGGCTTCTTGCTCCAGGCAGATCTTCGCGGCGTCGACCGCAATGCGAGTCACGCCCTCCTTGTCGAGGCGGAAGACGACACGACGCTGCAGTACCGAGGTCGAGTTGTAAAAGTGCACGATCGCCCGACGCGCGCCCCGGAGGCACTCGTACGTGCGCTCGATCAGGTCGCGCCGGCACTGGGTCAGGACCTGGATGGTGACATCGTCGGGAATCAGGTCCTCGTCGATCAGCTGGCGGATGAAGTCGTAGTCCGGCTGCGACGCCGATGGGAACCCGACCTCGATCTCCTGGAAGCCCATGCCGACGAGAGCCTTGAACATCTGCAGCTTGCGGCCGGGATCCATCGGGTCGATGAGGGCCTGGTTGCCGTCGCGCAGGTCGACCGAGCACCAGACCGGGGCATGCTCGATCTGGCAATTTGGCCACTCGCGGTCGGGAAGGCGGAGCGGCAGCGGCCTGAAGGGTACGTACTTCTCGACCGGCATCTTCTTCGGGTGGGCTGGTGCGGGAGGCATCTCTCTTGTCCTTCTTAGTCTCTGTCGGCGTTCGCTTGTCGTCGCTGCGACCCGGCGAGGTTTGGCGGGGAAACAAAAACCTCCTGCGCAGGCGCAGGAGGCAATCGGCGAGCACCCAAACGGGGCTCGCCTCAGGTAAGGAGGAGGCTGCTGAAGAAGAAGTTCCTGTTCACGGTGGGTCGTAGTGTAGCGGCTGATGCCAGATCTGGTAAAGCGCTGAATCCGCCGGGACAAAAGACCGGTTCGAGGGTGGCGGATCCGGTGGGCTGAGCATAAGCTGACCGTGTCGGACGCCCTCATCGGCGTGAGCGAGCTTCCTGCCGATGAGGCCCTGGAAAAGATGACCGTGAAGCTCGAGCAGCTCCACGGGACGGCGACCCCGAACAGCTAGTCGCCGAAACGCCGCCGCCGCGGCCAAGATGACAGGAGCACCAGGTGAGCGACTCCCTCAGCATCGACGACACATCCGCTCCTGCACAGCCGGGTTCCACCCTGGCGGGCGCCTCGGATACGGCCGACCAGGCCGCGGGGCCGGGCACCCTGACCCTCATGCCGCCGGCGGCGGTGGCCCTTGTCCCGACGGAGCAGGCCGCTGCGGCGGTAAAGCTCGATCCGGCGACCGTCGCCAGGCTCGACGTCATGGCGACCTCCTACATCGACCAGATCACGAAGCTCGACCCGCACGATCCGGCGTTCACGGCCCGCGTCACCGACATCGAGAAGCTCGGGGACGAGGACATCAAGGCCTCCGCATCGGTTTCTTCGCGCCTCCTGGACAAGCCGATTGCGGCGATGAAGCAGGGCGGCTTGTCGGAGGCCTCCGCGGTATCGAACTCGCTCCAGCAGCTCCGCCGTCAGGTCGAGGACCTTGACCCGGCTCACCAGGGCGACCTTCTCTCGCCTCACAAACTGCTCGGCATCCTGCCCTTCGGCGACAGGCTCCGTAACTACTTCGGCAAATACCAGTCGAGCCAGAGCCACATCAACGCGATCATCGCGGCGCTTTACCACGGGCAGGAGGAACTCCAGAAAGACAACGCCGACATCGAGGGGGCAAAGGCGAACCTCTGGGCGGTCATGGACCGACTGCGCCAGTACATATACCTGGGGCAGAAGCTAGACGCCGCTCTCACCGCGAGGATCGTCCAGATCGACGCGACCGATCCGGACCGCGCGAAGGTCCTCAAAGAGGACATGCTCTTCTCGGTCCGCCAGAAGGTCCAGGACCTGCTCACTCAGCTCGCCGTGAGCGTTCAGGGCTATCTGGCCCTCGATGTCATCCGGAGGAACAACCTCGAGCTCATCAAGGGAGTCGATCGAGCAACGACCACCACCGTTTCGGCCCTTCGGACGGCCGTGATCGTTGCGCAGGCCCTGGCCGACCAGAAACTCGTCCTGGACCAGATCACGGCTCTCAACACGACCACCTCGAATCTCATCGAAGGCACCTCAGTCCTGCTTCGCCAGCAGTCGGGTGCGATCAACGAACAGGCCGCCTCCTCGACGGTCGACCTCGCCAAGCTGCAGGCGGCGTTCGACAACATCTACGCAACGATGGACGAGATCGACGCGTTCAAGCTCAAGGCACTCGACAACATGGCCAAGACGGTGGACGCCCTGTCGGCCGGCGTCCAAAAGTCGCAGACCTACATCGACCGGGTCAGGGCCCAGGATCGGGCTCCGTCCGCGCCCGAACAGGGCTGAGGGCTTCGCGGCAGAAACGCTCCGCTGGTTCCGGCTTCTTATGACAATCCTGGCGTAGACCCTGACTCTCGTCGTTGCGACAGCGGCAGATCATCGCTCGACGCCGCGGCTCTGGCGCCGCGATGGGACGGCCACGATCCCGGTTGGCAGCCGTTCGCACCGACGCCGACCCGCGCCGACTCAGTTTGGCACTGCGCGGAACAGCCAGGCTGGCCTTGGTCCTCGCGCTGCTCATCGCAGTCGGGATGGCAGCCGGTCGACAGCCGGCGGCAGGCGTTGAGGCGGCGAGAGAGGGTCACTCGGTCACGATGCCGCGACGGTGACGATCGTTCGCGGAGGGGTGGCAGAGATCGGATGTGTCGGCAATGTCTGCCGCAAGGAGCACTCTGTACTGTGAACGGGGCTGGAGGGCGCATGACCGATCCGAGTCAGACTGTCCGCGGCGTCGCGGCTGAAGAGAGCGTCGCGACGTTCGAGTGGCGTCGCCTTCATCTCCACGTCGTCACCCGAGAGCCGCTCTCCGCCGACCAGGTTCGCGCCATCGAACGAACGTTGGCGAAGGTCGAGAGCGTCGGATACTTCGCCGACATCGTGGGCGCCGTCCTCGAGCGCTCCGTCCGGATCAGGACCGAGCGCCCGTCGCCGGACATCAGGCTCGAGGTGGGGCTATAGGCGCCGGCCGCTCAAACTCCTGGGGCAGTTCACGATCAGGCCACGGTGACGGAGGGAAGCGAAGCCGCGCACCGGACCCTGCCTGAGCGGGCTACCGCGTGTAGTTCAGCGGGTTCCGGGCGCAGCCAATCGTGCCGCCGGTCCACGGGTAACAGGCCCACACTTCGAAATGCAGATGCGGGCCCGTTGCGTTGCCGGTCATGCCGACACTGCCGATGCGCTGGCCCGCCTTCACGCTCTGGCCAACCTTCACGAACTCGGCCGAGAGGTGATTGTAGGTTGTGTAGAGCTTGCCGCCGTGAGAGATCCAGACCACCAAGCCGCCGCCGTAGCCATCCGACCCCGCCAGCTTCCAGCCGGCGTAAATGACCGTCCCGGCGGCGGCTGCCACGACCGCGGAGCCTTCCGGAGCGCCTATGTCGATGGCATCGTGGTAATGGGCGCAGTTGCCATACGGCGGCTCTGAGGGGACCCCGGTGCAGCCGAACCGCTGGGTGATCTGCTTGTGACCCGGGACTGGCCAGAGCAGTATGCCGGTCCCCCGGGCCGAGCCGCCGTTGCCACCGCCGCTACGCGTCGCCCCCTTCGGCGAAGGCACAGGCGAGGTTTCGGCACCCGGGACGATGAGCGTCTCGCCCGCGAACACCGCCGGATCGAACAGGTCGTTGGCATCGATGATGTCCTGGCTCGCGACGCCGTACCTGGTCGCAATGGAATCGAGGGTATCGTTCATGCCCACGACGATGAGGAGTCCGTCGATCGGCGGGATCAGCAGGGTCTGCCCGGGCCGAAGAAGCTGCGGGTCGGCCAGGGTGCTCTTGTTCGCCCAGTAGATCGTCGTCACCGCCAGCCCGAACTCGCTCGCGACGCGGGCCAGCGTGTCCCCGGGCTGAACCACGTACGTCTGCATCAAGGCGAGGGTGTCGGCCTCAATCGGCCGACCCAAGACATTCGGAATCGAGCCATCTCCGAGGTAGGCGTTGCCGGAGTCCGACGCCAGAGGTCCGTCGCCCTGCCCGAACTGCGCGCTCGGGACTGCCTCTCCCACGACGGCAGTCCCGGCGGTCGGGACGACAGCAGCCGATGCCCGAGACGCTACCGGAAGGGTGCTGACGAGCGCGGCGGCCGCGAGCAGGAGGCACAGGCCCACTGGAATCAGGTGCTCGAGGCCGTCGGTCCGAGAGAAGCGGGCCCCGACCCTGCGAAGTGGCGCGAACGAATCCGCTGCCGGATGACGCCTCAGGCGAGCGACGGCTGCGTGCGCGAAGGAGTCGAAACGCGCGCCGATGCGACCTACGACGTCCCGGGGTTGAGTCAATACGGTCTCCAGCTGGGGACGGCTGCGAGGCACGTCGCGGGATGGGCCGCGCGGAACATCCGAAACCTTACCAGAGGATCCGCCGAAGGGTGCAAACGCCACCACGTGCCGAGGAAGGCCCTCCCCGAAATCTCCCGCGACCTCACGGGCCTCTACAGGCCAAAACGAAGGAGGGCCAGTCCGCCGATCAGGAGCGAGTAGACCGCGAACGGAGTGAGCGTCCGCCTCGTGAAGTAGCGGCTGAGGAAGCGCACGGATACGTAGGCCGCGATCGCCGCCGCAACGCTCCCGGCGAGCACCTGGCCGCGCACTCCGTCTCCGTTGGGGCCTAGCAGGTCGGGCAGCTTGTAGACGCCGGCCGCAAGGATGATCGGCGTGGCAAGCAGGAACGAGAACCGCGCCGCGTCTTCGTGATCGAGGCCCCGGACGAGGCCCGCGACCATGGTGATCCCGGACCGGCTGATACCTGCCAGGAGGGCGAACACCTGGGCCACGCCGACTACCCCTGCCTCGCGAAACTCGAGCGTGTCGAGACGGCGATCCCCGGAGAGCGTCTGTTCGTGCGCGGCAACCACTGCCCGAACCTCCGCCCGGCGACGCACACGCTCGCCGGTGAGCAGGACGGCTCCGTTGACGACAAGGAAGCCTGCCGCCGCGACCGGTGTCGCGAACAGGACCCGTAGCGGGTGCTCTAGAACGATCCCGATCAGCCCGGCGGGAATGGTGGCCACGACGAGGAGCCAGCCCAGGCGCTCGTCGGAGGTTTCGATACTGCGGCGTCGCATCGATCGAAGAAGCCCGGCGATGATCCGGACCCACTGGTCGCGGTAGAAGAACATCAGGGCCAGGGCCGTGGCGACGTGGAGGCCAACCAGGAAGGCGAGGAAGAACGATTCCGGGGCGGACTGCGCCGAGACCACGTTGGTCCAGCCCAGCAGCGCCGGCAGGATGACCGTGTGCCCCAGGCTCGACACCGGGAACAGCTCGGTTATGCCCTGGATTAGCCCGAGGATGATCGCCTGCGCGTAGTCCACGCTGGTCCCTTTCCATCAGAGACCCCCAGGAAGGGAGTGACCGGGAGCACGACTGTACCCGAAAGAGAGCGAGGAGCCGACCACCTGGACGGTGTTGGATCACGCCTCGCTCGAAGAGCGGCCAGACCCCTTCATAGGCTCACAACTCCCTGACGAAAGCATCGGACGAGTCCGCTCGACTTCTCCGATTGATCGGCGGCGTGGCCGCCCTTCGCAACGGTCCCGGTGACAGAGAGAGTCGCGGTGAACTCGTGGGCGCTGCCCGACACGGTCCCGGAGTGGCGACCTGTCAAGAGTCAGACGAGCGCGGCCGGGCGCAGGCCGGCACGGAAGTGTACGCCCACGTCATGGCCGTGGCGGGGCCGGCTCAGTCAGTCACGCAGTCAGTCACGGACCCCGAAACTGGGTCGCCAAGAGTTGGCTGGAAGAGCCAGAAGTAGGCCATCCACGAGGGAAAAGTGGCTCCGGCGGTAGGATTCGAACCTACGACCAAGCGGTTAACAGCCGCCCGCTCTACCACTGAGCTACGCCGGAGCGAGTCGATCGCCTGAAGCGATCCGGACGCCGTCGCGGCGCCGCGCGTCAGGATATCACGGGCCAACCGTGGAGTTGGGCGCGACCGGCAAGCGGGCATACGACGCTGCATAGACTGGCCGAGGCGGCAGTCTTCAGCGCGCGACGGGGAGATCGGGCCGATTGCCCCACTCTTCCCACGACCCGGCGAAGCTGCGGACCCCGGTCAACCCGGCGACCTCCGACAGGGCGAACCAGGCCAGAGCCGCTCTGATGCCGCCCTGGCAGTAGGTCGCCCGCAGCTCCACGGGGTCCACGCCAGAGCCTCGGAGGATCGCCAGGACGTCGGCCGCCGGCCGAAGACGTCCGTCGGGGGCCACGAAGTCGGTGAAGGGCCGGAGCCGGGCGCCGGGCACGTGGCCGCCGTGGGCCGCCCTGACGTCGTAGCCCAGGAACTCGTCGACCGTCCGGACGTCCAGGATGCGCGGCGGGCCGCCTGGCACGCTCGCCTCGCGGCTCCACGCAAGGACGTCTTCGGCCGTCGCGACAAGGCCGTCGTCGCGATCGCCGAGAGGCTCAGTCCCGCCCGGAGCGACGGCCGGCTCAACCGTCGTGACCTCGCGCCCTTCGGCCAGCCAGACCGACAGCCCGCCGTCCAGAACGTGGACCCGATCCACCGGGAAGCGATACAGGCGGAGCAGCCAGTAGCCGCGGATGGCATGCCGGCCCATGCCCGCATCGTCGTAGAAGACGACGCGCCAGCCCGGCGCGACGCCCCAACGGCCGAGGGCCTCGGCCGTTTCTTCTCGGGTCGGTACGAGGTATTCGCGCCGGGCGGAGCCAGTCTCCGGTCGCAAACCCACCTTGGCCAGGTCTGCGTGCAGGCTGCTGAAGACGGCGCCCGGCACGTGGCCGCCGTCGTACGCCTTTCGATCGGGCGAGACGTGCACCACCCGAAGGTCGGGGTCGTCAAGACGAGCGGCGAGCCACTCGGTGGATACCAGCGATCGGGGTGCAGACGCGTTCATGCCGCTTCTCCCAAGGACGACGGTCGAACCTCTACCGAGCCCGGCGGCGTCCGACGGGAACCGCCGCCCCGCGCCCTCTCCACTACTCCAGGTTGTCCGCCCCGTGTCCGCTAATGTCCGCCGATAGCGGCTCCGATCTCGGGACTGCCGGCATTATGGCGCGGGCCCGACCCGGCGAACGTCGGCGCAAGCTGCCAGAAGTGCTGCCAAGGCCGACCCAGGCGGGCTACCAAGGCGCTCCCTCGCCGCAGAGGTGGTCGGTTCGCCCCCGCGTTCGGGACGAACCGGTGCGGCCCGAAGAACCCCATGTGAACCTTCCCCGTCACGCCCTTCGTGTCGTCGAGGAAGTAGATGCGCGGGATCTGGGCACCTCCTCCCTCCGCCACCTTCAGGTGCGAACCATGATGGCCACAGCTGAGATGACGGTCAACGAGCGCCGACGGTTCTCGCCCGCAGCTATTGACGAGTTCCTCGAGCCGCAGGTAGAGGTGGCGCCACTCGCCCGGTGCCGCGACGACACGGCCCTGTAGTAGTTGGTGTCGAGGCCATCTTCAACCTGGGTACGCTCGGGCGGAACGACACCTCCGCCACCCCGATGTCGGAGCTGTTCAGGGGCGGAATCCCTTAGGACTTCGCTTTCTTCGAAGGTTTCGACTTGCCAGAACTGTTGAGGGCGACCGCTTGGCGAACGAGCGCCTTGAAGACGATCTCGTCCACCTCTTCTCCTTCGTGGATGTCGATCGCGCGGCGTACGTTTCCGTCGAGACTCGAGTTGAAGAGACGGGCCGGATCCTCCAGGGACGCGCCCTTGGCGAAGGTCAGCTTCACCACATTCTTGTAGGACTCGCCAGTGCAGATGATGCCGTCGTGCGACCAGACCGGGGTGCCCGGGGTCGAGGACTTGATCCACTTCATCTCCTCGACGACATCCGGGTCAGCTTCCTTGATGAGCTTGCGCATTCTGCCGAGAGTTTCCCCGCGCCAGTCCCCGAGTTCGGCGATTCTTTTCGAGATGAGCTCCGATGCCGACTGGCCTTGGCTCACGCCCGACTCTTTCATGTTCTCATCCAAGCGGTTCCAGATATATTCCATTTGCAAGACAGTCGCATCTTGCTCGGGCCTGGGCGCTTTTCAGCGCCAGACGGGCGAAGTACGCCTTTCGAGTCCAGACTAGTCTTGCGTCCGGGACGGCCCTCGGTTCCGGGTCGCGGGTCGTCCACGCTCACTCGTCCGTGGGCGTGCGGCTATGATGCCCGAACCGCTGCCAGCGTGCGTGGATCGCCCTACTCCAGGTAGTCCTTGAGCTTGCGGGAGCGGGACGGGTGGCGGAGCTTGCGCAGGGCCTTGGCCTCGATCTGGCGGATGCGCTCGCGGGTGACGTTGAACTCCTTGCCGACCTCTTCGAGCGTCCGCGCGCGGCCGTCTTCAAGGCCGAACCGGAGCTGCAGGACGCGGCGCTCACGGCCAGTGAGCGAGTCGAGAACCGCCTCAACCTGCTCCTTGAGCAGCTGATGAGACGCGGCCTCCGCCGGCGCCAGCGCGCCCCGATCCTCGATGAAGTCGCCGAGGTGCGAATCCTCTTCCTCGCCGATCGGCGTCTCGAGGCTCACCGGCTCCTGCGAGACCTTGATGATCTCGCGGACCTTCTCGGGCGTGACGACCTGCTCCTGGCCCTTTGACATCGCCTCGGCGATCTCCTCGACCGTCGGTTCGCGCCCGAGCTCCTGCAACAGCGTCCGGCTCACCCGGATCAGGCGGTTGATCGTCTCCACCATGTGGACGGGAATGCGGATGGTTCGGGCCTGGTCCGCTATCGCTCGCGTGATGGCCTGCCGGATCCACCACGTCGCGTAGGTGGAGAACTTGTAGCCCTTCTCGTAATCGAACTTCTCGACCGCGCGAATCAGGCCGATGTTGCCTTCCTGGATAAGGTCGAGGAACGACATGCCGCGGCCGATGTACTTCTTCGCGATCGAGACGACGAGCCGAAGGTTGGCCGACGTCAGCTGCTCGCGCGCGTCGCGCCCGATCCGGACCAGCTCGCCCCGTCGATGTGCCAGCTTCGTGTTGGCCGGAACTTCCGGGTCGGTGCCGAGACGCTTGAGCAGCTCGGCGTCATGGCCGCTCTCGATCCAGCGCTGGAGCGCCGGGTGCGCGACCAAGTCGCGCGTCCAGTCGTAGATGGCGCGCAGGCCGACGTTGTCACGCGAGTCCAGGTCGCCGTTGTGAACGGCGAAGTAGGCCCAGTCGAGCAGGATCAGGAACGACTCCGGCGTGAGAGTGTCGTTGTAGACCTGCACGTGATGGCGCGCTTCCTTCAGCAGATCCTTGGTCCCGTCGGTCGTGGCGTCCTTACCGGCCTTGATCAGGTGGAAGTCGATCGTGGGGACCAGCAGATCGGCCGCTTCCTCCACCGACACGGCGTCGGCGACCATTCGAGCGGCCTCCGGACCGAAGGGCAGCTTGTACTGGGGCTTGATGGTGCGGGTCTTGCGCTCGGTGTCGTGGTGCGTCCATTCGTGGAGCGACAGGATGCCTTTCCACGGCTCATCGACCATCTGCTCGCCCAGCTCGATGGCCTTGGCGAGGACGACCTCTTCCTCAGCCGTGAGGAGGGCAACCTTGCCGATCTCCTTCAGGTACATCCGAACCGGGTCGTCGATCCCGATCATATCGGCCGAGAGGGCCTCGAGCTCCTCCGGCGTCGGCTCCTCGAGTGCCTCGACGTCGAGCTTGACCGGAGCGTCCCCGGGCACATGCGGCTCGGCCAGGACGTCCTCTTCGACGACTTCGACGCCCAGATCGACCGCGTCTTCGTCCAGGGCGTCGGGTGGCGCTACTTCTTCTTCATCCGCCAGCAGATCTTCGTCTTCGAGCGACTCTTCATCGAGCGCACGGCGCGTGCGTACGCCGGCGAGCTTTGCCTCTTCGAGGTCTGCCTTGCGGCGGCTACCGCCGGAGAGGGCAACCTCGACGAGCTGCTTGTCAAGGGGGTCGGTCATCGGTGTCCTCCAGCGGATGTGAGTAGGCTCGTGTCCTGCCGGCGTCGGTCGAGCGATCGGCGAGCCTCGTTCAGGTGGCGCTGCAATTCGAGCAATCGGGCGACTGCCCCCGAGTCCGCGGCGGCTTGCGCCTCCACTAGCTCGCCAGCGTTAAAGCGGACCTCTTCTTCGAGCCGGTCCGCCTCGAGGGCGAGCAAGCACTGGTCAACTCCAATACGAACGCGGTTGCCGTCGAGTTCGTTCGGGTCGGGGCCACGTTCGGCGTAGAGGGCGATGGCCAGGCCGCGCAGCTCAGACGGCAATGCCTCCAGGAAGCGCCCCCGTTCGAAACGGCCCGGGCCACCGGCCTCGCGGTCCCGCTGGCGATCGGCCAGCATCGCCGCCAGAAGCTCGCGGGCCGGGGTGCTGGGCAGCTGCAGCTTCTGCGCCGCCAGCGTCTCCGCGACGCGTTCCTGCTGCTCCGGCACGATCAGCAGCAACCTCAGGAGCCGGCTCTCCTCCAGCGAGAGCGCCTTCAGCTCGGCCTTCGTATCGAGCGCGTCCGGGGACGACATGATCGCATCGGCGGTGAAACGGCCGAACGAGCCGGCGGCACCCTCGCCGCCGCGGCCTCTGCCCGCGCCCTGCGCGACCGGCTCCGGCGCTCGCAAAGCCTCGAGCAGAACGCGTTCCTCGACTCCCGTGCGGCGCGCAAGCGCCTGGAGGTAGCCATCGCGCACGACCGGGTCGCGGATCTCGCGCAACAACGGCACGAGTGCCGCCACGGCGTGCCGCCGTCCCTCCGGCCTCCGGACGTCGTAGGCCGTGGCGTAGTAGTCGATCAGGAACTCGATGATCGGTTGAGCAGTCCGGATCGACTCCCGCCACAAGTCGGGAGACTCCCGGATCACCTCATCGGGGTCCTTACCCTCGGGCAGGCGTGCCACACGAACACGCGTGACCTCGACGCCGGTTTCTTCTGCGGCCAAAGCCCCGATCAACCGGAACAGCTCCGCCCCACCGATGGAACCGGCGTGCTGGCCGGCAGGATCGACGTCGTAGGCGAGGACGATCTCGCGCGCATAGCGCGCGATCAGCGCCACCTGGGCCGGCGTGAGGGCAGTGCCCAGGCTCGCCACGACGTTCTCGAAACCGGCCTGGTGGGCCATCAGCGCGTCGGTGTACCCCTCGACGAGAACGGCCTCGTCGGTTCGGCGCATCTCGCCGCGCGCTCGCTCGATGAGGTAAAGCGTTCGGCTCTTGTCGAAGAGCGCCGTGGCCGGCGAGTTGAGGTACTTGGGCGCGTTCGAGTCTGCAGCCGCCGCCGTGCCCGGCAGCACTCGGCCGCCGATGCCAACCGGCGCTCCCGCCGCGTCGCGGATCGGGAAGATTACCCGCGAGCGGAACTTGTCGTACGCGCCGCGCCCGTTCGGTCGCGCGCTGGTCAGTCCGATCTCGGCCAGATCGGCGACGTCGACGTTACGGCGCGACTGCAGCATCTTGATCATCTGGTCCCAACCGTCGGGCGCCCAGCCCAGCTGGAACTTCTCGATCGTGCCGTCGGTGAAGCCACGGCCGTGCAGGTATTCGAGCGCCGGCGCACCCGTCTTCGACTGTGTCAGGACGACGTGGTAGAACGCGATCGCCTGCTCGAGGACTTCGCGCAGTCGGGATCTGCGGGCGTCCTCGCGGCTAGTCCGCTCATCGATCTCGATGCCGGCCTTCGCGGCAAGCCGCTTGAGCGCTTCCGGGAAGGTCAGTCCGTCGCGGCGCATGATGAAGCTGAAGATGTCGCCGCCCTCGCCGCAGCCGAAGCAATGCCAGCTCTCGCGCGCCGGAGTAACCACGAAGCTGGGGGTCTTCTCCCCGTGGAACGGGCAAAGCCCCTTGTACGTCGTGCCGGCCTTGCGCAGATGCACCTGCTCGCCGACGACGTCGACGATCGACAGCTTGCTCTTGACTTCTGCGGCTACACCTGACGCCAAACCGATCTCCTGCGCGTTAGACGGCCGACGAGCCCGCAACGTTCACTCTCACCGGCCTCAACCGAGCGGACGAGCCCGACCAACCGAACGGCCCGGCTTACCGGCCCTGCGGCCCGTCGGCGGAACCGCCCACCGCCCCACCGAACCGCCCGTTTGGACCATCAAAACCGAACCGCCCGGCCTCAAGCCGGACCACCCTGACATGGATAAGGGCCTGTCAAGTCTTGACAGGCCTTTGCTGGGTGATTCATACAACATTTCGACGCGTTTGTATACCCCTGGGGGGTATTGACATGTCAAGTGTCCGAGGCGGCGGGAAGGCGCTCGACGGGCTTGGAGCCGCTGATCCCGGACATTGCGACGTCGCCATTTCCGTTGAATCCGAGCAGCTGGCGCAACAACGCCAGTCCGAGGTGCGTCGCCGAGATGTCCAAGATGGCTCGCCTCAACACCACCTTTGAACGGCCGAAGTGCTTACAGGGGGAGTCGCGATTGCCTCAGGTTGCAGAGACGCCGCGCGGCGGGTCGCCAAGCCGAGTCCGGGCTGCTGAGGCGGCGCTCTACAACGACGAGCCGCCCGAGGACCGCAGCGCCTTCGAACCAGCCAGGAAGCTGCTCCAGACTGCCCTTCCGCGGGGTGCCGTCATCCTGGCGGTGCTCACCTTCGGCGGCTACGCGGCGGCGCTTCTGCAGAAGCGCGTGCTCACCCATTCCTTTGGTGCGGGGCCCGAAGTCGATGCCTTCCTGGCCGCATTCAAACTGCCCGAGCTGGCCCTCCAGGTTCTCGTCATGGGTGGCGTCGTCGGGCCGTTCCTGCCGCTGTTCGTAGGGCTCAACCGCGAGGCCAGGGAGAAGGCCCGAGATTTCGCTCGGACGATCCTGACGTTGTCCGTCCTGGCGATGGCGGTTGCGAGCGCGGTCCTTTTCATCTTCGCCCCACAGACGCTGGGGATCGTCGCACCTGGATTCACAGGTGGCCAGCGCGACCTCTACGTCGGCCTGTTCCGCATCCTCTGCGCCGCGCAGATCCTTGCGGCCGCCTCGCTCGTCCTCGGCGAGGTTCTCGTCGCGGAACGCCGCTTCATCACCTACGGCCTCTACGACGTGCTGTACCACGGTGGGATCGTCTTCGGCGCGGTCGTGCTCGGCAGTTTCGCCGGCATCTACGGGGCAGCCTACGGCGCCGTCATCGGCGCGGCGATAGCCCTGGGCGTTCGACTGTTCGGCATCTACCGAACGGGCTTCACTCCCCGTCCCGGCCTGGCTTTGCGAACGAAGGGCCTCGGCGAGTTCGTGCGACTGATAATCCCGAAGATGTTCGGCCAGCCGCTCGCCTACCTCATGGGCATCTACTTCACGAGCCTCGCCTCGACCCTCGCTTCAGGGTCCGTCACGAACCTGGACATCGCCCAGAGCTTCCAGAGCTTGCCCGAGACGCTGATCGGCGTCGCCTTCGCGACGGCTGCGTTCCCCAGCCTATCCGCCGCGGCTTCGGCGGGAGACAAACGGGCGTTCAAGAAGACCTTCTTCACGAACCTGGCCACCATCGGCGTGCTGTCAACCTGTGCCGCCGTCGGTCTCCTGACGCTGGGAGGCCTGGCCATCCAGATCCTGTTTGGCGGCGGCGCTTTCGACTCCACCGACGTCGCCCAGACAACGATGCTGCTGGCCATCCTGGCCTTCTCGATCCCGCTGGAAAGCATCACCGAACTCCTGGCCAGGGCCATTTACGCCACGCACAACACCGGCTGGCCGATGGTCGCCGCTATGGCCGGATTCGCGGCGGGCGTGATCTCCGCCTCGGCGCTCTCCTCGCCACTTGGACTGGCTGCAATTCCGATCGGCTACACGGTTTGCATGGCCACCAAGGTCGGGTTGCTGGCGGTGGTCGTCCCAGCGCGAGTGGCCAGGATCGGTGGGGTGTCGCGGTGGTCGCGGGCGATCGTTCACCACCGCCCGGGTGTCGTCCCGGGTGTAGACCGCCGGCCGAGACCACTGGGTCAGGTCGTCATGGTCGCCCTCGTGATGGTTCTCCTGGTCACCGGAACGCTTTTCGCGGCCGTTCAGGCGGTCAGCCACTCGACGCTGGCCGTTGATCCTCAGACCACGCCGTGGGCTCGCACCGGCGGGACGCGCCCACCCTTGGTCGTCGTGGATCCGTCTCTTCCGACCGTCGCTCCCACGGCAGCGGCGTCCGCGTCGGAGGGCGCCAGCCCGACGGTCGGGCCGACGGCCACCCCCGCCACGTCGGGTCTCTTCGCGATGGACCTTTATCAATCGGGCGATTTCGTCAGCGAGATCAAGGACAACTGGTGCGTCCCGGCGGCGATGCAGACCTCCATGAACATCATGAGTGTCCTGCCCGATACGACGCGTGATACCCAGTCCAAGCTTTTCGACCTGGCCGTGTCGATCGCCGGAAGCAGTTCCGGCGGCGCCGACCCCGTCGGTTGGGCGAAAGGCCTCACTTCTCTTGGCTACGGCAACTACCAAGTTGGCGCCAGGCTCAAGATGGCCGACGCGATCCACACCGTGGCGAAGCAGATACGAGTTACCCAGCGACCGGCAGGGCTGCTCGTCTGGTACGGCTGGCACTCCTGGGTGGTTTCAGGCTTCACCGCCACCGCCGACCCCGCGTTGACCGACAACTTCACGGTCCTCTCTGTCCGGATCGAGGACGTCTGGTATCCCCGCATCTCGACCATCTGGGGTGCATCGCGCCCGCCGGACGCGGATGTGCCGGTCGGCCAGTTGCCGAAGGACTACAAGACCTGGGTCCAGGCCAAGTTCATCCTGGGCCGCGACGGCTACTTCGTCTACGTGATCCCGGTCAACTAGTGTCTCGTTGCGCAAGTAGCTAGCGTCTTAGTGCGATGGCAGCTACGATTCTCACCATGCCATTCCGTCCTGCTCCTCCTCTGACTGTCAGCGATGCCGATCGAGCGACTCTGCAAGCGATTGTGCGGGCCCCGAC
>DASWZK010000006.1:0-18558 GCA_036404515.1 Candidatus Limnocylindrales bacterium
TCGAGCCGAACTCGAATCCCTCGGCGCCCGGCTTGCCCTGCCCCTGCTGTCGGACGCGGACCTCGAAGAGCTGCAGGGCTACGTAGACGAAATGCAGCGAGCGGCCGACGCGGGCGATGCGCACGCCGAAGCCGTAGTCGATGTCGCGTTCCACGCTCGCGTAATCCAGATAGCTCACAACAACACGTTAGAGCGGGTCTGGCGGACCCTTGAGCCGCTCTCGCGTACGTACATCACCCTCGTCGTTCCCGGCGTGAACGCGCGCCATATCGCCGACCTCCACGTCCCGATCCTCGCGGCCCTTCGCGGCCGCAATCCCGACCTGGCCACGGAGGCGTACCACCTCCACTTCGAGGCGGCCGGCGACATGTTCCGCGAGACGTGGGTCGACGAGCCGTCGGCTTCGAACGGGGCTGCTTACTCCGATCCAGGCACGGCCTCCGCCGAAGGAGCCTAGCCGGCGGAGGGATGACGGCCGGACGCACGAATCCGTCCGGCGCGACTCCGTCTGAGAGCCGAGACGGCCGAGTTCGCGGTCGACCGGCAAGACCCCGACCAAAGATACGGCTGCGGCATCGGCCGCCTGTAGTGAGGAAGACATGAACGAGCAACTGCAACTGTCGGAGGAGATGTCCGCCGAGACCGCGCGGCTGCGGGTGGACGTCTACGGCAGTCAGCCCCGCGAACACGTCCTGGAGGATCTGAACTTCCTCAACTACCGGCTCGCCGACGTACGCATCTCGCCCGAAGTGACCCTGTCGAAGCCAGACATCGTCTGGCACCAGGACGGGCATAAGTCGATCTCCTACGACGGCCGGATTATGACGTTCGAGGGACAATGGCCGGCAGGCCCGATCCAGAAGGTCGTGGTCGCGTTGCTCGCCCTGCGCATGGAGGCGGAGGGATTGCACCCGTTCCATGCCTCTGCAGTGCGATATCACGGCAAGACCGTGATGTTCCTCGGCGGCGAATCGAACCACGGTAAGAGCATGGGCCAGATCGAGGCGTGCCGGCGCGGCGCGCTGCTCGTCTCCACTGAGACGACGGTCGTCGACGATGCCGGGCGAGCGGTGAAGGGCTCCAAGGAGCCTTTCATCAAGAAGCGCACCGAGGGCACCGAGCGCGCCGACAAGGCCGCCCCTGAGGCAGGCGTCGCCAAGTTCTTCGGCGGCATGCCCACTTGGGAGCTCTACACGGAACCGAGCAACGTCGACGTCGTCGTCGTGCCCGCGATCGACGGGAACTTCGACCCGAGTCTGGGCGAGATGATCCCGTTCGAGCGCCAGTTCCAGACGCTCCACTCGCTCCAGAACTACTTCCTGCTCAACGAGCTGCTGGCAGCCGATTGGCCGATGCCGATGGTCGACACGGAGCCGCTGCGCCGCGTACGCGCGAAGTGGGTCACCAAGTTCACGGATCGCCCCTTCTACTTCGTCCGGGCAGCCAATCCGCAGGTGCTCCTGGACGAGGTGGACAAGATCCTCTGAGCCGCGGAGGTCCCGAGATTATGCAGACGTTCGCTTACGAGCGGCCAGCCACGTTGGCCGAGGCCGTGGCACTCCTGGATACCCACGACGCGGACTCACGCGTCCTGGCCGGGGGCACGGACCTGGTCCTCCGGCTGCGAAGCGGCTCGGAGAAACCGTCGGTAGTGATCGACATCAAGCGCATCGCCGACCTGCGCCCGGGCATCCGCGAGGCGGCCGGCGCCGTGACGATCGGCGCCACGACCGTGATGACGGACGTGGCCGCGAGCCCGCTCGTGCGCCGGCATTTCCGCGCCCTGGCCGAGGCGGCGGCGATCGTTGGCTCGGTCCAGATTCGCAACCGGGCCACGCTCGCGGGCAATATCTGCAACGCGTCGCCGGCCGCGGACACGGCGCCGCCGCTGCTGGTCTACGGGGCCACCGTGGTTGCGGCAGGCCCACGGGGACCGCGGCGCATCCCCATCACCGACTTCTTCGTGGAGTCCGGGGTGACGACCCTCGGCCGCGGTGAGCTCGTGACTGCCATCGAGTTGCCGGTCCCGTCCCGCCGGTCGGGCACCGTCCACCTCCGCCGCACTCGACGGCGCGGCCACGACCTGGCCTCGGTAACGCTGTGCTGCTCGGTCGACGAGGGTGGCGTCACCAGGCTCGCCTACGGCAGCGTCGGGCCGCGGCCGGTCCTCTTCGTGGACGAGACCGGCACGCTCGCGGATCCAAAGGCAGACGACGAGGCGAAGGAACGGATCCTGGAGAAGATGTTCGCGGGCGCGAGCCCATCCAAACGATCGATGCGGGCAAGCCCGGAGTACCGACTGGCGATGCTCCGTGTGCTCGGCCGGCGGGCGCTGCATACGGCCATCGATCGGCTGGCGGAGGGACGGACCGATGGTTGACACGCTTCCGATCGAGATGACCGTCAACGGGCGCCGGCGGGCCCTCGAGGTGGCCGTCAACAGCACCCTCCTGGACGTCCTACGCGACGACCTTGAACTGACCGGCACCAAGGAGTGCTGCGACGTCGGCGAGTGCGGCGCCTGCACCGTTCTGGTGAACGGGCTGGCGGTGGACAGCTGCCTGATGCTTGCCGTCGAGGCCGACGGCGCCGAGGTCTCCACGGTCGAAGGTCTGGCTCAGGACGGGAAGCTCAACCCGCTCCAGCAGGCGTTCCTGGACAAGGGCGCGGTCCAGTGCGGGTTCTGCACGCCCGGCCAGCTGATGGCCGCCCAGGCCCTGCTGGCCGCGAATCCACATCCCACGCTGGACGAAGTTCAGGAGGGCCTGTCGGGGAACCTCTGCCGATGCGCCTGCTATGTCCAGATCACCGAGGCCGTTCTGGCCGTGGCGGAAGGGACACCCCAATGAGCGCAGTCAAGGTCGGTGCCTCGCCGTGGCGCGTCGGCGGAGACGCGCGCGTCACCGGCCACCAGGAGTACGTGGCCGATATTCACCTTCCCGGCGAGCTCCACGCGAAGCTCGTCACCCTGCCGGTCGCGCGGGCGAGGATCCTCAGGGTCGACACGTCGGCCGCCGCGCAGGTGCCGGGCGTCCGCGTCGTGGTCACGGCCGCCGATCTACCCCAGCCCGTCCCGAGGTACGGGCCCCAGTTCAAGGATCGCCCGGTTCTGGCGGTCGGCGAGACGAAGTACCACGGCGAGCCTGTGGCCGCGGTGGCAGCCGACTCGAAGGCTGCGGCCGAGGCGGCCGCCGGCCTGGTCCGGGTTGAGTACGAGGAGCTGCCGGCCATCGTCACGATCACCTCGGCCCTCGACTCGGCGGCCCCGCTCGTCCAGGATCCAGCCCTCCGGCCGGGCGACCCGCTCGCCGCCACCAACGTCATGCGCGTGCATCGGGTGGGGTGGGGAGACGTCGACGCCGAGCCGGCGGATGTCGTCATCGAGAACAGCTACAGCTTCCCGATGGTGACCCACTTCGCGATCGAGCCCCACGCCTTCATGGCCGCCCCAGACGGCGACGGGATCGCCGTCTGGACGACGATCCAGCATCCCTACTGGCTCCAGAGAATCCTGTCCGGGATCCTCGGCCTGCCCCTGTCAAGGGTGCGGGTAATCGCCCCGGATCCGGGAGGCGGGTTCGGCGGCAAACAGCAGATCAAGTACGAGCCCGTGGTTGCCTTCATGGCCCTTCAGGCCGGCCGCCCGGTGCGGCTCGTGCTGACCCTGGAGGAGACGTTTCAGGCGGTTCGCCGCACGGCGGCGGAGGTCCGCGTCCGAACCGGCGTCCGCTCGGACGGCACCCTGGCGTTCCAGGACATCAAGGCCGACTACCTGATGGGGGCCTACGTCGACATCGCCGACCGCGTCGTGAACAAGGGCAGCTACGTCGGGGCTGGGCCCTACCGCATGCCGGCCGCCAGGATCGTGGCCCGCGGGATCCTCTCCCACACGGTTCCGGCCACCGCGTTCCGCGGCTTCGGGAACCCCCAAATCAACTGGGCGGTGGAATCGAACCTGGACGAGGCTGCCCGCGCGCTCGGCATCGATCGCCTCGAGTTCCGCCTGCGCAACCTGGCCCGCAAGGGCGAAGCCTTCATCCCGTGGGACACGCCGGCCGACGGCGACTGGCAGCAGACCGTCCGCCGGGCCGGCGAACTGATCGGGTGGGGCACGCCGCTCCCGGTCGGTCACGGCCGCGGCATTGCCATCGGCATCAAGTCCGGCCCCACCACGGGCCTCTCGTACTCGACCGTCCGCCTTCTCGCCGACGGCAGCGTCATCGTTTACGCCGGCACGTCCGACATGGGCCAGGGGGCGCGCACCGTCTTCGCCCAGATCGCCGCCCAGGAGCTGGGCGCGCCGATGGACTGGGTGACCGTGGTCATGGGCGACACAGCCATCGTGCCGTACGACGCGCAGACCTCGGCCAGCCGGTCAACTGTCCTGATGGGCAACGCCGTGCTGAAGGCCTGCAAGTCGATCCAGTCACAGATCCGGACGATGGCCGCCCGACTGCACCGGCTCGATGAAGCCGCGATCACCGTCGAGCGAGGCGTAGTCAGGCTTCCCGACCGGGAGCTGACGATCCTGGAGGTCCTCAAACCCGGCCTGGGGTCACTGGGCGGCGAGTTGACCGGGAACGGCGAGAGCCGCAAGGACGCCGAGCCCGACCATCCGCTCCAGGGCGCGCCGGCTTTCTTCGAGTTCAACTGCACCGCCATCGAAGCCAGGGTGGACGAGGGCACGGGCGACGTCGTCATCGTCCGCCACGTGACCGTCTCGGACGTCGGCAAGGCCATCAACCCTCTCCAGGTCCGGATGCAGGACGAGGGCGCAGCCATCATGGGCCTCGGCCACACCCTCATGGAGCACTACATCTTCGACGAGGCCGGCCGTGTCCGGAACTTGGGCGCGATCGACTACCGCATCCCGACGAGCATGGACCTGCCCCTGGAGCTGCACAGCGAGGTAGTCGAGAACGCCGACGGACCAGGCCCCTACGGCGCCAAGGGCATGAGCGAGGGCGCTCTCTTGTGCGTGGCGGCGGCCGTGGCGGCCGCGGTGCGCGAAGCCACCGGCGTCGTGATACGCGACCTGCCGCTCACGCCCGAACGCGTCTGGCGGGCTGTTCAGGAGCGCGACCGAGACCCAGCGCATGGGAGGGACGAACGATGAGTGTGGGCAAGGAAGTTGGGCTCATCGGCGAGCTGCCGGCGGAGCAGATCGTTCGGGCGGCCAGCCTGGTTCGCCAGGGTCGGAGCTACTCCCTGGCCGCGACCCGCTACCCGGGCATGCCGCTCTTCCCCGGCCACCCGCCGTTCCAGGTCCTCAATTACCGCACACCGCGGGGCATCCGCGTGACCGGCGCCGAGCCGTGGGGCCCGATCAACGACGCCGGCCTCGGCTACATGGCCGAGTACATCATGGCGACCTCGCACTCGGGTGCCCACCTGGACGCCCTTGCGCACATGACTGTGGGCGAGGACATGCACTGGTACGGCGGCGGCAACGCAGACGACCACCTGACCGACTTCGGGCCGACCTTCGGCGATGCGGCGAAGATGCCACCGTTCTTCACCCGCGGCATCCTCCTGGACGCCGCCGGCCATCGCGGCCTGACCTATCTGCCCAAGGGCTCGCCGATCGAGGCCGACGAGATGGAGGCGATGTGCAAGGCCGAAGGCGTGACCGTGGAGCCCTGGGACGTGGTCCTGATCCGGACCGGCTACATGAGCCTCTGGCCCGACGCCGAGAAGATGGCGGCCAACAAGACCGCCGGACCCGACATCTCCGCGGCCCGCTGGCTCCTTGACCGGGGCGTCGTCGCTACCGGCACGGACACCGAGACGTACGAAGTCCAGCCGGCTCCCGATCCGGGCCCCACGGGCAATCCCCAGCCGGTCCACACCCTGCTGCTCATCGACAACGGGATCCACATCATGGAGAGCCTCGACCTGGAGGCGCTCGCCAGGGATCGTGTCTACGAGTTCCTGTTCGTTGCCCTGCCGCTCAAGATCCGGGGCGCAACCGGGTCGATGGTCGACCCTCTCGCTGTCATCTAGGAGGAGGCTTCCGTGCTCGACGTATCCCCGACCATGAAGGCCCTCGTCGTCCTCGAGCCCAACAAGGTCGAAATCCAGGAAGTGCCGACCCCAACTCCAGGCCCCAACGAGGTCCTGGCTCGAGTGCGGGCCGTTTCGATCTGCGGCACGGACGTCCACCTCGTCAGGGGCGACTACCCCGGCTTCTGGCCGCTCAGCTTTCCGTTCATTCCAGGGCACGAGTGGGCCGGCGAGATCGTGACACTCGGTCCGGGCGCCGAGCGGTACGGATGGAAGCTCGGCGACCGTGTGGCCGGCACCTCTCACGACGCCTGCGGCTTCTGCCAGAAATGCGTCGAAGGCCACTACAACCTGTGCGAGAACTACGGCGTCGAAGGGCTGCACCGCCAGTACGGGCACAACGTTCAGGGTGCCGACGCCACGTATGTCGTCCATGGCGTGAAGTGCATTTTCAAGCTGCCCGACGCGATCAGCTTTGAGGACGGAGCGATCATCGATCCCGCGTCGATCGCTCTCCACGTCGCGAATCGCGGCGGCGTAGCCCCGGGCGACGCGGTCGCGATCACCGGCGGCGGTGCGATCGGCCTCCTCTCCGGGGACGCGGCGCTCATCCGAGGTGCTTCACGGGTCATCGTGCTGGAGCCTAACGATCGGCGACGGGCGAAAGCCGCCGAATTGGGCTTCGAGACGGTCGATCCGCGAGCGGGAGACCCGGTTGAGGTCGTTCGCACCATGACCGGCGGCCTGGGTGTTGACGTGGTTCTCGAGTGCGCCGGCGTTCCGGTCACCGTGCAGTGGGCGCTCGGCATGCTCCGCCGCGGCGGGCGATGCGCGGCAGTGGGGATCCCCACGCTCGGCGTCGAGATTGCGATGCCTCGGCTGGTCCTCGACGAGCTCGAGCTCGTCGGCTGCCGGGCCAGCGCCGGCGAGATGCGTCGCGTGATGCCGCTCGTGGAACAGGGCCGGATGCGTGTCCACGAGATGGTTACGCATCGCCTCTCGCTCAGCCAGTACGACCAGGCCCTGGCCACATTCAACGACCCCGATGGCGGTGCCATCAAGATAGTTATCCTGCCGTGAACTCGCCCTCCGCGGATCGGCGACGCTCGTGCAGCCAGCGAGGTGCGCCCGTGGTTTCTCAATCCGGGCGCGTGTCGGCCCGCGCCACACGCGCCGCTCTGGCCGTGCGGCCGGACGGTCCAAGATGAGCGACAACCCGGAGCCCTACTTCCGAACGAGCACGCCGTCAAACGCCGGCCCCAAGGAGACCAACACCGGGGGTGCCTGGATGGGTCCGCGCGACGCCCATTCACTGTACGAGCTGGCCGAGGGCGTCTCGTTCCGCCCCGTCTTCGGAAAGAACCTGCTACTCAACTACGTCACCTTCGGACCCGACCTGGGATTCCCGAGCCACAACCACCCCGAGGAGCAGTTCGGTCTCGTCCTTGAGGGCGAGATGGAGCTCACCATCGGCGAGGAGACTCGGCTGCTTCACAAGGGAGACCTCTATGTCATCCCGCCGGACGTCCCCCACGAAGGCCGGACGCTGGGTACCGCGTGTCTCGTCGTGGACATATTCGCTCCACCACGCGCCGGCTTCCGTGAGCTGATCGCCCGCGCCAACCCGCTGCGTTCCCCGACCAACTGGTGGGAACCGGCCGAGCCGTTCGAGCCAGGCGAGCCCGCCTGATCCCGGCCGACCGCGACCGTCCGGGGCAGCATCGAGAGGGGCCGCTTGCGAACCGCCTCCAGGAGCAGGGGGAGAGCTTTTGCGTGCGCCTGGCAATCCCTGCTCGCGCGTACCGAGGAGAAGGCCGCAGTTGCCGGCGAGCGACGTAGGCGCCCAGGCGTCTCTCAGGAACCCTCGAGGAAGGCAGCCCGGAGCGCGTCGATCGCGCCGTCGTCCAACGCAAGCCCGTCGGCGAAGTAGCGCTCGATCGTGCCGAACGAACCGCGCATCTCGTCGAGGGCGGCATCGAGGTACTCCGGTCTGACCCACATGAAGTCGGCGATGAGGCCCGGTTCGCCGCCGCGAGCTTCGAAGTCGTCGAAGAACGGTTGGAACATTGCCTGCAGGTACTCGTTGCTGGCCAGGAAGTCCGCCATCACCAGGTCCTCGGGCACGCCCAGCAGGAGCTGGAGCGAGGCCGCCGCCCAGCCCGTTCGATCCTTGCCTCCGGCGCAGTGGATGAGGGCTGGTCGGGATCGTTCGTCGGCAAGATCCTTGAACACCCTACCGAAGCCAAGGCGGGCGCTGTCGAGGGTGACGAACTCCCGATAGTGAGCCGCGAACATGGCCGCGCCCTTACCGTCGCGGAACGCCTCGCGAGCGGCGGCCGGATTGCGCATTGACTCCATGATCTGGAGGGGGGTGTGCTCGGCCTGGGTGCCCACGACGTCGGCGACCACGTACTGGGTTCCGGGCGGCACCCGATCGGGCCGCGCCGTCCGCTCGGGCTCGGTGCGGAAGTCGTAGATCGTTCGGACGCCCAGCCGGTCGAACTCGGCCGCATCCGCGCCAATCATCCGGTCGAGGGCACTCGAACGGTACAGGACGCCCGTTCTGACGCGCCGGCCGGCGGCGGCCGTCAGGCCGCCCACGTCGCGCAGGTTCGGAACTGAAGCGATCGGGAAGGTTCGGCTGGCGTCCGTGTCGGTCCTCCTGGGGGCGCCCGCCGAGCGGGCACGTGCTGGACTGGGGGCAGGCAGGCGTGGCAGATATGTCGCCGCTCAGCCTGGAAGGAACTGCGGCGGACCGCTCATCGCGGGGTCTGCCGCCTCGTCAAGTCTACCGAATGCCCCGGAGCGGTGCCCGCGACGACAGCTGTGGCGCTCTCCGCGCCCGTTCCGGCGAAGCCTCGAGCGCCGCCAGGTCATCCGGCGTGTCGATGTCCGGGTTCGAGCCCTCCACCTCGACTTCGGACACGAGATCCTGGTGGTCGCGCGCGACAGGCCCAAGGCCGCGATCCGCCCGTGCTTCACGTCCCAGCGACCAGGCCGTACGATGGATAAGCAGTGGGTTTGGACCGCCGCCGTCCCGGTATCGCGGCACTGCTATCGGCCGGGCCGCCGAAACGTCCGCGGCCAGCAACCGCTCGACGACCTCCACTCGCACGAGCGGCTGGTCGCCAAGCAGGATGAGCGCGGCCTCGTTCGCGGGGCTCAGGCTTTCGAGACCGAGGCGGAGCGAGCTGGACAGGCCCGCGTCCGGATCCGGATTACGGAGGCGCCGCTCGGACCGCCACTCCATACGCCGTTCGATCTCGTCCGCATCGTGGCCAAGCACCACGACGATCTCCGCAAACCCGACCGCCGACACCACGTCGAGCACGTGCTGAAGCAAGGGCCAGCCCCACAGCAAGGCAAGCGCCTTCGGGCGCCCGAATCGCGACGAGGCGCCGGCCGCGAGCACGAGCGCCCCTGCCCGGTAAGCTTCCATCAGCTGCGGAGGACCGGCGTGGGCGAGACTGTCGTAGCCTCCTGGTTGGTCTCGGCGCGGGCCCGATCGCGCAACGGCAGCCCAGTTCCTCTGTAGCGCATCGCCACTATCTCGGCCATGATCGCGAGCGCGATCTCGGTCGGCGCGCGGCCGCCGAGGTCCAACCCTATCGGGCTTCGTAACCGGTCGAGATCCTCTCGCCGAGCCCCGGCGGCGATCAGACGTTCTCGCCTACCGGCCAGCCTCTTGCGGGACCCGATCACGCCGACGTACCGGCAGCGGCGAGAGAGAGCGGTCAGAATCGCCGGCTCGTCGAACTTCACGTCGTGCGACAGCACAACGACGGCGTCGAACTGGCTCAGGCCGATCTCGTCCGCCACCTCGTCGGGCCAGCCCACTACCAGTCGATCGACGTCGGGGAACCTCTCCGGGGTGGCGAAGGCCGGCCGGCCGTCGACGACGATCGTCTCGTACCCGAGGGTGCGAGCAATCGCGACGAGGGGAATCGCGACCTGGGCTGCGCCGACGACGATGAGCCTGGGCGGGGTCGGGAACGTCTCGATGAATAGCGACCGACCCGCGAGCTCCACCGTGCGGGAGGTTCCGCTGGCCAGCGATTCCAGGGTCAGCCGGACGAGTTCGGCGTCGAGTGTCGGGTCGCCGAGGGAACCGTCGAGGTGGCCGTCCTCCCAGGCGACGAGCACCGGAGCCGGTGGCTCGCCCCCGCCCGGCGGAAGTAGCCCGGCGTCGGGCCCGGGCGAATCGGCGGGAAGCGGCGTGATCACGGCTCGGCCGCCGGTTGGGCCCTCTCCTGCCGCGGCGCGTGCTGCGGCCTCGGCACCATCGCCCACCGACGGCTCGATCAGGACGTCTATTACCCCGCCGCAGGCCAGACCCACGTCCCAGGCCTGCTCGTCGGTGATGCCGTAGCGAACGACTCTTGAGCGGCCGGTCGCCCGAGCTCGACCTATCTCCTCGACCGCGGCGCCTTCGACGCAGCCACCGCTTACCGAGCCGGCGATACGGCCGTCGGCCGTCGCGAGCATGACCGCTCCCTCCGGTCGCGGCGCCGACCCGAACGTCCGAATGACCACGGCGCGCCCGATCTCGGCGCCTTCCGCCCGCCAGGCGGCGAGGGTCGCGACGAGCTCCTTCATCGCATTGCCTCCTGCCGGAGCGGCTGTAATTGCCGGCCGCCTGTCCGATGTCCTGTCTCTCGCCACGACCGCGGTATCGATCGATCGCGGATGTACCCCGCCAGGATTCTACGTCTCAGGGCAGTGGCATGCCTCCGGTCGAGTGGCCTCTGCGACCGACCCCGATCCGCCGCAAGACAACGCCGGAGAAGCCCGTCATTCTACTGGGCGAACAGTGGTGCAAGAGGCTTCCCAGTCGACGCTGGTGGCCCGAGGACCGCCGGAACGACGTAGGAGAAGGTTGTCCGAGCATGAGCAAACCGACCATCGTCTGCGCCGGCATGTGCAACACCAAGGGCGCGGAGATCAAGTACCTCGCCGAGCAGGTCGCCGAGCAGGGCGGCGAGCCGGTCATCATGGACATCAGCCTTGGCGCATCAGTCGATTGGGCCGACGTCTCCCTGGAGGAAGTACTGGCTTCCACCGGAACTCGCATCGAAGACGTCTTCGCCGCGCCTCGGGCGACGGCGATCGACCTGGTCGGTCACGCCGGTGCCGTCAAGATCGTCGAGCTCCACGCCAGGGGCAGGTGCGACGGCATCATCTCGTGGGCGGGATCGGTCGGGACGACCACCGCCACCCGGATCATGCGAGCGCTGCCGTTCGGCGTGCCGAAGGTGATGCTCACCGACATGGCGTCGAGCGACGTCAGCATGTGGTTGGGCAACAAGGACATCTACATCGCCAACCCCACCGCCGAGCAGGGCATCAACGTCGTTACCCGGAAGGCTGTGGCGAACGCGGCTGCGGCCGTCGTTGCGATGGCGCTCGTCCCCGAAGTCCCGCCCGGCTCCAAGCCGCTGGTTGCGATCACGTCCTATGGCACCACAACGCCGACCGTCCAGCGGTGCGCCGAGTTCATGGAAGGCAAGGGCTGGGATGCCGCCATCTTCCACGCCGTGGGCGTGGGCGCCACGATGGAGGATCTGATCCGATCGGGGCTGATCACGGCCCTCATCGACATCACGCCCGCCGAGCTCATGAACAACCTGTTCGGCAGCGTCTACGGAACCCCGAAGACGTGGGAGGGCGAGCGCCTGACAGCGGCGAGTGAGGTGGGCATCCCGCAGATCGTGGTGCCGGGCGGCCTCGACCACGCCGCTCTCGGTCCGCTCCATTCGGTGGCACCGGGGTATCTCGACGACGTCAAGAACGAGCGGCGGAGGTCCTACCTGGGCAGCGGATTGCCGTACCAGCACAACGACTCAGTGACGATCATGCTGCCAACGCTCGAAGAGGTGGAGCTGGTTTCGCTGGAGATCGCCCGGAAGCTCAGCGACACGCGCGGGCCGACCGCGTTCATCATTCCGATGCGCGGCTGGTCCGCCTACGACCAGAGTCAGGACGTGGCCACGCTGGAGCGGGGCTGGGCCGAGGGCAACGGCGACGGGCCGACATGGCTGCCCGATCCGTCGCATCCGCTCTGGTCGCAGCGTGCCACGCTCATGCTGTCGGTGCTGCAGAAACACCTGAACCGCAGCAACCCGAACCTCGATCTCCTGGCCTGTGACATGCACATCCTGGATCCGGAGCTGGCTGACCTCCTGAACACGTGCATGGGCGACATGCTCAAGAACACGTGGCGGAAGGGCCAGTACAGGGATCTCGACAAGGTGATCGCCTGACCCCCGGCGACGGTATCACCGCTGGACATGGCCTCGGGCCGCACGTCGTGCAGGGCCGCGGCCCCCGGCCAGCGCGACGAGTTGGAGCGGCTCGGCCATCATTAGCTCCGGCGAGCCGCGTTGAGTGGCGCTGCCAGGGGCGGCCGCATAGGAGGCGAGGCAGCGGGTGACGAACGAGCCTGAGCCCATGCTGAGCGTCGAAGAGGCGCAGGATCGGCTCCTGCGGGCTGTGGGAAACCCCCTGCCCAGCGAAGATGTGCCGCTCGCGGAGGCGCTTGACCGGGTCCTCGCGGAGCCCATCCGGAGCGCCCTCGATCTGCCGCCCTGGGACAACAGCTCGATGGACGGGTTCGCGGTACGCGCCGCGGACACGACCGACGCCACGCCGGCGTCACCGGTTCGTTTGCGCGTCGTCGGCGACGTCCGGGCGGGCGGATCGCCGGACGTACAGGTGCCGCCCGGGTGTGCCGCCCGCATTGCGACCGGAGCGCCAGTTCCATCGTCTGCCGACGCCATTGTGCCGGTGGAAGCCACGATCGTCGACGAAGCCGCGGCTGGATCGGCCCCCGGCGATGCTGCCCGCCCCGCATCGCCCCGCGCATACGGGTTCCGGGCATTGGAGCCGTTGCCAGACGTGTGCCTGGTGACCGCCGCCGTCGAGCCGGGAGCTTACATCCGCCACCGAGGCGAGGACGTTCGAGCGGGGACGCGGCTGCTCGAGCCGCACTTGAGGCTCGGGCCGGCGCAGATCGCGATGTCCGCGGCCGTTGGCATCGGCTCTCTGCGAGTCCATCGGAGACCGGTGGCAGGTGTGCTCTCCACCGGCGACGAGTTGCGATACCCCGGGCAGGCGCTTGGCGAATCGGGTATCCCCGACGCGAACCGGCCCGGACTGCTGGCGATGTGCAGCGCGGTGGGCGCTCGGGCCGTTGACCTCGGGATCGCCGGCGATGCGCTCGAATCGGTCCTGGGCGCCCTGCGGCCGGCGGTCGAGCGTTCGGACCTGCTGATCGTAAGCGGCGGCGTGTCGGTCGGGCCGTACGACATCGTCCGGGCGGCATTCGAGGCGCTCGGCCGCGTCGAGCTGTGGCGGGTCGCCGTCCAGCCGGGCAAGCCGTTCGCCTTCGGCCGGTCGGAGCCTCGAAGGTCCGACGGACGGCAAGTCCTGCTGTTCGGCCTGCCCGGCAATCCGGTATCAGCCCTGGTGACCTTCGAGCTGTTCGTTCGTCCGGCGCTGCAGCGGCTAAGCGGCCTGCTCGCGCCTGTGGTGCACGCGGATCGCGCCGTCACCGAGGACAGGCTCGGAAAGGCCGCCGGGCGGCGCGGCTATCTCCGGGTGATGGTCGTACGCGACGAACGGGGTGCTCCCATTCGCGACGGCCAGGGCCGGCTGCGCGTGCGCGGAGCGGGGCGCCAGAGCAGCCACGTGCTGAGCGCCATGGCAGCGGCAGACGCGCTGGCGGTCGTGCCTGAAGGAGTCGAGCAGCTCGAGCCCGGAGCGGAGGTGGAGATCAGATGGCTGCGAACCTGAGGAGGAAAGACCACGAGGCCGGCCCGCGCCCGGTCGAGCGTCCGGGAAAGATCGGCGACCCGGCCGCCGAGCGTCGCCGCGCGCTGGTCGTGACCGTGAGCGACGGGGTCGCGGCAGGAGTCCGCCAGGACGTGAGTGGCGACGGCCTGGCGCACCGGCTGCTGGAGCTCGGCTTTGCCGTCGATCGGGCGGTCGTGCCCGACGAGCGGACCCAGATCGAGCAGCTACTGTCCGCTGCGGCGGAAGGCCATGTCCTGATCCTGACGACGGGCGGAACCGGTCTGACCCCGCGCGACGTGACGCCCCAAGCCACGCAGGCCGTAATCGAGTACGACGTGCCGGGCCTGCCCGAGCTGATGCGGGCAGAGGGCGGGCGATCCACCCTGTACGCATACCTGAGCCGGGCGGCGGCCGGCGTGCTCCGGCATTGCCTGATCGTCAACCTCCCCGGCAGTCCGCGCGGAGCCATCGACTCGCTGGCTGCTCTCGAGCCGATCCTCGATCATGCGTTGATGACGCTGATAGGACCGTTCGACCACGACCTGGCGCCGGGCCTCGATCGCACTCCCGGCGGCCCTCGTCGATAGACCCTCCTCACGGCGGGCATTCCTGGGCAAGACCGGACAACAAATAGCTATATGGCTCCGAATTGGCTATGCTTCCTAGCTATGGATTCCAGCCACGCCAATCCGTCCGCGAGTCTCCGCGTCGGCCAGGCCGCCGAGATGCTCGGGATATCCATAGAAACACTTCGACGATGGGGCACCGACGGCACTATCCGGATGGAGCGCTCGAGCGGCGGGCAACGCGTCGTGGCAATCGCGGAGGTGTCCCGACTCCTCGATGAGCGGCGGCGCTCGCGGCCGGACCGCACGATCGTGGCCCAGTCGGCACGCAACCGCTTCCCAGGCGTCGTCACCCGGGTCGAGCGGGACGGAGTCGCAGCCGTCGTCGAGGTCATGGCCGGGCCGCACCGGCTGGTGAGCCTGCTGACTGCGGAAGCCGTCATCGAGCTGGGGCTGAAGGTCGGCGACGAGGTTGTGTGCATCGTGAAGGCCACCAACGTCATGGTCGAGATCCCATCTGCCAAGGAGTCCCGCGCATGAGAACCCGTTTCGCTGCGTCGATCACCGCCCTCGCTCTTGTGCTGGCGGGATGTTCGAGCGGTGCTACGCCAGCGCCGAGCGCCCCGACATCAACCCCGATCGCGTCAACCGGCGCGCCAACCGCGGCGCCGGCCAGCCTGACGATCTACGGCGCGTCGTCGCTCAACGCGGTCCTAGCCAAGATGAAGACCACGTACGAGGCGGCCAATCCGGGCACGACCCTCATGATCTCGACGGACTCGTCTACGGCGCTCGAGACGAAGATCGAACAGGGCGCCCCGGCAGACGTCTTCCTGTCGGCAGACACGGCGAACCCCCAGAAGCTGGTCGACAAGGGGCTCGCCGCTGGCGGCCTCACCAAGTTTGCCGGCAACCTCCTTACCGTGATCGTCCCCACGGGTAACCCCGCCGGGATCCAGACTCCGGCGGACCTCGCAAAGAACGGGATCAAGGTGATCGCCGCCGGTGACACGGTCCCGATAACGAAGTACGCGAACCAGCTCGTGGCGAACCTCGCCAAGCAGCCCGGCTACCCGGCCGACTTCGTCGCGAAGTACACCGCCAACATCGTGTCCAAGCAGGACAACGTCGCCGCGGTCGTGGCTCAGGTCGCCCTCGGCGAGGGCGATGCCGGCATCGTCTATGCGACCGATGCGAAGACCTCCACGCAGGTCATGACCGTTCCGGTGCCCGCCGTGGCGAACGTGCCCGCCACCTACGCCGGAGTAGTGGTCAAAACATCCGGGAACGTGCACGCGGCACAGGCGTTCATGACCTGGCTAACCGGGCCGGATGGCCAGGCGATCCTCGCCTCGTTCGGGTTCCTGCCGGCTCCCTGATCGGCCTGACCCATGGACCAACCGAGCCACACCGCATCCACAGGGGCGCGCTCGGCGGCCCACGCCCCGTGGGTACGCCGTCGCTGGGGCACTCCGTCGCTCTTCGCCCTCGCCGGCCTGGCGGCGACCTTCCTGGGCCTGCCGGTCGCGGTCCTCGTCGCGCGGGCGATTTTCGATGGTTCCCTCGCTCGTGCCCTGACCGCGCAGGTCGTCCTCTCGGCCCTGGTCCTGAGCCTCACGACAACGGCGATCAGCCTCGTCCTCACGGTCGCCTTCGGCCTGCCCCTCGCATTCGTCCTGGCCCGGCGCAGGTTCCGGGGCTCGGGATTGGTCGAGGCGGTCGTCGATCTGCCGCTCGTCCTGCCGCCGTCCGTCGCCGGCCTCGCTCTGCTGCTCGCCCTGGGTCGGCGCGGCCTCCTAGGCGGACCGCTCGAGGCGGTCGGGATCGAGATCCCATTCACGACCTTCGCCGTCATCCTGGCTCAGACCTTCGTGTCGGCGCCGTTCTTCGTCCGTTCGGCGCGGACGGGAATCGCGAGCGTCGAGCGCGACTTCGAGGACGCCGCGCGGGTCGACGGCGCCTCGGAGATCTCGGTCTTCCGGCACATAACCGTTCCCCTTGCCGGCAGCGCTCTCGCAGCCGGTATTGTCATGAGCTGGGCCCGTGCGCTCGGAGAGTTCGGGGCCACCATCATGTTCGCCGGGAACCTCGAGGGGCGGACGCAAACGCTCCCGCTCGTGGTCTACGGCGAATTCCAGGGCGGCGATCTCGATGCCTCTATCGCCGCAGCGGCGATCCTTGTGCTGGCCGCCTTCGGCGTCCTCGTCGCGGTCCGGTTGCTTCACTGGGGCCGCGCGCTCGATCTTCGGAGCCTCGGCTGACGGCGTGCCGGCGCCGCAGCATGCCACCGGCCGGGGTGGTTCTTGCGTGGCTTGCGGCCCGACGCTCACCAGTCCATAGCGCGTCTGCCGGTGCCGCGTCGGGAAATCCGGACAGGCCCCCTACACTGGGGCATCGATGTTCCGCTGTGAGTCGACCCAGCAGGTCCGGCAGCGGTATTGCAGGAGGCAGACGCCCATGAGGCTAAGCGCTCGAAACCAGCTCCCGGGCACGGTAAGAACGGTGACCCAGGGGACGGTCATGGCGGAGGTCGTCGTCGAAGTGGCCGGCGGCCATGAGCTCGTGGCGGCGATAACCGCGGAGTCCGCCCGCCAGCTCGGCCTTGCACCCGGGAAGCGCGTCGTCGTCGTCGTCAAGTCGACCGAGGTGATGATCGGGGTCGACGACTGATTCGATCGGGCCGCTACCGCACCGACCGGACTGGATCCTTCGACTCGCCACTCCGCCGGCCGCGGCTTCGCGCCAGAGGCAGGCTCGCGCTTGCGCGCGCCTCGGCCTCGGCCGCCTTCTCCACCTCGAACTCCGCGATCGCGGAGGCCGGCGTCCGGTCGCATGTTCCTTCTCCGAGCGACAGCACCTCGATGATGTCGCCGACGCGGACCTCACCCGCCGCGCGTACGACCGCGAAGAGGCCCTCGCGGGGCATGACGCAGTCGCCTGCCTGGTAGTAGATCGCGCACTTCGTGTGGCAGACCTTGCCAATCTGGCTGATCTCGAGCTCGGGGGAGCCTCCAATCTTGATTACGCTGCCGATCGGCAGCGAAAGCAGGTCGATCCCGGAAGTGGTGATGTTCTCGGCAAAGTCACCGGGGCCGACGCTGAGCCCCTCCGCCACCATCTTGTCGATCGACTCCTGACCGAGCAGCGAAACCTGGCGGTGCCAGTCTCCGGCGTGGGCGTCGCCCTCGAACCCGCGATCAAAGATCAGCGTGCCCCTCTGACTGCGCGTCTTGCGCACCGTCTTCCGCGCACTGAGGTTGACTGAAACGACAACTCCCGGATCCGGTAGCGGCATCGCCTACAGGTCCTCTCCCTGGATCCAGCGCCCGGACTCCCCGCCCTCTTTCAGCAGAAGCCCCAGGCCGTCTACGGTCATGCCCCGGTCGACCGCCTTGCACATGTCGTACAGAGTGAGCGCGGCAACTCCTGCGGCCGTCAGCGCTTCCATCTCGACGCCCGTGACGTCGTTCGTCTCGACGCTGGCGCGGACCCGCACGCCGTCGCCAACGGGCTCGAAATCGACGCTCGCCTGCGTGATCGCGAGCGGATGGCACAGGGGAATGAGATCGCTCGTTCGCTTCGCCGCCATGATGCCGGCCACTCGAGCGACGGCGAACACGTCACCCTTGGGCGCCCGCCCTTCTACGATCATCGCCAGCGTCTCAGGACGCATGTGAATGACGGTTTCTGCGATGGCTCGGCGGTGGGTGATGGCCTTCCCAGCCACGTCCACCATCCGCGCAGCGCCGTGCTCGTCGACATGGGTGAGATGCTCGTCGCCCACAGCCTAGCCTCCAACCTGCGACATCCGGCGAAGCGTACCCATCCGCATGTTGTGCGACTCAGGTTTCGCAGCCACCGCCGCGAGTATGAGTGAGCGCAGATCGGCCTCATTGCCGTGGCGGAGAATGTGGCGCGCATCGAGCTCATCGTCCGAGAACAGGCAGGTCCGCAGATTGCCGTCCGCAGTCAGCCGCAACCGGTTGCACTCGCCGCAGAATCGGTGCGACAACGGCGAGATCACCCCGATGGTCCCCTCCGCGCCCTCGAACCGGTAGTACTTCGCCGGCCCCCAGCCGCTGGGCGCCTCGCTCCGCTCGATGGGCTCCAGCTGACCAAGGCCGGCGTCGGCGCATTCAGCAGCCAACCTGGCCAGGGTCTTGTCGCTCGGAACGTGGTCTGCCTGCTTCCAGTCGCC
>DASWZK010000007.1:0-1532 GCA_036404515.1 Candidatus Limnocylindrales bacterium
GCCACGCCGCCGCCCACTTCCGGCAACACCAAGCCACGGCTGCGGGCCTGGAGCGTCAGGGCCGGCTGGCCGACGTGGGCGATGACCCGGATGGTCTCGGCCCGACTCCTTGAACCGCTTGATCCAGGGCCTGGCGCCGCACCCGACACGACGTGGTCATCGTCTTGCTCCCGAGCCCCGAGCCCACCCTCTTGGGAAGCCGTGCGACTCGAGGCCGCAGCATTACACCGGTCGGGGCCCGGTCGGTCCCGCCTCCGCTTGCAACCGGTACGGCACCGGGCCCTCGATGCCGAGCATCTGGCCGAGCGTTACGAAGGCGAAGCCCCGCGTCCGGTAGAAGGCAATGATCGCAGGGAGCGCCTGCTGGGTGTATGGGCGGTTCGCGTGCACGAGCAGGATCGACCCGGGCCCCCCTTTCTCGGCATTGGCGATGATCAGTGGAACGTTGTCGCCGTTGCGCGCCGTGTCGCCGTCGTCCGTGTCCCACTTCACGACGTACCGCTCTCCGGCCGCGTCCGCCGCCTGGAGCACGAGTGTGTCGACGTAGCCGCCCGGTGGCCGGAGGATCGGCAGAAGCGGCTCGCCAATGATCCGGCTGACAACCGCGTTGTCGCGCTCGATGTCGGCCACGACATCGAGGTAGCTCAGGCACTCAAGGTTCCGGTGGTCGTAGGTGTGGTTGCCGATCGGGAAGCCAGCGGCGGCCACCTCTCGCCACACGTTCGGGCTGCCCTCGACGTACTCCCCGATCGGGAAGAACGTCGCGTTCACGTGCTCTTGCTCAAATACGCCGAGATCCGCGAGGACCGCTGCATCACTCGCCCCGTCGTCCACGGTGATCGCGATGACGCGCTGCGATCGCGAGCCGGCGCGGACGAGCGGCGCGGCCGGGCCGCTCGCCGAGGCAAGGTTGACCCCGCCCGTACAAGGGACCGGCGGGTTCGTGGGATTTGGAACCTGGCTCGAACTGGCCGAGGCCGTGGCGGTCGGGACTGCCGACGGGAGTGTGGACGGAGACTCCGTTGGCACCGCCGAGGGCTGTTGGGTCGAGGAGTGAGAGGGCAGGCCGCCTGAGGCGGCGGGTGGAGTCGCGGTCCCAGATGGTGTCGCGCACGAGCCGGCGAGCATTGCGATCGCGAACAGCAGGACGAGATGACGGGTTCTCATCTCCGCGGCCCCCGCGCTCTGCGCGGAACTGGGACGCCACTCGGAAGGGCCAGCACAGTATCTGGGTCCATTCACCCTATTGTGCGCTGCGGCTCGTCGCCTAGCCCTGTTTCTTGAACAGCCCACCACTCGGCCAAGGGCACGTTCCGGTGCTCTTCAGAACGGCGACACGTCTCTCCCTGGTCGACACGACGGGACGGGCCCGGCCACAGCTAGCGACCAGTCGAGCGGCCCGGTGAGAGGTCCTCGAGGATGCCCTCGGCCACCCGTAACGTGTCGGCGCAACTCCTCGAAGAACTCCGACCCCCAGCCCTAGCGCAGCAGAGCCTCAGCGTATCGGTCATGGTCGTCTACCGCGTCAGCTG
>DASWZK010000008.1:0-15524 GCA_036404515.1 Candidatus Limnocylindrales bacterium
GGCCGGCCAGGCGGACGTCATCGCCTCGGCCGGCGGCCGAGATGACTCCACGCCATGAGTCGAGGCCACGGCCTGAATGGCGGCATCGGCCGGTGAATCCGGCTTCCCATATCCTCTGCCGTTGCCGCCGCCATTGGCACGCGCCGCGCCGTTGCCGTTTCCATTGCCGTCGCCCGCGCCACTGCCCGAGCGGCGGCTGCCTCTCCCCCGCTCCCCGGCGGCGACCTCCTGCGCGATGGCCTCGGGCCCGCGGCCGGCCGCGTCTTCCCAGACCCAGACCGCGTCGGCCAGCAGCGACGCCTCCTCTCCTCTGTGGTCCACTCGCCCGGCCACGAGCAGGATCGCGCCCTCGGCAAACGTCCCACCGCTCGTGGCGTACATCCGCGGGAAAACGACCACCTCGAGCGTACCTTGCAGATCCTCGAGGGTGGCCACGGCCATCGTCTCCTTGCTGCGCGTGGTCACCGTGCGAACGCCCGTGACGATGCCCCCCATCACGACGCGCTGGCCGTCAAGCGACTCGTCCCGTAGATCGCCCGAGTAGGCCGTGACGTACTGTGCGATCTGCTCGGCCAGGGCCCCCAGCGGATGCTCGGAGAGATACAGCCCAAGCAGCTCCTTCTCCCAGCGCAGTCGTTCGCGAGCGAGCGCCTCCGGAACTTCGGGCAGAGCTCTCTCGAGCGTGCCCGGCGATGACCCCATGTCGAACAGCGACGTCTGCCCGCTCGTCCGGTCCCGCTGGACCGCCTGACCTGAGGCCATGGCGTCGTCAAGCGCAACCAGGAGCTGCGCGGCATGTCCGAACCGGCTCACTGCCCCGACCTTGATCAGGGACTCGATGACCCGCTTGTTGACCAGCCGGAGATCGACTCGGGCGCAGAAGTCGGCCAGGGAGCGGAAGTCGCCCTCGGTTCCCCTGGCCGCGATGATCGATTCGATGGCCCCTTCGCCAACGTTCTTGACGGCCAGCAATCCGAACCGGATGGCGTCGTCCTCGACCGTGAACTCGACGAACGAGCGGTGAACGTCGGGCGGCCTAACCTCGATGCCCAGGCGCCGGCATTCGGCAACCGCGGCGGCGACTTTTTCCTCGTTGTCCCGGAAGGCCGTCAGCACCGACGTCATGTAGTCGACGGTGTAGTTCGCCTTCAGGTAGGCCGTCTGATAAGCGATGAGGCCGTAGCAGGTGGCGTGAGCCTTGTTGAAGCCATATCGTTCGAACGGCTGGAAGGCGGCGAAGACTGCGTCTATGACCTGTGGCTTGACGCCCCGCTCGGCCGCCTGTCTGACGAACTTCTCCCGCATCTCGCGCATGAGCGCGGCCTTCTTCTTGCGGATAGCGTAGCCGAGCATGTCCGCCTCGGGACCGGTGAATCCGGCCAGCGCAGTCGAGGCGGACATGATGTCCTCCTGGTAGACGAAGACACCGAAGGTCCGGTTCAGGTACGGCTCGAGGAGCGGGTGCAGGTAAGTGACCTTCTCCTCGCCGTGCTTGCGCCGGATGTAGGCGGGGATGTTGTCCATCGGGCCCGGACGGTAGAGCGCGACCATCGCCGCCAGGTCGAAGACGCTGGAGGGTCGAAGATCGCGGATGTAACGCCGCATGCCCGCCGACTCCAGCTGGAAGACGCCCGTGGTTTCGCCCGACGCCAGCAGTTCGAATGTCTTCGAGTCGTCGAGAGGGATCTTCTCGAGATCGATCTCCTCACCACGGTGGGCTCGAATCAGGTCGACCGCCTGGCGCAGGATGGTCAGGTTCGACAAACCAAGGAAGTCGAACTTGAGCAGCCCCAGCGCGTCCACTGCGTGCATCTCGTACTGGGTCATGACTGCGTCCGAGTTGGTGGCCCGCTGCAGCGGCATCAGCTCGGTCAGCGGCTCGCGGCTGATCACGACACCAGCAGCGTGCGTGGAGGCGTTCCGGGCCACGCCCTCGAGATGTTTCGCGAACTCGATCACTCGCCGCACCGGCGGCTCGTTCTGGTACATCTCCTTCAGCGCCGGGCTGGTCTCGATCGCCTCGTCGAGCTTGATGCCGAGCTGGTTCGGGACGGCCTTGGCGATCCGATCGCCCTCGCCGTAGGTCATGCCGACAACTCGGGCCACGTCCCGGATGGCGGCCCGGGCCAGCATTGTCCCGAACGTGATGATCTGGGCCACGTGGTCGGCGCCGTACTTGCGGCTGACGTAGTTGATGACTTCCTCACGCCGGCCGTCCTCGAAGTCCACGTCGATGTCGGGCATGGTCACGCGGTCGGGGTTCAGGAACCGCTCGAACGGCAGCTGGTAGTGGATCGGATCCACGGGCGTGATGCCGAGCGTGTACGTCACGATGCTGCCCGGCGCGGAGCCGCGGACGGTGATGGCGATCCGCTGGTCTCGCGCGAAGCGGGTGAAGTCGGCAACGATCAGGAAGTAGCCGGCGTAGCCCATCTGGCAGATGACGTCGAGCTCGTAGTCGAGGCGCCCCTGCAGCTCCGGCGTGACCGTCTCGTAACGTCGGTAAAGGCCGGCCTGGCACTCCTTGCGCAGCCACGATTCGATCGTCTCGCCTTCGGGCACGGGGAAGCTCGGGATCCGGAGCTGGCCGAAGGGAAGCTTCAGCTCGACCATCTCCGCGATCGAGCGCGTTCGTCGTACCGCGTCGAGGTTGCCGGGGAAGAGGGCCGCCATTTCGGCAGCCGACTTCAGGTAGAACTCGCTCGAATCGAACCGCATCCGTCCAGGCGTGTCGAGGTTGCTGCCGGTGCCGACGCAGAGCAGCACGTCGTGGGCCTCCGCCTGCTCGCGCCGGACGTAGTGCAGGTCGTTGGTCACGACGTGCCCGAGGCCGACCTCCGGACCGAGGCGGAGCAGCCCCTCGTTGAGACGGCGCTGCGCGGGCAGGCCGTGGTCCTGCAGCTCGAGGAAGAAGCGGTCCGGGCCGAAGATGTCGCGGTATTCGCCGGCGAGCTTTCGGGCGAGCTCCCAGTCGTCGACTTCGAGTGCCTTCGGGATTTGACCGCTGAGGCAGGCAGACAGGCCGATCAAGCCCTTCGAATAGCGGGCCAGGTGCTCGCGGTCGATCCGAGGCTTGTAGTAGTAGCCGTCCAGGTGCGCGTCGGTGACCAGACGGCAGAGGTTCTGGTAGCCCTCCCAGTTCTCGGCCAGCAGGACGAGGTGGAAGGGCTGGCTGTCGGCCTTGCCCTCCTTGTCCCGCATGCTCCGTCGGGCGACATACGTCTCGACGCCGACGATCGGCTTGATGCCCCTGGCGGTCGTGGCCTGGACGAAAGCGACCGCTCCATAAAGGGCGCCGTGGTCGGTGATTGCCATCGCGTCGAAGCCGAGCTGGGAGCCCTGTTCGGCAAGCTCGTTGACGCGCCCGAGCCCGTCCAGCAGGCTGAACTCGGAGTGGAGATGCAGGTGGACGAAGTCGTTCGGTGCAACGGTCACGGGAGACTAGTCTAGCCGCCAATGCGGCCGAGGCGTTGGGCCGCCGTCCAGTCCTGCGTTGCGCATTCAGCTGACGGGAGCGGCGCGGCGCAACTCCCACGAGGTGCCGTTCGGGGTGTCGTGAAGCTCGATGCCGGCGGCGAGCAGTTGATCGCGGATGGCGTCAGCGGCTGCCCAGTCGCGCGAGCCGCGGGCACGAACCCGCTCGGCCAGAAGCGCATCGACGAACGGGCCGACCAGCCCGGCCGGGTCGCGCGAACCCTCGACCGCCATGTCGCCGAGGCACACGATCGCGGCCCGGAGCGCCGACCTGGCAGAAGCCAGGGCGTCGGATTGGTCCGTGTCGTGAGACCAGGATTGGATAGTCTCCTCCAGGGCCAGAATGGCCCGGACCGCGGTCGGGGCATCGCACTCTTCCAGCGAAGAGCTGAAGATACCATCCAGTCGGGCCACTTCGTCTCGCAACGGACTCACGGCCGGAGCCGGGGCGACAAACGGAACTCCTGCCGAGGCGGCCCCGACGGTTCGGGCTGTTGCAGGTGTCATGTCGGCCCCGGCAGTTCCGCGCACCGCCGCCGCAAGCTCGCCCATCGAAACCTCGCTGCCCGCGGCGAAGGCGGTGCTACGGCCGTCCTTCCGCACCGTGACTGTGCCCAATCCCAGGACCGTGGCCGTGCCGGCGTCGAGGTCGAGGACGAGAGCTGTGTGACCGTCAATGCCCAGGATGAAGACCTCCTCCGGAAGTTGGGACTCGAGCATCCGAAGGCGTCTCTCGCCGAGGTAGCAGAAGCGCGTGTCGTGGTTGCCGCCCTCGGCGTTGTCATAGTGGGGCACCACCGCGACCGCCAACCCAAGGGGCGTGAGCAGGTCGAGCCCATCGAGCCAGCGCGGCGCCTCGCCCACCTTGTAGATCTCGTAGACCGGAATCGTATACCGGCCGAGCGTCAGGGCCGCAGCGCTGGCCATCGTCACCGCGCCGCCGTGTGCCAGCTTGTCGGCCAAGAGGCGCGGTATCTCCGACCCGGCCCACTGCCGCAGGGCGTAAGAAGGGCTGCCTGGGCCGGTAAAGACTAGGCGCGCGTCGCGGATCCTGGCCAGCGCCGTCTCGCGGGCCAGCACGTCGGCGTCGGCGGACCGGAAGGAAGCCACCGAGAACGGCGCTCCGACCGTCGATCGGAAGTACTCGACGGTCCGGTCCGTGATGTCGTCGGCGTTCTCCTGGAAACCGTACGGGGTGTCGAGCACCACCGCGGGAACCGACCCTTCCCCCAGTCGATCGAGGATGGACCGGTGGACACGGGCCATGGTCGGCGTCGTCTCGCCCGAGCCCATGATCGTCAGGATGCGCGGCAGCGCCCTCATAGATCTCCTCCGTGGCGAAGCGCTTCGAGCTCGCTCACGCGACCGGTGTCCCCGAGAAGAGTCCCTCGCGATCGGCCGTCAGGATGGCCTCCGTGAGCTCCGCCGGATGCTGGGCGTGGATGTCGTGATCGCCCTTGAACCACCGCACCCGAGCCCCGACCCCGGCTGGCGCGACCGCCGCGAGCGCCGCTTCCGAGCCGGCCCGTTTGGCGGCGGTCCAGTCATTCTCGCCGCCGTCAACCGGAACGATCAGCGCGGGCACTCGCAAGGAGCGCCACAGATCGGCGGTCCCCTGTCCCCACATCGCCTCGAGGATCGCCTTGTGATGGTCGCGCGACAGCCAGGGTGCGATGGTTCGATCGGCCCGGATCTCGAAGTTGCCGAGGGAGCCCTCGAAGCCCTCCTCCGGCCAATCGGCGTGGGCGGAGCGGAAGTATCCCTCCACCGACGAGAGTGGCATTCCGACAAGCTGTGGTGGCGCCAGTCGCTCCCAGCAGACCTCCCACGACGGGAAGCCGTCGCGAAGATTGGTTAGACCGCCATCGACGAGGACGATGCCCCGCGTCAGGTCCGGATACCGCACCGCAAAGTCGAGCACCACGCTGGCCCCCCAGGACTGCCCGACCAGTATCGGTCGCTCGAAGCCCGGTCCGAGGGCACCGATCAGCGCCCGCAGGTCGGCGGCGACGGTAGCGAAGTCGTAGCCGCTGTCCGGCTTGTCTGAGCGGCCGTGGCCGCGCAGGTCGACCGCCACGGCATAACGACCGGTTTCCGCGAGCCTCCGGCCGATTCCATCCCAGAGCCGAGCGTTCGAGGCCAAACCATGAACCAGCAGGAAAGGCCCCGCCGACGGCGAGCCGTCGTTCGAGTCACCGGCGGGCGCCCACCTCAGGATGCGGACCTCGACATCGCCGGCAACCCTGACCCGCTCGTCCGTCGGTTCGATCCTACGACTCACTTTCGCATCCTCCACGGGCCATCCTAGTCCGAGAGGCAAGTCTCGGACCTGGCGCGTCCGGGCGGCCGAGTCGGCTGCGCCGGTCCCACCGCGCGGGCCGCCGGCCAGGCGATCGAGGCACCTACAATTCGGCAACGATGACCCGCTCGACGAATCCGCCACTCGCATTTGTCTGCGCCGTTTCTGTATCCGTGCTCGTTGCCGGTTGCAGCCTCTTCTCGAACCAACCCGGCCCCACGCTTCACCCAACCGGCGGCTTGTCGACGGCGAGCACGATCATCTCCACCGAAACCGCCGAGCCGAGCCCGACGCCTCGGCTCGTCAAGACGATCACGCTGGTCGCCTTGATCGGGGAGCCGAAGGATTGGACGCCTGCCGGCCTGACCTGGAACGGCATTCAGGCGGCAGCCATACAGATTGGGGCCGCGACATCGCTCGTGCAGCCGCTCTCGAACGCCGAACTCACGGCCGACGTCGACACGGCGGCCGGGGCAGATGGCACCGTCGTCGTGACGGTCGGACCCTCCGCCGACGCCGCCGTCCAGGCTGCAGCCGCGGCCCATCAGACGACGCAGTTCCTCGAGGTGGACGTGGTCCCGCCCGCGGGCTCGCCAGCGAACGTCCACGGTCTGGCTTTTGACGAGGCGGAGGCTGGATATCTCGGCGGCTACGTGGCAGCGGCATTCGCGGGCAGGGGCAAGGTCGGAATGGTCGCCGACACGCAGACCGATACAAGCTCCGCCAACTACGCGGCGGGCTTCAGGAGCGGGGCTTCGGAGGCCGTGCCGGGCGTCACGGTTTCCGTCGCCTATGCCGGCACACCCGATGCGCCCGACAAGGGCCGCACCGCGGCTGCCAGTCTGGTCAAGGCAGGTGACAGCGTCATCATGGCGATGCCCAGTCTGTCGGGGATCGGGGCAATGCGCGAGGCATGCACCCGGAAGGCGCAGCTCGTGGCCGTCGGCACCGACGCCTGGCAGACCGTACCCGACGTTCGGCCTTGCCTGATCGTTAGCGTTATGAAGCGCTACGACGTGGCGGTGACTACCGCCATCTTCGGCGTCGCGGCCGGGCGCACTCTCCCGCTCGTGACCCTGAACGACGTTGCGAACGGCGGTATTGCCCTGAGCGACTTCCATGCCGGTCTTCCGGCCGGCTTCCAGGCCAGCCTCGATGCGGTGCTGGGGACGCTTAAGAGCGGACCGCCACGCCCGACGCCGGCGCCGCCGACGGCCGAGCCCTCCGCCCGCGCGAGCGGGTCGCCTGAGCCCTCATGAATCGCGTCCCTCCGATGAACACCGGCGATTCGTCTGGCCAGCCGGTCTCGCTTCTGGACGACGCGAGGATCGTTGAGCTGCTCCGGACCGCTCAGCGGATCGCGGTCGTTGGAGCCTCCTCAAATCCGGCCCGACCCTCGAACGGCGTCTTCCGGGCACTCGTCCGGGCGGGATACAAGTGCGTGCCGGTGAACCCCAACGAGAATGTGGTGGAGGGCGTGGCCGCCGTCACCACGCTGGCCGAGGCCGAAATCGCTCTCGGTGGCCGCATAGACATCGTCGACGTTTTCCGCAGACCGGAGCTCACCGAGGGGATCGCCCGCGAGGCGGTTGCGGTTGGCGCCCGGACGCTCTGGCTGCAGCTGGGCGTAGTCAACTGGGAGGCTGCACGGATCGCCGCCGAAGGCGGCCTGGCGGTCGTCATGAACCGCTGCACTGCGATCGAAATACGCCGGGTCGGGTCGGGCTGACCCGCGCGCCTCCCTCGACTGGCGTCGCCCGCTTACCGCGCCGGCATTCCGGCAGGGCCCACGCCTCAGTGAACAGCGAAGCCCGCGAAGACGAGCACGAAGCCGGCGATCACGACCAGGCCACCGATTTGAGCTCGGCGGCGAAGCTCCCCGGCCATGATCGAGGCCGCACTGGGCCCGTCGTCGCGAAGTCGCGTGCCGCGCCAGCCCTCGTACCGGGCGATATTGGCTTCTTGGGACTTCAGCTCCTGGTATCGGCTCCACGGCTCCTTCGCCCGCAGGTAGCCGATCGCTATCAGCGCGACCCCGAGCCCCCAGCAAATCAGGTTGATCAGACCCATTGGCGCTCCTTCGGCCCGCCTATACGACCCTGTCCAGCCGCTCTCGCAGCGCTGCCTGGACCATCGCCGCGTTGGCCTGACCACGGGTGGCCTTCATGACCTGGCCGACGAGAAAGCCGACCGCGGCCCCCTTGCCTGAGCGGTAGTCCGCGACCGCCGCCGGGTTGGCCGCGAGCACCTCATCGATCGCAGCGCCCAGGGCCCCGGCGTCTGAGATCTGGCGGAAGCCGTGCGCCTCGACGATTGAAGCCATCGTCGCGCCGGAGACGAAGTGCTCGGCGAACACCTCCTTGGCGTTCGTTCCGGAGATAGCGCCGTCGGCGACGAGCTTGACCAGGGCGGCCAGCTCGACCGGATCCACAGACCCGCTCCCCTCCCCTTTGGCCAGGCGCAGGTACTCGCCCGCAACCCAGTTGGCAAGCAGCTTGGCGGGAACGCCCCGGTCTGCAGCCAGCGCACCTTCGAACAAGGCTGTTGCCGCGGCGTCGTTCACCAGCACGGCGGCGTCGTACGCGGACAGACCGAAGGCGCTGCGGTAGCGGGTCCGCCTCGCCGCCGGCAGCTCCGGCAGCCGCGCCGCGATCTCGGCCAGCCATTCGGGCGTGGTTTCGAGTGGCGGGAGATCGGGATCCGGGAAGTAGCGGTAGTCGTTCTCCGCCTCCTTCGGCCGCATCAGGTAAGTCGACTGGCTGGCCTCGTCCCAGCCGCGGGTCTCCATCCGAAGCTCGCCGCCCCCGTCGATGACGCGGGTCTGTCGCTCGATCTCGAACGCTATTGCCCGCTCTACGGCCCGCATCGAGTTCATGTTCTTGACCTCGATCCGGGTCCCGAGCTCATCCTGGCCGCGCGGCCGAATCGAGACGTTTGCCTCGACCCGCATCTGGCCGTTCTCCATCTCGGCGTCGGAGGCGCCGATCGTCTTCATCAGCAGGCGCAGCTCTTCGGCGTAGCGGCGCGCTTGTTCGGCCGTCCGGATGTCGGGCTCGGTGACGATCTCCATGAGCGGCATCCCGGATCGATTGAAGTCGATCAGGCTGATGCGCCGGCCGCCGCGGTCCTCGTGGATCAGCCGGCCCGTGTCTTCCTCGAGGTGGGCCCGTCGCACGCGAACCGTGAACGCGCCGTGGCTCGTGTCGAAGGTCAAGCGGCCATCGGCTGCCAGCGGTAGCTGGTACTGGCTGATCTGGTAGCCCTTGGGCAGGTCCGGGTAGAAGTAGTTCTTGCGATCCCAGCGTGTGGTTCGGGCAACCGTGGCTTCGATGGCGAAGCCGGTCGCGATGACGTACTCGACCGCGGTCTTGTTGATCGTCGGCAGGACCCCGGGCAACCCCAGGCAGACGGGACAGCAATGGCTGTTTGGCGCCGCCCCGTCGATATCGGTTGAACAGCCGCAGAACATCTTGCTGACCGTCTTCAGCTGGCAGTGAACCTCGATGCCGATGACGGCCTCGTACCGGTCCAGAGCCACGCTCCCCGCGCCGGCGATCACCGCCGTCACGCCGGGGTCCTCCGGCGCGCGACGAAGCGCTCGGTGCGGACGAGAGCCTCTCGAAGCTCGGCCTCGCTGGTGGCATAGCAGCAGCGGACGTGGCCCTCGCCAGCCTCGCCAAAAGCCGTGCCCGGCACCACGGCCACCGATTCCTCTTCCAGCAATGCCTCCGCGAACTCATCGCTGGTGAGGCCGGTGGAGGTAATCTGCGGGAACGTATAGAAGGCCCCGCGCGGCTCAAAGCAGCGCAGTCCCATCGCGTTGAATCCATCGACCAGCAGACGGCGGCGATGATCGTACTCGTTGACCATGCGCAGGACATCGGGCTCGCCGGACTTCAAAGCCTCCAGGGCGGCGTCCTGGCCCACGGTCGAAGCCGACATGATCACGTACTGGTGGACCTTGAGGATCCCCTCGAGGATCTCCGACGGGGCGCACACGTAGCCGATGCGCCAGCCAGTCATCGCGTACGCCTTGGAGAAGCCGCCTATCAGGATGGTTCGGCGGCGCATACCCGGCAGCGAGCTCAGCGCCCGCATCTGATAGCCGCCGTAGACCAGCCGGTCGTACATCTCGTCGCTGTAGACGAGAAGGTCGTGGCGAACGGCGATGCGGGCGATCTCATCCTGAACCTCCGGCGGCAGGACGGCGCCGGTGGGGTTGCACGGATAGTTACTGAGCAACGCCTTGGTCCGCGGCGTGATTGCCGCCTCCACCTTGGCCGGGTTGAGGGCGAAATCCTCGTCTACGGTCGTGGGAATGCCCACCGGCACGCCGCCGGCGAAGACGATCACGGGGCGGTAGGAGACGTAGGACGGCTCGTGCAGGATGACCTCGTCGCCGGGATCGATCGTCGCCCTGACGGCCGCGTCCAGCCCCTCGGAGGCCCCGATGGTGATCAGGATCTCCTCGGTCGGGTCGTAGCGGACGCCGTACAGGCGCTCGATGTGGTGGGCCAGCGCCCGGCGTAGCTCGAGCGTGCCGTAGTTGCTGGTGTAGTGGGTCCGGCGCGACGCCAGGCTGTGGCGCCCCGCCTCGATGACCTGATCGGGCGTGTCGAAGTCAGGCTCGCCGACGCCGAGGCTGATGACGTCGGTCATCGTCGCCAGGATGTCGAAGAAGCGGCGGATGCCGGAGCGTGGAACCTCATCCACGCGGCGCGAGAGCACGCGCGTGGCGAGAGGCGAGCGGAACCGCTCGGGATACGGCTGGAGGGACGGATCCGTCTTGAGGCGGGTCGCCGTCGTCGGATCGGTCGGGATGGTCATCGGTGGGTCCTCAGGCTTGTCCGCCGCGGCCCTCGGCGGGGGCGCTCTTGAGGCGCTCGTTCCGCTCGATCGGCCTGGGCGTGGTGGGATCGTCGGTCAGCGACAGCTCGGCGGGCTCGAGGTCCCGCCAGGGTGCTCTGGCCGTGATCCCTTCGTACGCGCGGGCCAGGCGGAGCATCGAAAGCTCGCTCCACGGCGCGCCGATGATCTGGAGGCCGACCGGGAGCCCATCCGAAAGCCCGGCCGGAATCGACACCCCTGGCAGGCCGGCCATGTTGACCGGCAGGGTGCACGCGTCCGACAGGTACATCGCGACCGGATCTGCCATCTTCGCGCCCATCGGGAACGCTACGGTCGGGCTTGTCGGCGCGCAGATCGCGTCGAATCCAGCAGCCCAGACGGCGTCGAAATCGGCCTTGATGAGGGTCCGGACCTTCTGGGCTTTGAGGTAGTACGCGTCGTAGTAGCCGGCCGAAAGGGCGTAGGTGCCGAGCATGATCCGGCGCTTGACCTCGGGCCCGAAACCGGCACCTCTGGTGCGGAGGTAGTCGGCGATGTAGTCGCCCGAGCTTCTGTCGGCGTAGCCGTACTTGACGCCATCGTAGCGCGCCAGGTTGGAGCTGCACTCGGCCTGGGCGATGATGTAGTACGTGGCCAGGCCGTAATTCGTGTGCGGCAGCGACACTTCCTCTACCGTCGCGCCGGCGGCCTCGATGGCCGCCACGGCCTCGCGGACGCGGGCGGCGACGCCGGGCTCCATGCCCTCGACGAAGTACTCGCGCGGCAGAGCGATACGGCGGCCCCGAAGGTAGCCGGCCGCCTCGTCGTCGTCAGACGGCAGGGAGAGCAACTCGCCGGGCACGGGGACCGGCGCGGAAGTGGCGTCGCGCTCGTCGTGGCCCGAGACGGCGTGCAGCAACAGGGCGGCGTCGCGGGCGTCGCGGGCGAGCGGCCCGATCTGGTCGAGCGAGCTGGCGAAAGCGACGATGCCGTACCGGCTGACCCGGCCGTACGTGGGCCTCAACCCGACGATGCCGCACAGCGAGGCGGGCTGACGGATGCTGCCGCCGGTGTCGGTGCCGATCGAAAGCGGGGTGTGGTACGCGGCCACTGCCGCGGCCGAGCCGCCCGAGCTGCCTCCGGGCACGCGATCGAGCGCCCACGGGTTTGCGGTCGGGCCGTAGGCGGAGTGCTCCGTGGACGACCCCATCGCGAACTCGTCCATGTTGGTCTTGCCGAGGATCACGGCCCCGGCCTCGCGGAGGCGGGCGGTGACGGTGGAATCGAACGGGGCGATGTAGCCCGCCAGGATCTTCGAGCCGGCCGTGGCCTGGCCGCCCTTGACAGAGACCAGGTCCTTGAGCCCGACCGGAACCCCGCACAGCGGGTGGAGCGCGGCCAGGGCCGCGGCGCCGGCGCCGCGCACTTCGGCGATGCGCCTGTCGGCGGCGTCGGCCCCGGCGAGGGCCCCGGTTCGGTCGAGGAAGAGCCAGGCGTTCAGGGCCTGGTTCTGGCGCTCCGCGGCGGCCAGGTGAGCCTCGGTCAGGTCGCGCGAGCTGACCTCGCCGCTACGCAGGAGCGCAGCCATCTCGTGGGCGTGCAGGCGTGTCGGGTCGGTCATCGGTTACGCGCCCCCCTCGCCGCCGCCGAGGATCGCTGGCACGACGAAGTGACCGCCGCTTCGCTCCGGGGCGTTGGACAGGGCCTCCTCAACGGAGAGCGAGGGCTGGACGACGTCGTCGCGCAGGATGTTAGCCAGCTCGATCGTCTGGGCCGTAGGTGGAATGTGCTCCGTGTCGAGGGACATCAGCACGGTGTACTGGTCGAGGATGTGGTTGAGCTGGCCTTCGAGGCGCGCCAGCTCCTCCTCGGTGAGCCCGAGGCGGGCGAGGTGCGCTACGTGCTCGACGTCGGAACGGGTCAGGTTCGCCATGGGCGGGATGATACCGGACGGGACCTTGCCTGAGCGCTGCGGCCCGCCGGCCGAGCAAGCCGGCGGCATTCCGGCTCGGCTCAAAGGCTCGAGCCACATACGCTGACGTTACAGTTCCAGCGTGGCGAGTTCGGACTGTCACATTCGTGACATGACCATGGCCGACATCGACGCGGCCGTTGAGCTGGCCAGGGCCCAGGGCTGGCGCGATCGGCGGCGGTTCTACGAGTTCGTCCTGAGGACGTCGACGTGCCAGCCGCTGGTGGGCGACGTGGACGGCCGGCTGATGGCCACGGGCCTCGCAACGGCGAGCGGGCCCATAGGGTGGCTCGGAGCGATCGTCGTGGCCGAAGAGTTCCGCGGCCGCGGAGTCGGCCGAACCATGACGGAGGAGCTGTGCCGGCGGCTTCGAGCAGCCGGTTGTGTGACCCTTTCGCTCGTGGCGACCGACGCCGGGCGGCGGCTGTACGAGCGAATGGGCTTCCGGCTCGTTACCAGCTACCACGAGCTCGAGGCCGATCACCTGCCCGACTCCCCGATCCCACCCGAGGGCGCCCGCGTCAGAAGGCTCGAGCCCGCCGACCTGCCAAACGTCTTCGGGCTCGACGCCAGCGCAACCGCCGAAGACAGATCCGTTCCGCTGGCCGTGCTGGCCGAAAGCGAGGGCTGGGTCCTCGATGATGAGGACGGATTGCGCGGATTTCTGCTGCCTACCGAGCGAGCGCACGGCGTAGTGGTCGCTCCGCGCTTCGAAGACGGGCTCTTCCTGCTCGACCTGCACCGCCACATCGTCCCTCCGGGCGCCCTCGTCCGAGCCTGCATCCCCGAAGAACACACGGCCGCCTGGCGCGAGCTCCGGGCGCGCGGCTGGCGCGAGACGTGGCAGGCGCCGCGGCTGATCCTCGGTCCGGTCCCGAACTGGCGCCCGCACTGGATCTGGGGCCAGATCAACTCCGCCATGGGTTGACGGCGCGGCCGAGCGGCCGGTGACGGGCGCGGCGGCGCGGCCAAGCGAGGGCCGCGCTTGCCTGTCCGGGCCGCGCGGCGGGTCGCGTCTACAGCTCCTCACCCGCGAGCAGCCGCCGGAACGCCGCTTCGTCCAGGACCGGCACGCCGAGCTCCGTGGCGTAGGCCAGTTTGGAGCCCGCGCCTTCCCCGGCTACCACGTACGAGGTGTTCTTGCTGACCGAGCCCGCGGCTCTGCCGCCGGCGGCGCGGATCGCCTCCTCGGCCGCGGCCCGGGCGAAGCCCGGGAGCGCGCCGGTGACGACCACGGTCTTGCCGGAGAGGGGGCCGGCTGTGCCACTCCCCGGAACCACTCGTCTGGCGAGCGGCTCCGCAACTACGCCGGCATCGACGAGGTCCGTCAGAACGGCCGCCTTCTCGGGATCGCCGAAGTAGCCGGCGATGCTCCCGGCGACCACGGCCCCGATCCCCGGGACCTCCTGGAATGCCCCGGCCGGCATGCTGGGGAGAACCGCGGCCACGCGGGCGGTCCACCCGGCTTCCGACTCGCCCTCCTCAGGAGGCCAGCGCTCCGCGATCCAGACGGCGAGGTCGATTGCCGTCTGCTCGCCCACCTGGGGTATTCCAAGGGCGTTCAAGATGCGAGCGAGCGGCCGCCGGCGCGACCTTTCAATCGAAGCCTTCAGGTTCTCGGCGCTCCTGCGGGCGAACCGATCGAGGCTCTCCAGGTCGTCGACCGTGAGCCGGTAGAAATCGCCCCGAGTCTTGATCAAGCCCCGTTCCAGGAGCTGCTCGAGGACGGCCCACCCCGCGCCTTCGATGTCCATGCCGCCGCGCCCGGCGAAATGGGCGAACTCCTGGGCCAGCCGAGCCGGGCATCGCTCGTTTGGGCAGTAGTGACGGACCGCACCCTCGTCCCGAACCACGGCCGTGCCGCAGACCGGACAGGCCGCCGGCATCTCGAACTCGCGCTCGGCCCCCGTTCGACGCTCCGGGATCGAACGGACGACCTCCGGTATCACGTCGCCGGCTTTCTGCAGCACAACCCAGTCGCCGATGCGCAAGTCCTTGCGCCGCACCTCGTCAAGGTTGTGGAGAGTGGCCCGGGAGACCGTGGAACCGGCCACCGTGGCCGGTCGCATGTGCGCCACCGGCGTAAGCGTTCCCGTCCGGCCGACGTACGGGACGATGTCCTCGAGAAGGGTCTCGACCTGCTCCGGTGGGAACTTGTAGGCGATCGCCCAGCGCGGCGCCCGCGCCACCATGCCGAGCCGCTCCTGCTGGTCGAGGCGGTCCACCTTGACGACGACCCCGTCGGTTTCGTACGGGAGGTCGTGGCGCTTCTCGCGCCAGTCGCGCAGGAAGTCGATGACGCCTTCGATGTCGATGCCTTCACGGCGATCGGGGTTGACCGGCAACCCCAGCGCGGCGAGCCGGGCGAGGGCTTCCGACTGGCTGGCGACAGTCGGTCGCCCGTCCGGCCCCACCTCGATGAGCTGGTACGACCACGCCGACAGCCTCCGAGACGCGGTCACGCTGGGATCCTGCTGGCGCAACGAGCCGGCGCCGCTGTTCCGGGGATTGGCGTAGGTCGCCAACCCGGCCTCCTCGCGTTCGGAGTTTATGCGGGCAAACTCCGCCTTGGGCATGAAGACTTCGCCTCGGACTTCCGCAGTGACCGGCTCAGCCAGCCGCTCCGGCAGAACGGAGATCGTTCGCAAGTTGGCCGTCACGTCTTCGCCGGTGGTGCCGTCGCCGCGCGTCGCGCCCTGCACGAAGCGGCCGCGCTCGTAACGGAGTGAGACTGCCAGGCCGTCGATCTTCAGCTCGGCCACGTATCGGAGGTCCGTGGCGAGCTCGGGAGCCGGCGGCAATCCCAACCCGCGCCGGACACGCCCGTCGAACGCCCGCAGCTCATCCTCGTCGAAGACATTTCCGAGCGAGAGCATCGGCCGCCCATGGACGACCTCGCCGAACGCACCGGCCGGCGCCGCACCCACGCGCTGGGTCGGCGAGTCGGGGGTG
>DASWZK010000009.1:0-16270 GCA_036404515.1 Candidatus Limnocylindrales bacterium
TGCCGCGCGCGTGGCTCCCTCCATCGCGAACTCGATCGCCTCATATTCCCGAGAGCGGCCAGGGACGGTCATGGTCCGGACTCCGCTACGAAAGTGGGCTCTTGCATCCTAGCCGGGCAAGTGTACTTGGTCAACCCCGGCCTCGGCCGGGGCCCTGGCCGTTCACGGCTCCGTTTGCCGGATGGGGCGAGGCCGGGCCGGAACGGCGCGGGCCCTGCCGTGGCCCACCGTATAGTTCCGTCATGCCCGACCACCCCGCTCGACGCCGACCCAACCGTGCCCCTACCGGACAACCCCTGCTCGATTCGCTGCTCGACGAGCTGCGCGATGCGGACATCGCGCTCGAGGAACGAGTCGTGGACCGCCGGCCGGTTCACACCGGCCGCTATATGGCCTTCGAGACGGATCGCGTCGTGCGCGGCGACGGCTCTGAGTCTTCGCGCGACATCGTCGTGCACCCCGGCGCCGTGGTCGTTGCCCCGCTCGACGCCGACGATCGACTGCTCCTGGTTACCCAGTACCGCCTCGCTTGTGGAGGGGCGATGCTCGAGCTGCCGGCCGGCACGCTCGACGTTCGCGACGGAGCGGTCGAGGTTCCACTCGTGGCAGCCTACCGGGAACTCGAGGAGGAGACCGGGTATCGAGCCGGCTCGATGGAACGGATCGGCGGCTTCTGGAGCGCTCCCGGCTTCTCGACCGAGTACTTGACGCTCTTCCTGGCCACGGACCTGAGACCGGCTGGCGAGGGCCGTCTGAGCCCGGACGAGGATGAGAACCTGCAGCTATCGAGACTCCACTGGCGCGACGCGGTAGCGGCCGTCGAGTCCGGCGTCATCGAAGACGCCAAGTCAGTGGCCGGCATCCTCTGGCTGGCCCGGCGCCTCGAATCCGCGGGACGTTAGCCGGGCGGCAACCACCACGCCCCATCGAAGCCTCCGGAGGCGGGCTCGGAAGACTCCGCGAGGTGAATCCCGACCAAATCCCGCGGCAGCGCACGCCGCGGCGAGGTCGGCACCGAGGATTGGCTGGCCTGTCAGGCCTGTGTCGTCTCGATCTTGTCGAGAGCCCGACGATACGTTTCGCTGGTCGGATCGAGGGCGACGGCCAGACGAAGATGGGTCCTGGCTTCTCGCGCTCGACCGAGTCGGGCCAAGCAGAGCCCGAGCGCGAAGTGACCGTAGTGAGCGGAGGGGTCGATCTCCAGCAGTGCCGTGAACGTCTCCGCCGCCCGGGCATGCTGGCCGCTGTTGAAGTATGCCCGTCCGAGCGCTTCGAGTATCGAGCCCTTGCTCCGTTCGAGCCGTGCCGCTCGCTCCAACACGACCGCGGCCTGGGCGTTGTGGCGATCGTGAAGCAAGGCGGTTCCGCGTTGCAGGAGCTCATAGGCAGACTCTTCGGGGCCGGCCACACTTTCGACCGCGGCGGCAGCCGCGTCGGTGTCTGCGGAGGCATCGGCCGTGGAGGAGGCCTGCGAACTGGGAACGTCACCGCCGGGAGCATTGCCCTGGTCGTTCTCAGCGGCGCCGCCCGACATATCTTGTCCGGCCGTGGTGGCGGCATCGGCCGCGGCGGCGTGAGTGGCTTCCATTCTCTTCGGCGTCCGGCCTCCGCCCATCGATCGCCCGCCGCGCTTCGCGGGCCAAGCGGCAGCCGCCAAACCTCCGGTCGAGCCGGCCACGCTCGCGGCCGAGGCCCTTGCCCCGCCGAATCGACGCCACGACCTATCCCCCCGGGTCCAGATGAAGAGCGCGAGCAGCAACACCCAGCCGGCCAGCAAAGAAGAGAAACCCAGGATGCGGATCTGGCCGGCCGTGTCGGCACTCTGCCAGGCGGCCCGAGCGCTCGTGGCCAGAGACATGGCACGCTCCATGTCACCGTTCGCGAAGGCCTCGCGAGCGGCAGTCAAATCCGCCTGCGGGTCGGCTCCCAGCAGGCCTACCGCTCGAGCCGCGCCCTCGCTGTAGGTCTCCGCCTGTTGGGCGGCGGAAATCTCGCTTAGAACTGCCAGCTCGTTCGTGGCTTCGGCGTCGGCGTCGGCCAGGCCCAGTCGCTCAAACGCGTTCTGGAGAGTCGACGGCGGCGTGGTCTGCTCGGCTGCTGCTTTGACCGCGATCTGGTCGCGCTCGGCCAGGATGCTGCGAGCCTGGTCCATCTGCGTCGTGGCTTGGTCGTACTGCCACGTATCGAGCGACCGACGGATCTCCGGCGGTAGATCCCATGAGCCGGCCGCCTTCTGTGCACTCGAGTATTCGGCGAGGGTCGTGTCGCGTTGTTGCAGGAGCGAGGTCTGCGACGGGTCCATCACCCATTGACGCCAGATCGTCGCATACGACCGGCCCGTCGCCTGCTCCAGCAGGTCGAGCAGTCGGCGCCAATCGGTCGCGCCGCCGCCAAACGTTTCGATCCCCGAGCCGTGGAGCGGCTGGTAGGCCGCCTCGCCGGAACGCGCGGCGAGCCAGACGCTGCGCAGACCGTCCTGACCGGCCTGGGCGGCGATCTCCCGGGCCACTTCCAGGGTTGCGCCGTACAGGTAGGCGTCCGTCGCCGAGCTCGGCTCCCCCGCCGAGACCCAGTCGTTGAGAGGGACGGCAGCCTGGAGCAGCCGATCGGTCAGCACCGGCGCGTGATCCGTGAACCCCAGCTTGTCGACCACCTGCTGAGCGTAGTAGGACGCGAAGCCCTCCTGGACCCAGCGGTCGGTGACGAGGTCGCTGTTGAACCACAGGTGGGCCGTTTCATGCAGGATCACGAATGGATCGGCGAAGTACGAGACCTGGACCTGGCCGGTAGTCTGGTTGTAGGCCCCGCTGAAGCCGCCGATCTCCTGAGTCGAGGCTTCCTCGACGGTGAGCGTCGTGTCGGTCGGATCGCCCAGACCGATCATGTCGCGCAGAAGCGGATAGCCCTCCCTCAGGACGAGCTCAACCTGGTCCGCCCAGCCGACGTCGTCGGCCCAGTATCGGAGTGACACGTTCAGCGCCCCGATGGTCACGTATCGGACTCTGAAGTCGCTGGCCGGCACGGGCTCCGTGGCAGTGAACCATGCGCTCAGCGCCGTCGCGTCGTCGAGGATGCCGGATGAGAAGACGATCTCGCCGGAGCCGAAGACGGAGCGGGTCAAGCCCCCGAACTCTTCCTGGACGGTGAAAGTGGGCGGGAAGAGGACCGTGACCGAGCTGCCGGGCGTGTTGGGGCTGCCGAAGGCCGAGACGGGGAACGACATCAGGGTGTTGCCGATACGGAGGTCGCGGTCGGTCGAACCGCCGTTGTCGACCAGGTCGAACTTGACGTCGACCGAGCAGCTCTGGCCCGAATACAGGCGCTGGCCCAGTTCAACGACAACGATGACGCTCGACGAGGTGGCCGACTCGACCGTGACGGGAAGTTTCTGGCCGTCGGCTGAGGTGGCGGAGACGGCGGCGGAGGACGGTGGCAGCGTCAGCTGGATCCTGTCGTAGTAGTAGCGCCGGCCGCCGACGTCCACGGTGTGCGAGGTGGCGGTCACGATGGCCAGAACGTGGACTCGCGCGGCCGCCGGATCGGCCGTCCAGGTCGAGCTGGAAATGAAGCTTAGGTCGGTCTGAGCGGCTTCGACGGGGGGCGGCGTGGCAGCCTGCCAGAGCGAAACCGCGACGAAGAACCCGACGAAGGAGATGAGCACACGGCGGGCGGCCCTCGGAAACAGACGCCAGGAGCCGGCAACCATCTGGTTTCGACCAATCAGGATCGGGCGGCGTGCATCGGTGGCCGCGAGGACCGACGTCTGGCCTGGCGCAGAATCGACATCCGCCTCAGTCGCTCGTCTCCCCGGCCGCTCGTCCGACGGAACTCGACCGGCCACTCGACTCCGTGCCCGACTTGGCCGGTTCGAGAACGATGGCTTGCGGTTCTCGCCCGTCCAACCGGTCGCCCACCCGAACTCGTGTCGCAGCACGGACCGGGCGCTCGCGGGTCCGTTCTACGGTTGAGCCGCTGCGTATGACCCGCGAGAGGAAGTCGGCTGCCCGGGCACCCTCGCGAACGAGGACGTTCCGTCCAATCCTGATTCCCCGCGGAACGACCGCGCGCTTACCGACGACCGTTATTCCTGTGTTGAGGCGGCCCGGCTCGCGACGGTTTGCGACGTCGAAGTCCGTACCCTCGCCGACGATGGCGCCCGGGCCAACCGCCACCTCCTTGTCGAGGATGGCCCGATCCACCACCGCGCCCGGCCGGATGATCGAGTCGAAGAGGACGATCGAGTCGCGGACGACGGCACCCACATCCACTACCACTCCGGGCGAGAGCACCGAGTTCACGACCGAGCCGTTGATCACGCAGCCATGGCTGATGAGACTGCGGTGGACCTGGGCCGTGGCCCCAACCTTGGCCGGGGCGCGCTCCTCGGATCGTGTGTGGATGATCCACTCCCTATCGTAGAGGTCGAGCTCGGGGGCGTCGGCGAGCAGGGCGAGGTTCGCTTCCCAATAGGACTGGACAGTTCCAACGTCCTGCCAGTAGCCGTCGAAGCGGTAGCCGTAAACCCGAGCCCCACCCTCGATCATGGCCGGGATCACGTCATGGCCGAAGTCGGGCCGGGTGTCTCCGAGCCACCGATGCAAGGCGCGCTTGGAGAACACGTAGACGCCCATGCTGGCCAGGTCCGACTTTGGCTGGCGCGGCTTCTCGTCCCACTCGACGATCCTGTCGGATTCGTCCAGAGCCAGGATTCCCATCCGTGACGCGTCCGCGAGCGGCACGCGGCGTACCGCAATCGTGACGTCGGCACGATGACGCCGGTGAGCCGCCACGAACGGCTGGTAGTCCATCTTGTATATGTGATCGCCCGCCAGAACGAGGACCGTGTCCCCCGGGGACTGCTCGACGACATTGAGGTTCTGGAGGACGGCGTCGGCAGTGCCTCGATACCACTCGGCGACGCGGCCGCGGGCGATGTACGGCTGGAGCATGCGGACGCCGCCGTTATTGCGGTCCAGATCCCAGGGCCGGCCCGTGCCGATGTGGTCGTTGAGGGAGCGGGGGTTGTACTGGGTCAGGACGACAACGTCGTCGATGTCCGAGTTGGCGCAGTTCGAAAGGGTGAAATCGATGATGCGGTACTTGCCGCCGAAGGGCACCGCCGGCTTGGCGCGCATCGACGATAGGATGGAGAGCCTTTCCCCTTCCCCGCCGGCGAGAATCACGGCCAGAGTTCGCTTCATCGCGCGTCCTCTCGCTTCCTTCCCGGATCTGGCCGGGCTGAGTCGATGCTAGCACCCCGCCGGCGGCTTCGACTCGGGGAGAGGGAACGTTGCCCTGCGCGGACCTGTCGAAACCCGGGGAACGCTGCGCACGAGTGTCCTGGGTCCGCCGTCGCGGCCGCTAAAGGAACAGCCGCGGGTTCATGAAGACGCCGTTGACCCGTACGGCCCAGTGCAGGTGGCAGCCGGACGAGTGGCCGGTCGTGTTCTCCGTGCCGACAATCTGGCCGGCCGCAACGGATGCTCCGACGTATATGCCCGGCGGCGCCTTGGCCGTCATGTGGGCGTACCAAGTGACCATGCTCGTTGAGTGGGCAATGATGACCAGCCAGGCTCGCGGCGGCGCATCGTACGGGTTATAGCCCACGAAGACGACCACCCCGGCGCCGGCCGCGTGGACCGGGGTCAGGCACGGTGCCGCGATGTCGATGCCCAGGTGGAAGTGGGCGCAGCTGCCGACACGCGGCTCAGATATCACGCCCGTGCATCCGAACTCCTGGGTGATGACCCCGCTCATGGGCCATTTGAGCGTGCCGCTGTACTGCGAGGGGATCTTGCCCGCGCCGCCCTGCTGTTTGACAAGCTTGTCGATCCTGGTCGCCAGATCGTCCATGGCCTGGCCGTTTGATTCGATGGCGGCGGCGAGCGCCGTCTTGTTCTGCGCGAGCTTCGACTCAGCAGCCTGCTGCTGGGCCAGCTGGGTATCGAGTTGAGCCTTCAGAGAGTTCAGCTGGTCCTGGGTCGCGGCGAGCTGCGCTTGCTCGTCGGTGAGCGACTGCTGCTGGGCCCCAACCTGATTCTTCAGCTGTGCGTTGGCCGTGCTTGCCATCTCCACCGTCCCGCGCAGTTCGGCCAGGGTCTGCTGGTCGCGCGCGATTTCGTCGGCAAGCGCCTTGTCGGCCTGGGCCAGGTCGCCGTAGTACGAGACGTCCGAAAGAGCCTCGGTCAGCGAGTGGGCCGTCAGAAGCTGCTGCAGCAACGGCGTCTGGTCTGTCTCGTAGGCGGCCGCGAGGCGGCTCGCCAGGATCTGCTGTCGGACGTCGAGCTCGCACTGTGCGGCGTTCTGCTGGGTCGCCACTTCCGCGAGTTCCGTCTCCAGGATGACCTGCTCGGCGGCCAGGCTGTTGAAGCGCGTCTCGACCCCAGCCATCTCACCCTGGAGGGCGGCTATCTGCGCCTGCGCGTCGCCGATCGACGTGAGAACACCTGCCAGGTTCTGCTGGGTCGTAGTTATCTGGTTCCTCAGGGCCGTCTGTTGCGTCGACAGACCGGCCAGCTGCGCCTTCTGGTCGGCGATTAGCTTCGCCAGGCGCTGTTGCTCGGCAACCGCATCCGACAGGCCGTCGGCCTTGACCGGCGTCGCCGAGGCCTGCAGCGCGAGGCCAGGCGCGAGCAACACAACGCCAAGGAGGAGGTAGAAGAGCCGCCAGCGGGGCGGGCGACGGCCATGTGCGCGGCGGTCGTTCGAGGCGGTCATCGTGCGAGCAAGCTCCGGTGCGCACGCTCCGAATCGAGCGTGCTATGCGGTTACGCCCGCCGGTCTGACGCCGTCCATCGGAGGGGCACTACCTCAGGACGACTCCGGCTGTTCTCGATCATACATCCGCAAGCGCCAGCGCTGTCAACGCTTCCAGCCGCGCCGGCCGACGAGCCGAGGGGCTGCCGGGGCACAAACCGGCGCCGCAACTCGCTTTCGTCGCGCTAAGAGGCGGCCGGCAGAAGAACCGCCCAGACCGCGCCGACGATGAGGAACGGCCCGAACGGAATGAAGCTGCGGAGGGTGATCCGGCGGACAATCAGCAAGGCGAAGATGACGACACCGCCGAGCATCGCGCCGGCGAAGACCGCCAGGACGATTCTTATCAGTCCGGTCAGCAGGCCAACTGCCACCAAGAACTTGACGTCGCCGCCGCCGAAAGCGCCTTCGCCGAAGGGCAGTGACGCGGCGAACATCAGGCCCGGCACCGCGATGGCACCGAGAACCGCCCACCAGGCCGGAGACCTCGATACCAGCGAATCACCTCCCCAGGCCAGCGCCAGGGCGCCGAGCACGATCAACGGCAGCGTCACCACGTCCGGCATCAGCCTTTGGTCGAGGTCCGTTGCCATCAGCAGGACGCACGCCGCGAAGAAGGCGCCAAACAGGAGCCGCTGCCCGGGATCGCCGAAACGGACCGGGACCGCGGCCAGCACCGCGGCCGCAAACACCGCCACGACCGGCGTCCGCCAGTCCACGTTCCGGACCGTGCCGGCTTCGTGGGCCGGCCAGCGAGCCGCGATCCGATCCGCTGCCACGCCCCATACCAGTCCGGCCAAGCCCAGCAGCGGGACGAGCGGATCGAACACCGCAGGTACTGCCGGCAAAACTGGCCTCCCTTCGTGAGCGGGGGCTTGGAGTGGCGGCCCTACACGGCGCCCGCGAGAGCCAGCTCCACGAGCGTAGCGTGGGCTACGCCGGTGGCCCCGGCCGGCGCGTAGGCCGTCTTCTTTCGGAAGTACGCCGTCCCCGCGATGTCGAGGTGAACCCACGGCACGGTCACGAACTCGCGAAGGAACAGACCGCTCTTGACCAGGCCACCCTCGGCGGAACCCGTGTTGATGACGTCTGCATACCAGCTGTCGAGGTCCTTGCGGTACTCCTCGATCATCGGCAGCTGCCAGTACCGCTCCCCGGCCCGCTCGCCGGCCGCTGCCACGGTGTCGTACCAGGGCTGCGGCGAGCCGAAGGCGCCGGTCATCTGGTCCCCCAGGGCCCTCGCAACGGCGCCAGTGAGGGTGGCGATATCGACCAGATGCGTCGCCCCGAGCTTCTCCGCATAGCACATGGCGTCGCCGAGGATCAGCCGGCCCTCGGCATCGGTATTGAGGATGTCGACCGTCTTACCGTTCATGGCCTTGACCACGTCGCCGGGCCTTGCCGAATGTGGACCAGGCAGGTTCTCGACGGCCGGGGCGATGGCCATCAGCGGCGTCCCGGGGGCCAGCCGGGCGACAGTGGCGATGGCTGAGATCACGGTGCACGCACCGGTCTTGTCCATCTTCATCTCTTCCATTCGATCGGCCGGCTTGATGCTGATGCCACCCGAGTCGAAGCAGACACCCTTTCCGACTATCGCCAGGCGGCGGCCCGCGGCGTCTTTGGCCCCCTCATCGCCCGAGCGGAGGACGATCATACGCGGCGGGTTGTCGCTGCCGCGCCCGACGGCCAGGAACATACCCATGCCAAGTTCGGCGGCTCGCGCCGGCTCGATCACATCGATGTAGAGGCCGTGGCGCTCGGCGATCGCCCGAGCTTCGCTCGCCAGAACGTCGGGCGTCACATCGTTGGCGGCGCGGTTGGCCAGGCGCCGGGCCATGTTGGCACCCTCGCCGATGACGACGCCGCGTTCGGCTGCGTGCTCAACGGCAAGCAGGTCCGCGCCGGGCGCAACCAGAATCAACTCGTCGAGCGCCGGCGGGACGTTCTTGTAGTCGTCTCGATAGATCGTGGCGGGCTCGAACGCGCCTTCGACGACGCCGCGTGCGAGCAACTCGGCGACTGCGACCGCTCCCCCGTCGATCAGATCCCCGAGGTCGCCCAACCAAAGAGCCAGCGACTTCACACTCCGACCCGCCAGACGCCGCTCGACGGCGGAACCGATTCGCACCACCACCTGGCGCGTTACGGTTTGGGCCTCGCCCACAGCGATCGCCAGGAGTCTGCCGGCCCGGAGCTGTCCGGCGGCCGCGATCACCGACCCGTACCGCTCGGCCTTGAGCTCGCCGAACGCGGCCAGTGCGGCGAGCTCGCCGCCGGCGCGCTGATCTATCTCCGCCAGGGCACCGTCGAACCTGGGCTCGCCGACGAACGGGACGGCCAGTACGTCTGCCGGAACGTCCCAGGGTTGATCGCTGACGACGCGCAGCTGCATGACGAGATCCTCCGGCCGAGCGGCTCATCGGGGCGCCGCAGACCCATGGCGTCGGCTTGGGCGCCGGCGTTGTGTCGATTGCCTAGTCTATCGAGTCGCCGCGGCATCGATGGCGGCTTCGGCCGAGGTTCGGCTCGGGCCCACCGGCAGCGTGGCGGTGGCCACCGTGCGGAGTGACTGCCCGGCCCGCTATCTGCCGAAGACCGTCCCGCCGACCAGGTCGGAAAGGGCGTTGGCCAGCGCGCCTCTGGCCGTCTCGATCGAGATACCGTTCGAGGTCAGGTTGCCCGCCATCTCTTGGAGAACAACCTGGAGCACGGAATTGTCGTTGGGCAGCAGTGCCGTCGCGTCGTTTACGGCTCTGAGGGCAGCCGTCACCTGGATCGTGACCTTCCCATTCGAGTCGATCATCGTCTGCCACAGCAGCTGCAGCGCGTCGTCCATCTGGGTCGTCCGGCTCAGCCACTCCGTGAGCGTCGATACGTCCGTCACCTTCGCCAGCTCGGCGGCGATCGAGCTCGCGTCGGCGATCAAGGCCGACGCGCCGCTGAGCTTCGTCAAAGCCTCTGGATAGCGACCCTGAGTCGCCAGCTGGAGGGCGTCGGCCGCGAGCGAGTCGTGAGTCTCGATGTCGTTGGCAACCTGAAGGGCCGTTTGGCTGCCATCGACCATCGCCACCCAATCGTCGTGGAGCGGCGCGACGGACGCGACAGCCAGGCAGACCTGGTGATATCGATCGACCATGGCCGGGCTGTTGGACTTGACCAGGTCCACCTGCAAAGTCGAATCCCAGGCCCCGCACTGGAGCCTGTTGTTGAGGTCGGCCGCTCCAGCGTCGATCGAGTTCACGTCGTTCGAGCCCTGGTCCCAGGCCGACTTCAGACCCGACTGGTCCAGTTGAGCCAGGCTGGATAGCGTCTGACGAGCCATCTGGCCGAGCGAATCGACGTCGTCATGGACCGCGACCAAATCGCGGACCGCCGCGTCGAGCTTGGCCGAAAGGACCTGGTCCGCACCCCAGGTAATCTCCGGCCGCGCCCCAGTGGACGGAGATGGCTGGGCCGCGGCGACGATCCCCGCCGACCCGAAAGCCAACCCGACCGCGAGAGCCAGCCAGCCCAGGCGCAGAAGCCCGCGGCCTACAAAGGCACGGAATCGACCGCCCCGGCCGGGCTCGTAGTCTTCGTGGTCGAGGGCGTCGTCACGCTCGAACTCGAAAGCCGAGCCGGCCAGATCGCTCTGTTCGATCGGGCGCAGGCTCGAGCCGGAGATCGGTCGGGGCGGCAGGCCGGGCGTCGTCATGATCCCGGCGATGCTACACCGCGGCGGGGGCGCCCTGGGCCGATCGAGTGAACCCTCGAGCCCGTCTGTCGGTTCAGGCCTGCCGGCTCAGGCCGCGGAGGTGGCACTCGCGAGGCGGTCGAGGACGGCCGCCAGCTCGGCCGCGTCGGCGGCGATCTCCGTCGGTCGGTCCGCCAGGGCCAGCGCGGTTACCTGGGCTCGGGTGGTGATACCGGTCAGCATCAACACCGACCGCGCCCCCACGGCGTGGGCAGCCGCCACGTCCGTGGCAAGGCTGTCGCCGATCATCACCGCCTCGGCAACATCACCCCCCACTGCACGGGCGGCCACTTGCATGAGCAGCGCTCCGGGCTTGCCGATGGAGACGGGCGTCTGGCCGGATGCCGCCTCGACGGCGGCGACGATCGACCCGGCCCCGGGCGTCAACCCGGCCTCGGTCGGGTAGATCGGATCGCGGTTCGTGGCAATGAACCTGGCGCCGGCCCGAATGGCCCCCGCCGCACAGGCGAGTCGAGCGTAGGAGAAGTCGAGATCGAGACCCACCACCACGGCGTCCACTCGACCCGTGGCCGCGGCGGTGTCACGCCCGTTTGACATCCAGCGATCGGCCGCGTCGCCCGACGCGACGACTTCGATCCCGACATCGCGGATCTCGTGGATCAGGCCGGGGCCGCCGACGACGAGGGCGTATTCCACCGGCGGCTGGAGCTCGAGCAAGTAGAGCGCGGTCGCCCGGGCCGAGGAAACGATCCGGTCGGGCGAAACCGGCGCACCCATGCCCTCGAGACGGGTAACGTATTCGGCGCGATACCACATCGAATTGTTGGTCACGTACACGACGTCGTCACCCGCGGCGGCGTGCGCGGCCAGCACGGCGGCGACACCGGGCACCGGTTCCGCGCCGCGGTAGACGACACCATCGAGGTCGACGAGAAGCAGCATGGCCAGGATGCTACCGGAGCGGAGCTCGGCGCGCGGGGCAACGGCGCTCCTCGACCCCCTGGGTGGTGCCCATGCCTGACGACCGACGGGTTCTCGAAGGAGTCGATCGACTGGTCGTCGACGGCACGAACGTCCTCTACGCGCTTCGTCGGTCGCCGGCGCAACTGCCCGCGGCGGCGCTGATCGGGAGGTTGCGGGCGATAGTCCCGCCGGGCGTCGCGGTCGTGGTGGTCCTCGACGGCTCGCCCGAACAGGGCCTGGTCTCACGTAGAGTCGCCTCCGGCGTGGAGGTCAGATACTCCGGCCGATCGACCGCCGACGAGGTAATCACCCGTCTGGCCGAGCACGAGCTCGGTTCGGCGCGGGCCGGTTTGCTGGTCGTCACCGATGACATCGAGTTGGGCGCCGCCGTTCGACGGTCGGGCGGTCGAACCGTCCGCAACAGCTGGTTGATCGATCGGCTCGGCCGCCAGCGGTTGTCCGCTCCCTCGGCCGGCGGGACGTACCCGCCTGCACCGCCGCCCGAGCACGGATCGTCACGACCGGGCTCCGGCATCGGCCCTTCGACCGGGCGCGGCGCCGCCGGGCACGTTGAGTCTACCGGCCCAACCGACGACGCCGACGCCGAGGCCCCGCGGTGGTCACCCGGCCGGGGGGCCACCAAGAAGCGCGGTAACGGCCGCCGGCGGCCCAGCGCCGGCCGGTAGCGTTCGGTCTTCGTGCGGTCCTATACTGAACGGGCGTTCACTTGGCTGATCAAGCGACAGGTGACGACGCTGCAGTCGGCGCCCAAGGGCGGGGACGTGGATGCGCCCACGATCTGGTCCACACGGCGTCCGCACGGCATCCGCCGCTTATCCAGCGGCTGGGAGGCGGGCCGGGACCAAGTCGGAGCCTGGTCTAGATATGGTGGTCGCAGGTGACGCTATACCACTATATGTTGTGTTTTGGGGCTTGACTTGGGTGGAGTCGCAGGCGTACATTCCCACGGTCGGCCGGGTCGCCGAGAGGATCCGGAGAGCGCCGGCGAGGTCTTGGAGAGAAGGCCGAATCGGTGCCCCGAGGCTCTGGTTGGAGGCAAATCGCCCGAGCGCTCGCAGCTATCGTCATGAACACTCTGAACCGGTGACTCAGGCTCCGGACGCGCCAGTCGCGGCAGCCGGCAGGTTCAACCGGGCAGGAGCGGTCGGAAGGCCGGCGGCAGACGAGAGGTCGGCCGGTCCGCGGATGCGAGAACGTCGAGTCGATCGCCCTTCCAACGGCCCTGGGCGGTTCGGGTTGCCCGACCGCCCGAGACCACGCCGCCAGGTTGCCACGACCAAGCCACCACACCACACCACTTCGCCGCTCCACGGACCTCAAGCCACGATCCCGCCAGATGAACGAACGGACCGATAGAGCCCAGGAAGGTGCAGGAAATGAGTCGAGCCGACGCGAGCGCGACCCCGGAGAGTGTGACCACCGCGAGCGCGACCCCGGAGAGTGTGACCACCGCGACCGCGGAGACAGCGGCGTCTGCCGCAGTCCCCGCCGCGGTCCCCGTCATGGATGAGAGAGTCGTCCCTATGCTCCCCGACGGCCGCTTCACCGGCATAGGCGTCAGAGGACTCCACTTCCCCCGCCGCTGGACCACGCCCGGCATCCGCCCCTACGACGAGATCGAGTGGGAGGTCCGGACCGCCAGCATTGGCAACGAGAAGGGCGTCAACGTCTTCGAGCAGAAGGACGTCGAGGTTCCCGCCTTCTGGAGCCAGCTCGCCACCAACGTCGTCGTCAGCAAGTACTTCCGCGGCCACCTGGGCACGCCCGAGCGCGAGACCTCCGTCCGCCAGCTGATCGACCGCGTCGTCAACACCATCGTCGGCTGGGCCGAAACGCAGCATTACTTCGCGACGGACGAGGATTTGCGCGCTTTTCAGGCCGAGCTGACCCACCTGCTCGTCCACCAGAAGATGAGCTTCAACTCGCCGGTCTGGTTCAACGTCGGCGTCGAAGAGCACCCCCAGTGTTCGGCCTGCTTCATCAACTCGGTCCAGGACTCGATGAGCTCGATCATGGACCTCGCCAAGACCGAGGCGATGCTCTTCAAGTTCGGCTCGGGCGCCGGCTCGAACCTTTCGACCCTTCGATCGAGCAAGGAGAAGATGTCGGGCGGCGGCACCGCTTCCGGCCCGGTCAGCTTCATGCGCGGCTACGACGCCTTCGCCGGCGTGGTCAAGTCGGGCGGCAAGACTCGCCGCGCAGCCAAGATGGTGATCCTCGACGTCGGCCATCCCGACATCGAGGAGTTCATCAACTGCAAGCTCAAGGAAGAGAAGAAGGCCTGGGCCTTGATCGAAGCCGGCTACGACGCCTCCTTCACGGGCGAAGCCTACGGTTCTGTTGCCTTCCAGAACGCCAACCATTCGGTCCGGGTCACCGACGACTTCATGCGTGCGGTCGTGGCAGACGGCGAATGGACGACGCGCGCGGTCGTGGACGGCCGCCCGATGGGCACCTACCGAGCACGCGACCTCTTCCGCCAGATGGCCGACGCGGCCTGGGTCTGCGGCGACCCCGGCATCCAGTACGACACCACGATCAACGACTGGAACCCCGTCTCCAACTCGGACCGCCAGTACGCAACTAATCCTTGCAGCGAGTTCTCATTCATTAACGATTCTAGTTGTAATTTGGCGTCCCTCAACCTGATGAAGTTCGTGCGGGACGACGGCGAGTTCGACGTCGAGGACTTCCGGCACGCCAGCCGCCTGACCATCACGGCTCAGGAGATCCTGGTCGACAACGCTGGCTATCCCACTCCGGCCATCGCCAACAACTCGCACCTCTTCCGGCCGCTCGGCCTGGGCTACGCCAACCTGGGCGCGCTGCTGATGAACCGGGGCCTTGCCTACGACTCGGCCGAGGGCCAGGCCTACGCCGCAGCCATCACCTCGGTCATGACCGCCGAGGCCTACCGTCAGAGCGCCATCATCGCCCGGGACCACGGCGGCCCGTTCGCGGAATACCGAAAGAACGAGGCGCCGTTCCTGCGGGTCATCGAGAAGCATCGCGACGCGGCCCACGGCATCCCGGACAAGCAGAGCGTCCCGGCGGAACTGCACCGCGCTGCGCGCGATATTTGGGATGAAACTCTATTGCTGGGACGAGGCAGCGGCTTTAGAAACGCACAAACCAGCCTCTTGGCTCCAACCGGCACTATTTCATTCATGATGGACTGTGATACGACCGGCATCGAGCCGGACATCGCTCTCGTCAAGTACAAGAAGCTCGTCGGCGAGGGCTTCCTCAAGATCGTCAACCAGACCGTGCCCGGCGCCCTGCGCAAGCTCGGCTACGCGCCCGACCAGGTCGATGCCATCGTCGCCTACGTCAACGAGCGCGAGACGATCGAAGGGGCTCCGGAGCTGAAGCCCGAGCACCTGTCGGTGTTCGACTGCGCCTTCAAGCCGGTCAACGGCACGCGCTCCATCCACTACATGGGCCACCTGAGGATGATGTCGGCGGTCCAGCCCTTCCTTTCCGGCGCGATCAGCAAGACGGTGAACATGCCCGAGGCGGCCACGCCCGAGGAGATCGAGACGGTCTACCTCGAAGGCTGGCGGATGGGTCTCAAGGCGATCGCGATCTACCGCGACAACTCGAAGCGCTCCCAGCCCCTCATGACGGGCAGGAAGAAGGAGAAGGAGGTTGAGGCGGCGGCGCCGGTCGCAGCCCCGACTCCGGCTGAGCCGAAGCCGTACCGGCGCCGCCTCCCGGCGGAGCGAACCGCCATCACGCACAAGTTCGACATCGCCGGCCACGAGGGCTACATCACGGTCGGCCTCTACCCGGACGGTCAGCCGGGCGAGATCTTCCTCAAGATGGCCAAGGAAGGCTCCACCATCAGCGGCCTGATGGACACCTTCGCGACCACGGTCAGCGTCGCCCTGCAGTACGGCGTCCCGCTGCACGACCTGGTCCACAAGTTCGCCCACGTCCGGTTCGAGCCGTCGGGCTTTACGGCCAACCCGGAGATCCCGATCGCCAAGTCGATCGTGGACTACATCTTCCGCTGGCTCGGCTCGCGGTTCCTGCCGCCTGAGGACCGAGCGACGCTTGGATTGGTCGACCGCTCGGCGACGGCCGAGTCGTCGGTGCAGCCGCTCACCCTTGGGCTCGGCAGTTCGGGCGCCGCAGGTTCTAGTGGCGCCGGGACTTCAGGGAGTGGCCTATCCCCCGCCGCAAGCCCAGCTTCACCGCTCGGTGGCGGTAGCGCCGGCTCGTCGGACGCACCCTCCGGGGCGCCCTCCTCGCCGGCCTCGAGTGGCACTCCCCCAACGGCCACGGCCACCTCGACCCCCGCCAGAGATCTGCCCGGCGACGCTCCCCGCTCCTCGGCCTCCCCTGCCTCCGGCAGCAGCAACGGCAACGGCAGTGGCAAGACCAACGGAAACGGCGCTCGCACCACGCTCGGCGCACTCGGCATCGGCAAGGCCCAGGTCACCTTCAGCGCCCAGGCCGACGCCCCGTCCTGCGCCGAATGCGGCTCGATCATGGTCCGCAACGGCAGCTGCTACAAGTGCCTCAACTGCGGCTCCACGAGCGGCTGCAGTTAGGGGTTGCCGGGGGAGATCCTCCCGACAAGCGCACGGTGCTTCGTGGCCGATCGATCGCCATCCGGACGCCGGCGAATTGGCCGCGTCGAGCCCGCTCACTACCGCGCTTCCGGCGCCGACTCGCTCGCTGCCAGCGGCAGCCCCAGGCTGCGTAGATCCCGCCGCAACTCGGCCTCACCCCGAAACAGGAAGGCCCTCATGCCGAGAGCAGCGGCCGTGGCGACGTTCAGATCCCAGTCGTCGATGTAGACCGTGTTCTCAGCCGTGAGCCGGAAGC
>DASWZK010000010.1:0-46773 GCA_036404515.1 Candidatus Limnocylindrales bacterium
GCTCACGCACTCTTCGAGTGCGCTCGCTCCGGTGCTCGTCGCCGCCTTGGCCTGCGCTCGTCGGCCCGGCGATCTGCGGCGCTTGACAGGTAATCCGGGCTTAAGCCCCTGCCGGTCTCGTGCCACGAGCGATTCGTAGCAGCCCGCGGCGGCTCCCGCCTGCCGCGTCAACGTGCCGGCCCGGTCAACCGGGAGCGGCTCTTGAACCAATCAACGTGACACCGGCCGCGGCCATCTCGTCGAGAGCTCGCTGGCCATCTCCGGGCTCGAGGTCCACCGCCCGGATCGCGTCGAGGAGGACGGCCGTTTGATAGCCCAGGCCCACGCCGTCGAGGGCGGTGGCCTTGACGCAGTAGTCGGTGGCCAGTCCGCACACGACCAGCCTCGTCACGCCGCCGCGCGCGAGCGTCGAGTCGAGCACGGTCGGGACCGGGATTCCACCGGCCGGATCGCGCATCGAGAAACCCGAATAGCCGTCTTCGCCGTGGGTGCCCTTTCGTACGACCTGTCCGCGGACGGACAGGTCCGGGTGAAGCTCGGCGCCCCAGGTTTCCAGTACGCAGTGGACGGGCCAGATGCCGCCGTCCTGGGCGAAATGCGGAGTGTGGGCAGGGTGCCAGTCCTGGGTGTAGACGACCGCTGATCCGGCATCCAGGGCCAGCTCGACCTCGGCGTTGACGAGCGGCACGATCTCCGCGCCACCGCGAACCGACAGGCTACCCGAGGGATCCGCGAAATCGTTCTGAAGGTCGACGACCACGAGCGCCACCTGCGGGCCGTACCGCGTAGCGGCGTTGGCCGCGGCCCAGAAGCTGAGATGCGGGGTCCTCAAGCCGCCAGTCATCGACCGGGTTTGCTCCTACGGGCTCGTTTTGACGCCTGCGTGTCAGACTGTCTTTGTACGCGATGCTGATCGGTCGCGCAAGGGCCGCGATCGGCCCAGAAGGCCGTCTGCGCCAGACCAGCTCGCCGGCTCTGCAACGTCGATGCAAGAGAGGCACGGTCGTCCAACGCGCAGCCGTCAGGTGCCGCCTTCTAGCATAGATTCTCTTTTGCTGATGTCGCATCGGAGACGCCGGTGACGGGGCGTCTTCCAATTTCGCAAGCGGCCCGGGTCCCCCTCCTCGGGCCGCTTGTCACGTCTCGAATGACCAAGAGCGGCACCGCCGCCCGCGCGGAACAGCCGCGCCGTCAGGATCTGGCCTGCTGGCCCTTTGAGTTCGCGGCGTTGCGGACCTGGTCCTGGCCCGGGCTCTCCTCGATGCGCTCTGGGTCGACGTCGAGCAGGTAGCCGATTCCTTGGAACGTCTTGATGCGGCCAGACTCGCCTGGCTTCGCGCCCAGCTTGCGGCGGACGCGGCTCACCCAGACCCTCAGATACTGAAGGTCGTCCCTGTACTCCGGGCCCCACACCTTGGTGAGCATCTCCGTGTGCAGCACGACCTTGCCCGCGTTTGCCGCCAGGTGCTGGAGCAGCAGCCATTCGGTCCGTGACAGTTCCACCAGCTCGCCGCCACGGGTGACGATGCGGCGCTCCAGGTCGATCTCGACGTCGTCGAAACGAACGACACCGGTGCCCGTGCTGACGCCTGAGGCGCGCCGAAGAACGGCTCGCACTCGCGCTGCCAGCTCGTCGAGATGGAAGGGCTTGGCGACGTAATCGTCGGCCCCAAGGTCCAGTCCCTTGGCCTTGTCGGAGGCTGAGCTCCTGGCCGTGAGCAGGATGACCGGGACGGGTCGGCGCTCGCGTATCTGGCGCATGACGTCGATGCCGTCCATGTCCGGCATGACGATGTCAAGCAGGACGATGTCGGGTCGAACCTCCTCGGCCCTGGCCAGGGCCTCCTCGCCGGAGGCAGCCGTCACAACGCGGAATCCCTCGTCGGTGAGGGCCATCGACACGAGCTTGGTGATGCGCTGCTCGTCGTCCGCCACCAGGACCAGAGGCTGAGTGCTCATCTCCTCGCCCACCTCCCGCCGAAGATCCCCGAAAGCGTGGCACCGCCGGCCTGCGCCGGCATAGCCGCGGGTCGGGATAGCCACGGTTAATGTGCGCCGATTCTCGTGGCAAGGCGAGAGGCAATCGGCTCGGCGGGGCCGGATATGCACGGTCGCGGCTCAGCAGCCAGAGTGTCGTGCATGCCGGTTCAACTCGCGATGCGGCCCGCGACGGGGCTGGCGCCACGTTCCGCGACCGATCCGCTAACCTGCAGTGCGGGCCGGTCGCGGTTCGGACCGCGACTGTGCGTCGCTCACCAGGCCACGGGAGAAGCTGCCGAGCAATGTACTTCGATGAGTTTAAGCACCAGCTGCCAGATATCGATCCGGCCGAGACCCAGGAGTGGCTGGACGCCCTCGACCAGATCCACAGCCAGGAGGGGGATGAGCGCGCCCGCTTCCTGCTCTACAAGATCCTCAAGAGAGCTCGCCAGCTTCACGTGGGGCTGCCTCCGCTAACCCAAACCCGTTACATCAACACCATCAGCCCCGAGCAGGAGCCGTTCTTCCCGGGCGACGAGGATCTCGAGCGGCGCATCCGGAGGCTGATTCGCTGGAATGCGGTGGCCATGGTCCTGCGGGCTAACAATCGAGCGCCCGGACTCGGCGGCCACCTCGCGACATATGCCAGCGCCGCCACTCTCTACGAAGTCGGCTTCAACCACTTCTTCCGCGGCAAGGACGACGGCGGGTCGGGCGATCAGATCTTCTTCCAGGGCCACGCCGCTCCCGGCATCTACGCACGGGCATTCCTCGAAGGCCGTCTGACTGCCGAGAACCTTGACCACTTTCGCCAGGAGGCCCTGTCGGGCGTGGGTCTGCCGAGCTACCCGCATCCGCGCACGATGCCGGATTTCTGGGAATTCCCGACGGTGTCGATGGGCCTCGGCCCGATCGCAGCCATCTACCAGGCCCGCCTGAATCGGTACCTGGCCAACCGTGGCCTTGCCGACACTTCCACAAGCCGCGTTTGGGCGTTTCTGGGCGACGGCGAGATGGACGAGCCAGAGTCCATCACCGCTCTAGCCCTGGCCGCTCGAGAGGGCCTGGACAATCTCACCTTCGTGGTCAACTGCAACCTCCAGCGTCTCGACGGGCCTGTCCGCGGGAACGGCAAGATCATCCAGGAGCTCGAAGGGCTCTTCCGCGGCGCCGGCTGGAACGTCGTCAAGGTCATCTGGGGCCGTGAGTGGGACGATCTGCTGGCCCGCGACGTTGAGGGCGTGCTCGTCAACAAGATGAACGAGACTGTCGACGGCGAATTCCAGAAGTACTCGGTCGCCGGCGGCGCTTACATCCGCGAGCATTTCTTTGGGCCCGACGCGCGCCTGCGCCGGCTCGCCGAGGGCCTCTCTGACGACGACCTGGCCCGACTCCGCCGAGGCGGTCACGACTACCGCAAGGTCTACGCCGCCTACCGCGCCGCGACCGAGTACCGTGGGGCCCCGTCCGTGGTGCTGGCCAAGACGATCAAGGGCTGGACGCTCGGCCCAGGCGTGGAAGCTCGAAACATTACGCACCAGGCCAAGAAGCTGTCCGAAGCCGAGCTCAGGATCTTCCGCGACCGCCTCCAGCTCCCAATTCTGGACAAGGACCTCCACGATGCGCCGTACTACCACCCCGGCCCCGAGTCGGAGGAGGTCCGGTACATGCTCGAACGGCGCCGCGCGCTGGGCGGGCCGGTACCTCACCGCGTCGTCCGGTCCAAACCGCTGCCGGCGCCACGGCCGGAGGTTGACGCCGAGTTCACTTCCGGGTCAGAGATGGCTGTCAGCACGACCATGGCCTTCGGCCGGCTGCTGCGCAACCTGATCCGCGACCCCGGGATCGGGGCCAGGATCGTCCCGATCGTGCCCGACGAGGCTCGCACCTTCGGCCTGGACCCGCTTTTCAAGGAAGTGGGCATTTACGCGTCGATGGGCCAGCGTTACGAGCCGGTGGACTCGGACCTGGTTCTGAGCTATCGCGAGGCCCGGGACGGACAGGTCCTGGAAGAGGGCATCACCGAGGCCGGAGCCACAGCCTCGCTTCAGGTCGCGGCCACGTCGTACGCCACGCATGGCCAGCCGCTCATCCCGTTCTACATCTTCTACTCGATGTTCGGCTTTCAGCGGACCGGCGATCAGTTCTGGGCTCTGGCCGACGAGCGCGGTCGCGGTTTCGTCATGGGCGCTACCGCCGGCCGGACGACGCTCATGGGCGAAGGCCTGCAACACGACGATGGCCACTCGCACGTGCTCGCTTCGGTCATCCCGAACATCCGGGCCTACGACCCGGCCTATGCCTACGAGCTGGCCGCGATCGTCCGTGAAGGCATCGATCGGATGTACGCGAAAGGCGAGGACGTCTTCTATTACGTCACGCTCTACAACGAGAACTACGCGATGCCAAAACGGCCAGATGGTCTGACGGACGAGCAGATCTCCCGCGGTATCTACCGCCTGCTCGAAGCCCCGGCATTGGGCAGGGCCGCTCGGATCACGGGCGAGCCCGTCCGACTTGTCGGCAGCGGCTCGATCCTGCAGCAGGCAGTGGCGGCCCGAAGTCTTCTAGCCGAGCGCGGCGCACCGGCCGAGGTCTACAGCGCCACCTCGTTCCAGCAGCTTCGCGTCGACGGCTTGGCGACCGATCGCTGGAACCGTCTGAACCCCAGCGAGAAGCCGCGTCAGCCGCACGTGGCCCGGGTCCTGCCGGCGGAAGGCGGCCAGATCGTCATCGCTACGGACTGGATCCGGGGCTACCCGGACCTGGTGGCGCCCTGGTTGCCGGCATCGCGCATCGTCCTCGGCACGGACGGTTTCGGAAGGTCCGACACTCGCGAAACCCTGCGTAAGCTTTTCGAAATCGACGCGTCGCATATCGCAGCGGCGGCGATGGTGGGCCTGGCCCGGGCCGGTCGGATCGCTACGGCCGACGCTCAGGCTGCGGTTCGCGAGCTCGGCGTTGACGGGTCCGCCCCCGATCCAATGGCGCTATAGGTCGGGTTTCCGGCCGTTCGGTGGTTCGGCTTTCCTCAACCGCGGTCGCGGCCCGATGCCCCCTCGTCGGACGGGCCGGCTTCCCGGCTGGGGTGGCAGCAGATCGATGACCACGGCGCCGGTAACGTTCACGACTGTTGTTGCGCCCACCTGAACCTTCCAGTCACGGGCCGCTGCCAGGGGCGTGTGTCCATGGAGCCACAGGGTCGGCTCCACGTGCGCGAGCAGCCAACGGTACCCGTCGAATCCGCGGTGGTAGGCGTCGGTGGGTATGTCGCCCGCGCCAAGCGGCGGCACGTGGCTCATGACGATCATCGGATCGAGCTTCCCGAGCCGTCTCGTCGCCAGTCGCAGCGCCTGGCTCCAGGCCGCGCGCTCGCTGCGGTTAGCGCCGTTGCCGCGCCGGCCCGGCCAGGTCAGACCGGCGATCGACAGACCCGCGCGGTGGACGATCGAGGTCGAGTGGATCGCCTCGGGGCAGATATGGGCGCGTTGCCGCCAGCGGTCTTCGGTGTCGTGATTGCCCTGGACGTAGATCAGCGGCGCATCGAACCCGTCGGCGATGAAGGCCAGATCGTCGCAGTCGAGGTCACCGCAGCCGATGATCAGGTCGACCGGCTCCACTGCCTTCCGGTTTCGCTCATCGACCAGGGCGGGCTCGAGGACGTCCGAGACGGCCAGCAGCCGGATCGGCGCCCCATTGCGGTCGCGAAACGGAGCCGAGTCGGGCCATTCGAGAGTGAAGCGTCGAGCCATCTCAGTCGGAAGCCTGCGGTGGCGACGAAGGCGGCGCGTCCTCCCCGGCGTGGGCTCCTCCTTGGTCGGGCGCGTCGGCGCTCGCGCTCGTGCCCGCCCCCGAGAAGCTGGCTGCCTCGTCGGCCGACTGCTGCTCGACCTGCCGCATGCCCATCGCTGGTCGGTGGCCGTGGGCTGCGGCTCTCATCTCGCCCGTTTCGCCGAGGTAGGAGAGCACGTTCCGCGGCGACTCGCTGGTTCGGCCGTCGAGCCGGACGAGCTCCGTGACCATCGCGTCCAGGCCAGCGCCGTTGGTGTAGAGAACGGCTGCCACTCTGTTGTGGCCGTCGACCACCCAGTAATCGCCGTCGTACTTGATGAGATCCACCGGTGGCAACGGCTGCAGCCGGTCGACGGCCCCGCGGATGCGTTGCCAGCGTGACTCCCAGTTGTCCCCGCGGAAGTCCTTGAGCGGGAGGAAGTCGCCACCGCGTTGGGCAGGGCCGGCCACGGCCGTGCCTCGGACGTCCTCGACCGGAACGAACCGCATCCCGAGTTCGCGCGGCGAAGCCCGGCGCGCCTCAGGGTACAGGTTGTAGAGACTGGGCAGCGGTTCCCTGGCCTGACGCCTCATCCGGCGCTCTAAGGTTGCCTGACGACCGGACCAGCCGAAGCTGGCAGCCTCGATGACGGAACCGATGGCATCGGCCATCGGACCCGCGATGTAGTCGACGAAAGGTTCCACGGCGTTGGCCATGGGTTCGGCGAGGCTCTGGAGGTGACCAACGATGCCGGTCGAAGAGCCTTCCGGCTCGGACGCCTCAGTCTCGACGGGCTCTGCAGCTGAGGGCGGCGCCTCGTGCGAGTCTCGAGGCGCGACACGACGTGCGTCGGCGTCGGCCGCCGAAGCGTCCGGTTCGCCGGCCGCGGGTCGCCTGGGGTCCATCCGCCTGAGCGTACCATCTGACGTCGCCGCGGACGGCGAGAGCGTAGGCAACTCCTGCTCGAGGGTCGCCCTTCTCGCGCGGCGCGGGCGGAACCGGCGAGGTGCGGCGGCCCCTCTCGCTGCATTCCCGCGCCCCCGTTTCGGCCCGACCTCCAGATCAGACAAGCCGAGACTCGGCCGGCAGCACGCTCCCCAACTCTTAGGACCGCGCTAGGCTATCGGCATCGCCGCGTGGCAAACGCTACCGTGACACGGAGCCCGAAGGAGAGAAGCGCGATGGCGACCAGACGTGAGTCGGCCGAGTCGGCCTCTGCGCCGGCACGCGAACGCCTGGGCATAGCCTGGTCGGATCAGTCGGTGCGGCTGGCCGTCCTTGCCGTGGCCGTCGCTGTCATCCTCTGGCTGGCTCGCGGCGTCATCGGTCCGTTCATCGTCGCCGCGGTTCTCGCATACGCCTTCTCTCCGGTCGTGTCGAGCGTCCAGAGTCGGACTCGATTGCCGAGGGCGGCGGTCATCGGGATCGGGTACGTGCTCTTCCTCGGTATCGCAGGCGTCCTCGCATTCGTCGCCGCCGAACGAGCCGGCAAGGAGCTGACCGACCTGTCCTCGGGCGGGCGCGACATCTTCAGCGCGGCGTTGCACAAGCTGCTTGGCAACACTGTCCTCATCGCCGGCAACTCGTACTCAGTGGACGACCTGGCGACTCAGATCAGACAGGCCTTCCTGGGCCTGATCAACTCGCCCTCGAGTGCGGTGCAGGCCGCCGAGAATGCGGTGAACATCGGGCTTCAGGTCGTCCTGTGCCTGATCGTGACGTTCTACTTCCTTCTCGACGGGCACCGATTCGGGCAGTTCGCGTTGCGGTTCCTCGATCGCGAGCGGCGAGCCGACGCACTCCGGATCGCCCGGCGAGTCCACATCGTCCTGGGGCGCTGGCTGAGGGGTCAGCTGTTGTTGATCGTCCTGGTGGCAGCGGTCCTCTACGTGGTCCTGGGCCCGCTCCTGCACGTTCCCTATGCCCTGGCCCTGGCCATGTTGAGCGGCGTCCTGGAGATCATTCCGCTCGTCGGCCCGGTAATCGCAGCGGCCCTGGCCGGGACCGTCACATTCGCCAGGCACGGCACGGACACCACGATCGTGGTCCTGGCGGTCTACCTCGTCGTCCGCCAGGTCGAGGATCAGGTGGTCATGCCGCTCGTGATCGGTCGTGCGGTCCATCTCCACCCGGTCGTTACCATCTTCGCCGTCCTCGTCGGGCTGGCCACATGGGGCATCCTCGGTGGGTTGCTGGCGGTTCCGGTTGCGGCCGCCCTCAACGTCACACTGCACGAGCTCTACGTTGAGGACACCAGGGGAAAGGCCGATGGAGCCGCCGACGTCGAAGAAGAGGTTTCTCCCGACGGCCGGGCCGGTGGCGGCGGGGCCGCGGCCGCAGATGCCGATGCAGATACGGTGACGTCTGGGACCGGCCCCATTCCGGATGTCCATGGCGCGGCCGATGCAGCCGCCCGGGCGAACGCCGAACGGCCGTGACGCAGACGCTCAACTGGTCGGCCGAAGCGGTTGTCCTGGGGCTCGATCTCGGCGGCACTCAGATTCGGGCCGCGGCGATCCTGCCCGGCGGGGAGCGGCTCGCGCGACGGGCCGTGGCCACTCCGCTGGCGGCAGGCCCAGAGGCCATCTACGGGGCCTGCGCGGACTTGCTGAGAAACGTGTCGGCCGGGCTGGCGGCCGGCGTCCGCAACCGTCTCGTGGCGGTCGGCATCTCGTCCATGGGACCGGTGGATCCGTGGCGGGGACTGGTCGTGGACCCGCCCAACGTCGTGGCTTTGCGGGACGCACCACTCGCGGACGAGATGGAGGAGCGGGTTGGGTTGCCCGCGTACCTGGAAAGGGACGCAAACGTCGCGGCCCTGGCCGAGCACTGGCTTGGGGCCGCCCGAGGTTGTCGCGATTTCATGTACGTAACCGTTTCCACCGGTTTGGGCGGGTCCATCTACCGCGACGGGGGCCTGCTTCTGGGCCCCGACGGAACGGCCGGGGAGATCGGCCACGCCTGCCTGATGCCCAACGACGGGCCGCGATGCGGTTGCGGTGGCACGGGCCATCTCGAAGCGATCTCCTCCGGTTCCGGGCTGGCGAGTCAGGCCCGAGACGAACTGGCCGCCGGCGGATCGGTGTTTCTGGCGGCGCGGGCGGCGGCCGGGCCGATCACCGGAAGGGACGTGGCCGATGGCGAGCTGGTCGGCGACGCGGTCTGCACGGCTCTGATGGAGCGGGCGAGGCGTGCGTTCGCCATCGCTTGCGTCGGCTGGACGAATGCGTTCAACCCCGAGCGGATCGTCGTCGGCGGAACCGTCGCGGAGAGCCAGGGCGAACGCTGGTTGGAGCCGGCACGGGCGGCCGTCTCGGCCTCCGGTTTTCGTGCCCCGGCGGGCCGTGTCCGGATTGTGCCCGCGGAACTGGGCAACGACGTGGGACTGGTGGGGGCGCGGCCACTCGTCGAGGGCCGTCTCGGGGATCCGGCCTGGCGAGAGCGGCGGGCCCGAGTCTGACTCGCCCTCAGGCGCCGGCGACGTTGGCCGTTCCGCGAGCCTGCGCCGGTAGCGGCGGCAGCATGTCCAGGTGGACCAGTGGGGCCGTGAGCCAGCGCCGCCAGAGGCCGTCGGCCCCGCGCCACCGGTCGACCAGCCCGCGAAGGCACAGCGGCCAGAGGGCCACCAGCACCGCCAGCCTGGTGCCATGCAGCCAGGTTTCAGCCGATCGGCTGTCCCCACCACACGCTGGCCGCCAGGATCACGTACAGCCCGATCAGGGCCAAACCCTCGATCCAGGTCGACTCGCCGTCGATGACGACAAGCGCGGCCAAGAGCGCCGTCAGGGCCAGTGCTGCCACGAGCAGCGGAGACACCACCAGGGTCAGGGTCGCACCGCCCATGACCAGGCTTGCCAGGACGAGGACCGGGGCCAGGACCAGGGCCACCTGCAGGCTCGAGTTGAGGATGACGCTGACGGCCAGGTCGCCCTTGTCGGCGAGCATGGCCGAGATGCCCACGAAGTTCTCGACGGCGTTGCCGGCGATGGCGACCACGACGAGGCCGGCGAACGCCTGCGACATTCCGAGCGAGTCCATGGCCGGCGTGAGGGCCTCCACGAACCAGTCTGAAACGAATGCCGCGCCGAGGCCGGCTGCAATGAGTGTCGCGGTCGCGAGACCAACCGGCCAGGAGTTCTCGTACTTACTTGCGCCCTCGAGGGATCCGACCGCCGGTCCCTTGCCGATCGAGAACGGCAGGCTCGCAGCAAAGACGACGAGCAGCACGATCGAGACGACGACCGATAGCTCGGTCTCGTGGCCGTGGGCCGGCCCGCCGGGCGATGCGGCGATGGTCGGGATGGCTATCGACGCAGCCGCCAGCACGAGCAACGTGGACATCATCTTCGTCTGATCGGTGCCGAACTTCTGCGGTCCATGGCGCAGCCCGCCAGCCACGAAGGCGAGGCCGAGCACCAGCAACGCATTGGCTAGGATCGAACCCACGAGCGCCGCCCGAACGACGTCGAGCAGGCCGGCTCGCAAGGCGAAGATGCCGATGAAGAATTCCGGCAGGTTGCCGAGGGCAGACTGGAGGACGCCCGTCGCATTCGGTCCGAGCCGCCGGCCAAGCTGTTCGGTGCCTTCACCGACCATCGCCGCGAGACCGGCCAGCCCAATAGCCGAAGCGACAAAGACGGGCACCCCCGGGGCGCCGACAACTCGAAGAAGCAGCGTCGCAAGACTGGCGCCGACGGCGACCAGGGCGATGATCCGGGTCCGGGTCTCGAAGTAGCTCAGCACGGGTCAGCCTCCACGGCCGATTGTGCCCGAGGCGAGCAGGGCTCGTGCACCGTTGCGGCCCAGAGGCAGGGCAAGGCGTCGCGGAGCGGCGATCCTGGCGCTGGACGGGTGGATTCGGGCTTCAATATGGAGGCCAGGGGACGGCGGGTCGAGCCCGATCAGGTCGCGGCAATGTCCCACTCGACAGCAGCGCCTCGATCCGCTGCGAGGTGGCGGCCACCTCGTCCGGGGCGAGCAGCGGTAGAAGCGCCTCGCCGAGATCGCCCCCGATGCGATCGTGGAGCTTTCGGAGAACGGCCCGCTCCTCGTCGGTCAGCGGCTGACCCCGCCAGCGCCACAGCACCGTTCGCAGCTTCGGCTCGACCGAGAAGCACAGGCCGTTGTCTACACCCTGGATGCTCCCATCCGGGAGCGGCAAGAGGTGGCCGGCTTTGCGGTCGGCGTTGTTGAGGACCGCGTCCAGCACTGCGATCCGGCGCAAGGCGGGGCTATTCGAACCGATCAGGTCGGTCAGGTCGACGGATTCGTCCACTTCAACCCACAGCTGAACCATGCCCTCGCCGAAGGGCCCGTCGCGCATGACCGTAGGTGGGACGATGTCCCAGCCGCTCGCCTCAGACACGACGTGGGCACCGACCTCGCGGCAGGCCAGGGTCCCGTCCGGGAAGTCGTAGAGCGGCCGCTCGCCGCGGATCGGCTTGTAGACGCAGCTCGCCGCTACCGTGACTGCAGGGCTGTCGCCCGGGCCCGCGACCATGCAGAAGAACGTTGCGTTCGAGGCGGCCAGCAGCCTGCCTACGACCGTGATGTCGCCTTCGCGCAGGAGTCGGAGCGCGGTAACCTTCTCCAGGGGGCCAGCCACCTGTCGGCCCGCGAGCGCGGCCTCTTCCATCTCGGCTCGTGTCAGGCCGGCGAGAGCGGGACCGCCTCCGACCGCCGCATCCGTCGGCCCGTTCGTCGCCCGCTCGCCCGCAGGCTCGTCGGCCCGATCGCTCTCAGTCGGTTGCCGATTCTGCCGGGATCCCGTCATCTCGTTCAGTGCATGAAACCGTTGCGGCGAGCGCAGATGTGGCCCTCGGGGTTGAGGGGCTGGCCGCAGAACGGGCACGGTGGCCGTCCAGCGGCCACTATCTCCAGAGCTCGCCGCGCAAACGCCAGGGCCTTGCGCGGCGACAGTTCCACCCGCACGACATCCGACTCGTCATCGTCATCGTTGGGCTCCGCGAGATCTTCGGCCGCTTCGCCGTCCTCGCTCATGGCCCGGGCCTCGACGAGGACCGACTCGTCCTCGCCGTCCCAGACGATGGCCATGGTGCCGACGCGGAACGCCTCGTTGATCGGCTCATTGAGCGGCGCCGTATCAAGGTCGGCCGGCGCAGGGTCCAGGGGCACGTTTGCCCCGCGTTCGCGGACCTCCGCGAGCAGCTGAGTCAGTCTTTCGGCCAGCAGCGCGACCTGAACCTTCTCCAGCACCACCGACACAATCCGATTGTCGTCGCGTGCCTGCAGGTAGAAAGTCCGGCTGCCCGGTTCGCCAACTGTGCCAGCGACGAACCGATCGGGGTTCTCGAAGTTGTAGACGCGTCGAGCCATTGGGCCTCCAGGCGGGTCGAGCGCCGTGCGCGCCGCCGCATCGAATCTATACCTCGCGGCCAGAAGTCTCCGTCGTGCCCAGACTTCGATGCTCGGGAGTGCGGCCCGACCCACTTCCCGGCTCGGACGCCGCAGGCTTTTCGGCACCTGCGGCAGCCTCCTTGGAGATAGTCTCAAGCACAGGACTCGCATAATGATATAGAGAGCTTGACAAATAGAAAGGTCACATGACATAGTGGGAATAACGGCGAGCAAGGTGTCCAGATGGGCCTGGAACCGGCCACTGGCAAGCCAGCGGCACTGCTCGCAGAAGAGGCAGCAACAGCATGTCCCGCGACGTCATCTCAACCTGTCCCGTCTGCTCGAGTGAGTTGTCGATCACGCGGCTTCAGTGCCGGGGATGCGGCACCGCCATCGAGGGCGATTTCAACGTCGGACGCTTCGGGCATTTGAGCCGAGAGCAACTGGCTCTGCTGGAGAGCTTTCTGCGCGCTCGGGGCAACGCCAAGGAGCTCGAGCGGGAGCTCAAGGTGTCGTACCCGACGGTTCGGGCACGGATCGACGCGCTGGTGAGGACGCTTGGACTGGCGGACGGAGCGCCGATCGGGGACGACGCCGAGGATGGCTCCGGACGCTCCGGCGAGGCGGCGGAGCTGCGCCGCGACGTCCTGGAACGCCTGGCCCGCCATGAGATCACGGCGGACGAGGCGGCGGTCCTCCTGCGCGCTCGGAAGGAGTAGGGGATGGGAACGCTGGAGCGGACTGAGACGCTCTCCCATCGGATCGGGACCAACGGACGGATCTCGGTCAAGACGATCAGCGGCACGCTTCAAGTTCGCGGCATCGACGGCGAGGAGGCTCGTCTGTCGGTCACGTATCGAATTCGGGCGGCGGACCAGGCAGCGGCGGAGCGGGCTCTCGAAACGGGACGCGTGCTGGTCGATCGCGGCCCCGGCTCGCTCGAGGTCGAGACGCCGGAGCGGCGTCTGTCCACCGGGCTGGCCTGGCTCTTTGGCGGAGCGCGCGTCAGCGCCGATGTCGCCATCGACGTGCCGTGGGGCACCCGGGTCCGGTACGAGACCATGAGCGGCTCGATCGAGGCCGCAGCCCTCGTCGGAGATCAGAAGTACAGGACCGTTTCCGGTGACATCCGGCTTTGGAGCTTGGGCGGCCTGGTGGAGGCCGGATCCATCTCCGGGTCGATCGCGCTCGACAACGGGGGCGACGTCCGGATCCGGGCCAATACCGTCTCGGGTCGCATCAAGGTCCGGGCCCGTCGTTTCTACACCACGGCCCTTTCGTCGACGAGCGGAAGCATCGCCATCGTCGGCGAGCTGGATCCCTCGGGTGACCACCGGGCCGAGTCGATTTCGGGCAGCGTCGATCTGACTCCACTGAACGGTGTCACTGCCGAGTTCCGGGCGATATCGGGCTCGATCAGCTCGAATGTCGAGCACCGGATGACGGGTGGACGCGGCTACTGGCGCTCGATTGTCGGTGACGGCGCGGCCGTGTTCAGGGTCAATTCCACGTCCGGCGGTCTGCACATTCTTGAGGCCCGACCCGGCGATCAGATTGTCTCGCCGGCGGCCCCGGCTTCTCCGTCCTCGGCTGTCTCGGCGCCCTCTTCGGCCGGCTCGGGCGAGGGGGCCGGCGGGCCGGCCGAACCGACCGCAGTGACGGCCGAGGAAGAGTTCGGGCCTCGGGGAGCCGAAGAAAGCTGGAACCCCGACGAGTCCGGGGACACAGCCGACAACCCGACAGAAGTTGATGAGCTGGCCGTTCTCCAGGCGCTGGAGAGGGGCGAGATCGGCGTGGACGAGGCGGCCGAACGTCTCGGCAGGTCGAGGAGTTAGGCCATGTCGGGTGAGCTGGAAGCCCTGCTCAAGCTGGTCTCGGAAGGCCGGCTGACTGCCGAGGAGGCGGCGCCGATAGTTGCCGCGCTCGAGGAGGGGGCCAGGGGGGGCGCGGCCACGGCGCCGGCCGGGCAGGGCGGCAGCGCGAACCAGTCCCCGGCGCAAGACAAGGCCCGGCGGAGCACGGTGGCGCAGGATGCTCTGGCCGGGCGCCACATCCGGATCTTCGTGGCCGAGAACGGCCGCGGGGTCATCAATCTCCAGATCCCGCTCGCTGCAGCGGGTTTCGCCATAGACCAGGTGCCCGGCCTGTCGCCGGACCATCGGTCGCGCATCGTCGAGGCGATTCAGACCGGTATGACCGGGCCGATCCTGGAAGTCTCCGACCACGGTGACGAGGTTCGGATAGTCATCGAATAGCACCGCGGCGTGAGCCGCGAGCCTGTCCCCCGATCGACCGGGAAGCCCAAAGGGACCCGGCCCTGGATAGCTACTGCCTGAAAGGGGTTCGAATAGCCAGCCCGCGGCTCTGAAAGCGAGACGGCCGTAACAGCAAGGGGATCGAGATGTTGCTCGAAATCGAAAACCTGACCAAGGTCTACCGGACCGGGACCAGAGCCAACGACGGCATCAACCTGGCCATCGCCGAAGGCGAGGTGTTCGGTCTGCTCGGCCACAACGGCGCCGGCAAGACGACGCTCGTCAACCAGGTCGTCGGGCTGCTCCGGCCCACCTCCGGCTCGATCAGGATCGACGGCCGCGACATGGTCGCGGCGCCGGGGATGGCCAGGAGACTGTGCTCATTTCAGGCCCAGGCACAGGTGCCGATCGACGGCCTCACGCCTCGACAGGCGATCGACCTGCTCGGCCAGCTGCGCGGCGCTTCGAGCGTCGACGTCCACCGCCGGCGTGAGCGGCTGGTCGATGCCCTCGAGCTCGGGGAGTGGCTAGACGTGGACGCCGCCCGACTCTCCGGCGGTGTCAAGCGGCTCGTGGCCTTCGCCATGGCCGCAGTGACTCCCGGTCGCGTGGTCATGCTCGATGAGCCGACCAACGATGTGGATCCGGTGCGGCGCCGCCTGCTGTGGCGACAGGTGCGGACGCTCGCCGACCACGGCGCTGCCGTCCTGCTCGTGACCCACAACGTGATCGAGGCGGAGCGGTCCGTCGACCGGCTCGCGATCCTCGACGAGGGCCGGGTCATCGCCGAGGGGACGCCGGCGGAGCTCAAGGCCCGAGTCGGCGCGGCCCTCCGGTTGGAGCTGGTCCTGGATCCGGACGCGCCCGATCTGCCCGCATCGCCGTTCGGCCTCTCGGCAGTGCGAGTCGGCAATCGATTGATGGTCGGTGTCCCGATCGATGCCGCGGGCCCGGCCGTGGGCTGGGCGGAATCGCTGAAGCTGGCTGGTTTCGTCGAGGAATTCACTCTCGGACCGGCCACGCTGGAGGACGTGTACGTGGCGCTGGTCGGCGACGCGGAGACCAGGCCGGCGCAGGTCGAGGAGGTGTTCGATGCAACTGCTGCGTAGCTACCGGCTGCTGGTCACCTGGCAGGCGCTGCGCAAGAGGAACTACCTGCCGCTGATGATGGCGGTCCAGACGCTCTTCTCGCTCGGCATCGTCCTGGGCTACCCGCTCCTCTTCCCGACGCTCGACCGGACGTCGATCTACCTGATCGCGACCGGGGCGCCGGCGATCTCGATGGTCTCGGTCGGCCTGGTGGCGTTGCCCCAGACTGTCGGTGAGCAGAAGACCGAAGGCAGCCTGGACTACATGCGTTCGCTGCCGGTGCCGCGTCTCTCATACCTGGTCGCCGACCTGACTGTCTGGCTGGCCATCGTGATCCCGGGCGTGGTCCTCGGCGTGCTGGTCGGCGCCTGGCGTTTCGGTCTCGACCTGCAGGTGAGCCCGCTCGTCGTGCCCGCGGTGCTGATGGTGGCCCTAACGTCGACCTGCGTCGGCTACGCGATCGCCTCACTTCTGCCGTACATGCTGACCGTGATCATCACCCAGGCGATCGTCGTGTTCGTCTTCATGTTCTCCCCGCTGACCTTCCTGCCCGACAAACTGCCCGGGTGGCTCGAGGCCATCCATCGGGTCCTGCCGGTCCAGGCCATGGGCGAAGTGACCCGCGGAACGCTCGCGCCGAACGAATTTGGCCTGCCGCTCGGCGCGTTTCTCACGCTGGCGGTCTGGTGCGTCCTCGGGTTCGGCGTCACGTATGCGGCCATGTCTCGACGGGGCTGATGCCGGGGTGGCTGCGGCCATTAGGAGGCCGACCGCACTCCCGGTGCACGTGTGACTGAGACCGGCGAGCTGCCCGCTCGCGAGTTCGAGGAAATGCGCCTCGAGGATGCGCCCGAGCGCGGCCGCTGCCCGATCTGCGATGCCCGCCGCGGAGGCGAGGTACGCGGCGCTGCTGGGCCTGGCCCGCGGGGGTGCCACCGACCGCGGTCTCCGGGCCGAGATGGACGGGCCGTCGGCTTCTGCCAGCCTCACAGCATCGGCCTCTCGAAGATGGAGCGGCTCAAAACGAGCACCTCGGACCGCCGGCACCTGACCACGAGCAGCACGAGAACGCGGCGGCTTCGATTCGCTTGTTCGGCGGCGCGCCCGGCAGGGTCCGGACGCGCTGAAAAGGCCATTCTGTCCGGAGGGCAGGCCTTTCGGGCGGCGGGGGGCGCGCGTTACGTACAATTCGCTAAAGCATCCCAAGGCGTCCCGTGCTTGGAGGCTACGTGCGAGCGCTTCCATACCCGATCGCCCGATTGATCGATGCCGCCCGAGTTGGCGAGCTGACGGTCATCGGCCCTGACGGATCACCGATCACATATCCGATGGTTCCGCTCCTGTGGGGCGACCGGATCTTCATGACCTCCAGCGTTCTCGACAGCACCAAGATCGCCCACATCAAAGCCAATCCTCGGGTCAGCTTCTCCGTCACCAACCCCGAGGGGCTGGGCACGTTTACCGGCAAAGTAACGGTCCAATGCGACGCACGCGTGGCCGAGGACGACCTCCACGCCGGCTGGGAGCGGCTTCTCCGCGACTGGACCCGTAAAGACCCGTCGACGGTCGCGTTGCTCAAAGCCAGGCTGGGCTTCCCTCTTGTCTTCGAGCGGGCGCTGATAGAGCTGACGCCGCGGCGGACCTGGTTCTGGCCGGACGGCCGAACCGACCAGCCTCCACAGATCACGGTGGTGGCCGAGGTCGCGCGATGAGCCCGAAGTTCGGGCTACCACGGATCGGCAGGGCGGCAGCACCGGCTGAAGTTGAGGTCACGACCGCGGAGCCCGAGTCGTTCGAGGCGACCGCACCGTCGTACGCGCCCATCGCCGAGTCGGCCGCGCAGGAGGCGCCGGAGCCGACCGCCCTCGCGCCTGAACCGGCGGAACTGCCGTCGCTCGAGGGGATCGCTCAGTCGTCCGAGGTCGACCGGGCGGCTGCCGAGGCCTCCACCGTCGAGGTTGACTCGACCGAACCTTCGGCATCGCCGGTGACCGTCGAATCTCCGGAATCCGTCGAATCTCCCGAGGTCGAGACACTTGAGCCGGCTGGCTCGGTGGCTCGCGGTGGCAGCCCCGCCGGCGACGGCCTCGTCAGACTCGCCGCCTACCCGCGCGCGGTGCTGAGCTGGGTCGCGCAGGACGGCTACCCGGTCAACGTCGATGTCGAGATAGAGGTCAGGCCCGCCGACGGCACCGTCCGATTCGGCGAGCCTGCGGGCTTCCGGATCGCGCCCGGAACCCAGGTCGCCATCACCGGCAGCCACTTCCATCCGCTCCCGAACGGTGGCGTCGACGAGCGTCGTCACGTGACGGTGTGGGGCTCGGCCTCTGCCCGCCCGCGGGGCCGGTTCGTGGTCAGCCCGTCTCGCGCATGGGCCTGGGACGAGGGCGACCTTCCATTTCCCGCCGCTTACGAACACAATCTGCCGAAGGCGCGGCGCTATTTCGATGCCCTCTCCGCCGAGCGCGGCGTCCGCATCAAGCCCCGACTGTCGAAGCGTCTGCTGTTCCTCCGCGCAACCCGTGCCCCATTTCTCAGCGCGACCCTCGCGCCGGTGCTGCTGGGGCTGGCTGTGGCAGCCCGAGTTGGTGTCTTCGACATGTTCACGGCCGTGATCACTGTGGTCGCCGCCTGTGCTGTCCATCTCGGCTTGAACGTTGCCAACGATGTCTTCGACACGCTCCTGGGCGCAGACGACGCCAACGCCACTCCAACGAAGTTCAGCGGTGGCTCACGGGTCCTCCAGAATGCCCTGGTCACCATCCGCGAGATGTCGATGCTGGCGATCGGCTGCTACGCCGTGGCCGCAGCCCTCGGCCTTCTCCTTCTGGTCGTGCGCGGCTCGCCGGCACTCTTCCTCATCGCGGCCATCGGTTTGTTCATCAGCCTCGCCTACACGATGCCGCCGTTCAAGCTCGTCTACCGTGGATTGGGCGAGATCGCGACCGCGGTCGGTTTCGGGCCGGTAATGCTTCTCGGCGCCTACACGGTTCAGTCGCGCGGTTCGCTATCGCTCGAGGCCTTGCTGGTTTCGATACCGGTGGCGCTGCTCGTGGCCATGATCCTGTACGTCAACGAGATCCCGGACCGCGCCGGCGACGCGCAGGCAGGCAAGCGAACGCTGCCGGTGCGCTGGTCGAAAGCAGCCGTGATCCGGGGTTTCGACGTGGCGGCCGCCGGGGCTTTCATCAGCGTGACGCTTGGCGTCGTAGCGGGCGTGCTGCCGATACCGTCCCTCCTGATCCTCTTTGCCATCCCTCTGGCCGTGCGAGTTCACTCCGGTCTGGTCCGTTTCTACGACAACCCGTACGGGCTCATGAGCACCATGGCGGCGAATATCCAGCTGCATATGAGCGTCGGCCTGCTGCTCCTTGGCGGGTATCTGCTCACGATTGCCGACCAGGTCTTTCTGGGTCGCAAGCCGTTCCTCTGGTAGGGGTTTGGATGGTCGTCGCAGAGTGGCGGTAGGACCGGCGCGCTCCGCGCGCCAGCCTTCGCGATGGTGTCCTCGGACGCTCGGCCGCATCCCGCCACGGCGGTCGACCTGAACAGCCCGGTGACTTCGGTCCGGGGCGGCAAGTCGGCCGAGTCAGGGGTTCGCGAGGTAGAGGTCGAAGCCGGGCGTCCAGTTCAATCGGGCGTCCGATCCGTCGCGGTCGGAAGTCACCGAGCAGCCTTCGTAGTCGGGCAATCCGGCCGCCCAGGCCAGGCCCATCGGGCCCATCGCAAAGGCGGCCGTGGCAAAGGCATCTGCGAACGTCAGACTGGGCCCAACGATCGTGACGCTCAGGATTCCGATGGGGGTCCGGCCGGAGAAGGGGTCGCGAACGTGATCGCCGCGCTCGTAGGCGCCGGACGTGGCCACGGCAGCGTCGCGAACTGCTAGGACGGTGGCCAGCTTGTCGGCAATGAATGGGTGGCGAATGCCGACCCGCCAGGCCGCCCCGGGCTCGAACTCGCCTCGAACGACGATGTCGCCGCCACCGTTGATGCAGTAGTTGCGCGCGCCGGCCGCCTCGAGGAGCCTGCCGGCTCCCTCCAAGGCCCAGCCCTTGACCAGGCCGGTTGGATCGGGCCGTCGGTCGGGCCGATGGGCGCGGATGTCGAAGTAGCCGTCACTTGTGATACGGGCTTCCTCACATAGCTCCAAAACCTCACGCAGGTCCGGGCTGCAATCCGCTTCATCGAGCTCGCCGCGAATCAGACGGCTGACCTCGCTGTCGGGCTTGTACGGGCTGAAGCGCCGGTCGATATCACGCAGGTACTTAAAGGCGTCGTCCAGTGTGGATGGCGGCACCTGCGTATCCCGAATGTTCAGGCTGATCGCCGTGCCCATGATCTGTTCGACCCGCCCCAGCGCGGCCCGCCGAGGAACGGCGTCTCGGGCATTTGGGTCAGCGGACCGGCCTGGCATCGACCCATTATCGCCCGGCGAATGGCCCGAGCTGTGGCCTTGCGGTCGACGATGTGCACACCGGCAAACCGCCGCGAGTTGTGCAATGCTGCGCGTTCGCGGCGGCGCAAGCTGACTGGCAGCGTCGCCGCACTCCCGACGTGGACGCGCCGCAGCCCCGGCGCGTCCACAGCTCTTCGAGGGGTAGGCCCCGCCGCGCCGAGCTTCTCCAGCCCGCGACAGGCCGTGCCCGGGCTTGTGCCCGCACAGCGCTGCACCTTGCGGGAGGCGGAGCCGAGTCGGTGACGCATCCGTCAACGGCGCGAGGATTCGATGCCGCACGCTGGATCTGCCAGCGGTCAGATCGACGAGCTGGCTGTTCTCAGTCACGAGAACGATGGTTCTCGGAAACGGAGCATCCGTTCGGAGATATAGAACTGGCGTTCTCAATCCCGGCGGCAACGGTACTCTTATCTGCGAACATGTCGACGGATGGCAGTCCCGGATCTGGGGGAGCCTTTGCGACTTCCGTCCGATCTTACGGTTGGCGCGCCGCGAGCGTGTGGATGCGTCCGGCGACAGCGTCCACTTTGCCGGATTGGCATACTCGCTGCATGCTTACAGGATCGCCCAACCGACAGTCTCCGGGCCGCGCCTCGTCGGGGCGCGGGGCAGCCGACATCTCCAGAGTTGACTGGATCGCGATCCAGGCTCCGGCTCGGTCGGTGAGGCGGTATCGGGCTATTCGCGCCGTCCTCGGCGTTGCCACGCGGCTGTATTCGAAGGTTCGCGTCGAGGGCATGGAGCGGCTGCCGGCCGGGCCGGCGGTCCTTTGCTTCAGCCACCAGAACTGGGCCGATCCCTTCTTCATTCTCGCCGTAATGCCCAACCAGCCGCGCACGTACTTCTTCGGGCCGGAGCAAGAGGAGATGCGGCGGGGCTTTCGGAACCGGCTGATGCGCTGGGGCGGCGTGGCGGTTCCCTACAGGCCGGGAAGACGCGGGCTCGTTGCCACTACTGCCCGCGCGGAGGCCTTGCTGGGGCGGGGGGCGATCGTCGCAATTGCCGGCGAAGGGCGGATACACGCCGGAGAGCGCATCGTTCTGCCACTCGAGCAGGGCCCGGCCTATCTGTCTTTGCGAGCCGGGGTTCCGCTCGCGCCGGTGGCGATCAACGGAACCAGCTGGCTCGGCTTCCGACGGGTCGTGCGGGTGCGGGTGGGCCTGCCAATAGCGCCGAAGCCCGGGATTGGTGCCCGGCCCAATGTCGCCGAGGTCGCGCGTGTGACCGCGCAGGCTCAGTCGGCGCTCGAAGCGCTGGTCGCCGATTTCCCGGACCGACCTCGGTCCGGCCGGATCGGTCGATGTCTTACGGAGCTCTTCAACGACTGGCCGGAGGGCGCGAGACCACCTGTTCAGGCTCGAAACGAGGACGCTGCGACGAATTGAGCCGGTTGCCGAGTCGTTGCGGTTCGGTGCCGGCCCGGCCTGATTGTCGGCGGAGCAATGGGCCGTCCCACGGGTCCCGCCAGTTGGTGCCGTCCAGGCCGTCGTGACGGACTCTGCGATAATTGCTCGAAACTCAGTAGGAGGACACGTGGGCGCTACGGGCCTTGCTGCAACCCCGACGGAATACCGCCAGCGGCTGCGGGAGCAGACTGACGAGCAACTCGACGCTTGGACTGCCGAGCTGCTGCGGGACGTGGCCAAGCGGCGCGGCGTGGCCAAGGTCGTCGCCGACTTCAGCAAGGTCGCCCACCTCGACGAAAAGGCGTTTCGCCGCACCTTTGCCCGTGGCGGCGGTGCTCCCCAGACCGTCGGCGCCGATGCCGCCGGACACCTCATGGTGCCGGCTATCTCGATCCACTTCCTCGTGCCTGGGTTGTGGGCTGAGACCTCCGATGCCCGAGATCGCCTGATCGCCTACCTGGTTGCCAGCTTCGACGAGATCGTCTACGTCTGACCGCGCGTTCCGGCGCCTCCCCACGCTTGTCGGCCTGGTCCGGGTCGTCCATCCGTTTCCGTCAGTCCTCGATGCGGCGGCTGCGGCGACAATCGCCCTTATCGCCGGTGCTCCGGCCGGTGTGGCTCTTCGGCTTGGTCTTGGGATGCTCTGCCTCCAATTCGCGATCGGTGCCGTCAATGACCGCGCAGATGCGGCCTCCGATGCACTGGCGAGGCGAGCCAAGCCAATTCCGGCGGGGCTCCTTTCACGCAAGACTGCCGCACGCCTGGCTCTGGCTGCGGCGGTGCTGGGCCTTCTTGTCGCGGCGACAGTCGGAGTTGGCGCTGTCGTCGTCGGCGCGGTTGGGCTCGTGGACGGGCTGGCCTACGACCTGCGCCTGAAGGGCACTCCTCTGGCCTGGATGCCGTTCGCTGCGGTGTGGGAATACTTCCGGTGTATGCGTGGCTGGGAGCTCGCGGATCCGTGCCGGAAGCATTCTTCGGGGTGGTGGCCGTCGCCATCATGGCGGGCACTGTCCTGGCCCTGGCGAATGCCTACGGCGACCTCGGAAAGGACCGCCTCTCCGGCACAACAACCGTGGCCACGCTCCTGGGTTCGAGGCGGACGTTGTTGGCCGACGCCGTTCTTCTGGTCGCCGTCCAATTTGCGGTGCTCGCAACCACTGTGGTGAGTACGGGGGCAACACCTCTGCTGGTTGTCGAAGGGATTGGATGCGGCCTTGGATGGCTCGGGTTGGGGCTGGCTGCGGCCGGCGGCCGGGCTCGCCTGCTCGTGTGGGAGATTCAGGCGGTCGGAGTTGTCGTCCTCGGGGCCGGCTGGCTTGCCGTGCTCAACTCGGCCGGAATGCTTCGCAGCTAAGTTCGAGACACCCGCAAGACAGCATCGGAGCGCCTTCGACGTTACGCAGCCGCTCGGTGGCGGTCGCTGGCGAGACGGATAGCGGCTGCGTCCAAGCCACCACTGCGCCACGAGACGGCTACCTGTCAGGGCCTCTCCGGACCAGGCTGATGGCGTTCTCGACTCGGACCTTGACGATCATCAAGTACTTGGCCAGGTTCTGACGATCGGTCTCGTCGATGCTCCTTATGACGTCGGATTGCAGGACCGTGATGAGGTCTGCCATGACGTTGGCCAGGCGGGCTCGGACGTCGATCAGAGAGTCGTCGGTCAATGGTTTCTTCGACCCGGCAGCCAGCCAGTTGGCCTCCAACTCCGCCTCGATGGCGTCTTCGACGGTGGCGGCGGTAGAACCCTCAGAGGTTGTCCCCGACGAGGCGCGTCGGGTCCGAGGCGCTCCCTCGATCTTTTCGCGGAGCTTGACCAGTGAGAGCTCTCCTCTCGCGACCAGATCGGCAAGATGTTTTCTTCTCTTGGGGTCCGATACCTTCAGCAGCTCGTACGCGTGGGAGATGGTGTCTTTGCGCACAGACACCAGCTCTTGGATCTCGGCCGGGGCATCGGCCAGGCGGAGGCGATTCTCGAGGTAGCCTTTGTCCTTGCCGAGTTTCTGGGCGAGTTTGCGGATGCTGTATCCGTGCTCGCGGATCATCTTGTCGTAGATCATGGCCTCATCGAGAGGTGAGAGGTCCTCACGCTGAAGGTTCTCGATGACCGCGATTTCGAGGGCAGTTTCGTCGTCGATCTTCTCGATCAGGGCGGGCACCACCTCCAAACCCGCGCGACCGGCTGCTCTCCAGCGGCGTTCGCCGGCGATCAGCTGATACCGGCCGTTGGTCAGCGGCCGGACCAGAATCGGTTGGAGAACTCCGTGCTCTCGGACCGAGGCTGTCAGATCGTCCAGGCCGGCCTTGTCCATGGCCAGGCGGGGCTGGTTTGGATTCGGCTCGACCCGATCAATCGGGATGTTGCGAACCGCGGTTGGCCGGACGACTGTCGTCTCGTCAGCGTGGAGCAGGCTCAGGATGTTCTGGGAAAGGCCCTGGCGCCGCTCTTCGTCGAGGCGCGCTGCGGCGGCGGCTCGGAAATCTGGCCTAGCCAAGCGCAATTACCTCCCTGGCGAGTTGGCGGTAGGTGTTGGCAGCATCGGACGAGCTGGCGTAAGCGGTGATCGGCCGGCCGGTCAGGGGGGCCTCTCCAAGCTTCACGGTGTTACGGATGGTGGTGTCGAACACGTGGTTCTCGCCGTGCTCGCGCATCTCGTCGAGCATCTCGCGACCGAGAACGGTTCGTGGATCGTAGAAGGTGGGCAGAAGCCCAAGGACCCGCAGATCCCGGTTGAGCTTCGACCGGATCGTGGCGATGACCTTCACCAGCGCCGTCAGGCCCTTGAGGGCGTAGTAGTGAGTTTGGACGGGGATGATCACGCCATTCGCCGCACAAAGGCCGTTGATGGTTAGCAGGCCGAGGGTGGGTGGGCAGTCGATCAGGATGTAGTCGTAGTGGCCCTGGGCCCATTCGTCGATCACCTCGGCGAGGGCAAACTCGCGGCCAATCGAGCTCAGGAGTTCGACTTCGGTTGAGGCGAGGTCGAGCGTCGCCGGGGCGACCTCGATTCCGGGGGTCTCGGTCGCGACGATTATGTCCTTCAGTCGCGCGTTTGGCTCGCCCAGCACGTTGGCCATGGAGTGCTCGATGTCGGCGAGGTTGATTCCCAGCCCAACCGTCAGGTTGGCCTGGGCGTCCATGTCGATGCACAGGATTCGCAGGCCCTGCTCCGCGAGCGCACCGGCCAGATTGATGGCAGTGGTCGTCTTGCCAACGCCACCTTTCTGGTTTGCGATCGCGATGACATTGGCCACCGTGGTTCCACCTCGCTCGGAGTTCGGTTTCGGTAAGAACGACTGGATCTGCTCCCCGGCGCTCAGTGAATTGGCAACAGGGGCAACTGCTGTTGAGCGAACCGTTGGGTACCCGTTGATGCTACCGCACGAGCCCCACCGGGTGGTTCAGGCTTATCCACAGAATCGCAAAGTTGTTCACCGATTCTGTGGATATCGCCCCCGATCTCGACCACCGGAACGGGCCGTGCTAGCCGGTGTTCCCGCACCAAACCGGAGACTCGGGGTCGGGATCTCAGCACCGTCTTTGTGCAAAGACGCAGCGCATCGGAGTGGCCTCCGGCGGACATCCCTTCGCCCCGTGGCAACCCCTCGGGACGAACTCAGCCCGGCGTTCGGGTCGCGGTTGACGTCAGAGTGGCGGGAAAGAGCGCGTCCGTGCCATTATCCCCGGGCGTGGGCGCGTGATAGGTGGCCAGGCACAGCGAGAGGAAGCGGCAAATGGTGGACGACCGTGAAGGAACTCACACCGGGGGGGACCATACGTCGGCGGCCGATCCGGAACGGGATCGCTGGCGCGCCACGACGCGGACGAAGGCTGTCTCTCGCTCGCCCGAAAGGCAGCAGCGATTCCTGACCACGTCCGGCGTCGAGATCCAGGATCTCTACACACCTGCCGACACAGCCGCCCTCGATGAGGAACGAGATTTGGGCCGCCCCGGCGAGTACCCCTACACCCGAGGCGTCCAGCCGACGATGTATCGCGGCCGCCTGTGGACGATGCGCCAGTATGCCGGGTTCTCTACGGCCGAAGACACGAACCGCCGCTTCCGCTATCTCTTTGAACAAGGTCAGACCGGGCTTTCCGTCGCCTTCGACCTTCCGACCCAAATGGGCTACGACTCCGACGCACCTCAAGCCGAGGGTGAGGTGGGGCGGGTTGGAGTGCCGATCAGCTCTCTGGCTGATATGGAGGCCCTGCTCGATGGTCTGCCCCTGGGGACCGTCAGCACTTCCATGACTATCAACGCCTCCGCTGCAGTCTTGCTCGGACTGTATGTGGCGGCGGCCGAGAAGCAGGGCGTGCCGCGGAGTCAGGTCGGTGGTACCACCCAGAACGACATCCTCAAGGAATACATCGCGCGCGGCACGTACATCTTCCCGCCAAAGCCTTCCATGCGGCTCGTAACCGATATCTTCGAGTTCTGCTCCAAGGAGTTGCCGCGCTGGAACACGATCAGCATCAGCGGCTACCACATGCGAGAGGCCGGGGCTACGGCGGCTCAGGAGCTGGCCTTCACTCTCGCCGACGGCATTGCCTACGTCGAAGCCGCGCTCAGCCGCGGCCTCGACATCGACGATTTCGCCGACAGGCTGAGCTTCTTCTTCGCGTCGTGGAGCGAGCTGTTCGAGGAAGTGGCCAAGTTCCGGGCCGCCCGCCGGATGTGGGCTCGCATCGTGAAGGATCGGTTCGGGGCGACGAACGTGCGCTCGATGGCCTGCCGCTTCCACGTCCAGACTGCCGGCTCGTCCCTCACGGCCCAGTCCATCGACAACAACGTCGTCCGGACCACGGTTCAGGCCCTGGCCGCGGTGCTGGGCGGGGCGCAGAGCCTTCACACGAACTCTCGAGACGAGGCTCTCGCGTTGCCGACGGAGGAGGCGGCGCGGCTGGCTCTCCGCACGCAACAGATCCTCGCCTACGAGTCCGGTGTGACGGAGACGCCGGACCCGCTGGCCGGCAGCTACTACGTCGAGAGTCTGACCAACGGCCTCGAATCGGCTGCGAATGACTACCTCGCGGAGATCGAGGCACTGGGCGGCACGCTGGCTGCCATCGAGGCGGGGTATCAGCAGCGCCAGATCCAGGAGTCCGCGTACCGGGTCCAGCGCGCGGTGGAGAACGGAACCAAGGTCGTCGTGGGAGTCAACAAGTTCCGTGACGAGGAAACCTCTACCCCTTCGCTTCAGAAGATCGATCCGGAGGGCGAGCTCAGGCAACGTGAGCGCGTCCAGCGCATCCGTGCCGATCGCGACGCCGGGGCATGGGAAGCCACGATGAAGCGGCTCGAGGAGTGCGCGCGCGGCGACGAGAATCTGCTGCCGCCGATCATCGAGGCCGTCAAGGCTTACGCGACGGTCGGCGAGATCTGCGACCGGCTGCGCGCGGTCTGGGGTGAGCACCGGGAGCTGATCACAGTCTGAAGCGGCGGGCAGGCGGAGACCCGTGGGAGTCCGTGGCCGCTAGCTGTGATCTCCACGGACGTTGTTGACAACGTCCATCGGTGAGAGTCCGCCGAGCGCGGTGTGCGGGCGTCTCCGATTGTAGAAGTCGAGCCATTCTGGGAGCGCGTCGAGTCGCTCAGAGTTGGATCGATAGGGCCTCGAATAGGCCCACTCGCGCACGAGAGTCCCGATGAAACGTTCGGCCTTGCCGTTGGTCTGAGGTCGGTAGGGCCTTGTGCGGGAGTGTCGGCTCCGGTCGTCGATGATGACCTCGAAATGGTCGTAGCCAAGGCCGGCGTGCCGTCAGCCCTCCAGCGAAACCACCTCTCCCGATGCCGCCGACCGGAGGAGCGCGTCGATCGCTCGTGCCTGACCGAGCGCGTCGGCCCTGCCCAACAGAGGCCGTCCGCGGCCCAGGATCGCGGCACTGAGGTTCTCCATCTCCAGGCGGTAGGTGTCCTCCAGTACGACGGGCTCAGCGCGGCCGTTCAGCTCGATTCCGCCGATCTCGCCGTGCCAGGGGTCGCGCGACATCAGGGTGCCCATGCTGCCGACAGCCTCGAGCGAGCGCTGGATCGACGTGAAGCCCGCGACGATCTCGGCGACCACGCCAGACGGGAACCGCAGCAGGCCCGAGAAGCGGACATCCACGCCCGACGGTCCGAGGGTCTGCTCCCCGAAGACCTGCACCGGCTCCGCTCCGGCGACCAGGCGCGAGCCGCTGACTGGGTAGCAGCCCACGTCCATGAGGGCTCCGCCGTCCAGTCCGGGCTCGAGCCGAGCATCGCTCGTCTTCGTCATCACGAAGCTGAATGTCGAACGAATCGATTGGAGCTCACCCACCTCGGGCAGCAGTTCCATGAAGCGGCGCGTCTGCGGCGAGTGACGCCACATGAACGCCTCCATCAGCACCAGGCCTGCCGCTGCCGCGGCATCGAACGCCTCGACGACCTGTTCCGGGTGGCGGGAGAAGGGCTTCTCCACGAGGACGTGTTTGCCGGCCGCGATCGCCAGCATCGTCATGGGGTGGTGAAGCGAATTCGGGACGCCGATGTAGACCGCGTCGACTTCCTGATCGGCCAGCAGCGCCTCGTATGAGCCGTGGACCCGAGCGATGCCGAACCTCGACGCGAACTCCGCCGCCCGATCGCGACTTCTGCTGCCGGCCGCGACCACGATGAAGTTGGCCGCTCGCCCGGCATCCTGCAGCAACCTGGACGAGATGCCGCCGGGGCCGAGGATGCCCCAGCGGACCTTTTCGGACAGCGGCATGCTTCTCCTTCCGTCGTTGGGGCCTGCATTCAGGATGACAGAAGGGTCCGGTATGTGCGAGGGCGGATTTGGGGCCCTCGGGCAATTAGACCCGTCGTTGTCGGCGCGCGCCTAACACTCCGGGCGCGGCACTTTCTGAGCGTGAAATGGCCCCTGCGACGCCTCGCAGGGGGCCTCGTTTGGGCTCACATGGGCCGGCCCGGCCGTCCGGGCGAGCGGGTGGGCCGGGCCGGGGAGTCGGGCGACGAACGTCCGAGCTAACTGAGGTGCCCGGTGCTTCGGAGGGCGGTCAGGCAATCGGCTGACCGGCCAGCGCCGCGGCAACCATCGAGCTGGCAGCCGAGATGGGGATGACGAATGAGATGCCCTGGACGTTGCTGGACGACGCCGTGACGACGCCGACCACATTGCCGCTGGTGTCGATGAGAGGTCCGCCGCTGTTGCCGGGATTGACGGACGCGTCGGTCTGGATGAGACCCGTCAGGGTCTCGTTCTCGACGGTGATCGTTCGGTCGAGACCCGACACGATGCCGGCCGTGGCCGAGTCTGTGAACTGGCCGAGCGGATCGCCGATGGCGACGACGGTCTGGCCGACCTGCAACGTGCCCGAGCTGCCCAGCGTGGCGGCCGTGAGACCGGTCGCGTTCACCTTCACGATCGCGAGGTCCGTGGTGCTCGAGATGCCGTAGACGGTGCCGGCCACCGTTTGACCGTCGGGCAGGGTCACTTCGATCGCCGTCGCGCCGTTCACGACGTGGTCATTAGTCAGGATCATGCCGTTGGAGCCGACGATGATCCCGGAGCCCACTCCGCTGGTTTGCTGGCCGAAGGAGCCAGCCGTGCCGGTGACGTTGATGGTCACGACGCTGGCCGTCGTCTTCGCCACCACGTCGGCGAGCGACCCGGACGTCGAGCTCACCAGCGCGATGCCGGTCGCCCCGCTCGATGTCGTTGTGGTCGACTGCCCGTTGGCGACCGTCGCCACCGCGTACGTGGTGCCCGATGCTACGAGGCCACTGATTACGGCGACCGCGACCAGCGGCGATAGAAGGCCGCGGAGTCGCATGCCACGGCGACCCGGGCCTCCGGGACCGGCCGGCGCCTGCGGCGGGGGAACTGCGAGTTCGGGCTCCGAAGTAACCCAGACAGGGCGGACGGGCTCTGGCAAGTCTGTGCCGCCGGCCGCCGCGTAGAAATGGGGCGGCAGGGGTTCGTTGTCCGTGTTGGAGAAGAGGCTCATCGTAGGTGTCCTTTCGAACGTTGAGTTCATTCAATGGCCTAGAGAGGCCGGCCGGGGTTGAGGCGGCCCGGTCGATAACCAGTCTCCGCGGCGTGCCTTTCGATTCGGTTACTTCGCCCATCCCGGGTGTCCGGGCGGGCCGGTGAACGACGACAGCCGGCATCGAGAGATAGGGACGAGCTCGCCGAAGCGATGGGCAACGTGGAGTCGCTCATCAGTCACCCGCACATCAAGACCCCCGGCGAGGGAGACCGCTTCTGGGAGAGATAACGCGACGTTGTTGCCGATGCCGGCCCAGCGGGCAACCTGGTCCCTGACGCTCACCTGGAGAGCCTGATGCTGGAGAATGGCATCCGGTCTATCCGGACGCACGACCGCGACTTCCGGCGGTTCCGAAGCATCGAGGTCGTCGATCCGTTCGCCGGACCCAGTCAGCCCCCGTCCGCGAAGGCCCTGACTGCGTTCGCCAGGCCCCCCTCGTAGGCGGCGATCAGGCGGTCCCAGCGGGCGCCCATTTCGGCGTCCACCTGCTGCCGGGCGGGGTCCGCGTCGAACCAGGCGACGGTCCGCCGAATACCCTCCGCGAACGGCGTCATGGCGCGGAAGTCGGGCACGAACCGCTTGATCTTCGTGGTGTCGAAGACGGCGCTGTTCGACTTGTCGCCGAGCAGCGTGCCGGTCATCTCGGGCATGCAAGCCGCGATGAAGTCGGACGCGATGTGGACGATTCGCGCCTCAACGCCAGCGGCGGCAGCAGTTTGCCGATACATCTCGTCCCAGGTCAGGACCTCGTCCGAGGTGATGTTGAAGGCATGGCCGATCGCCCCGCGGCGACCCAACAGGCCTACGAAGCCGATCGCGAAATCGCTGTTGTGGGTGATCGTCCACAGTGACGTGCCGTCGCCGGGAACGATGACCGGCTTCCCCTGGCGCATCCGCGCGATTGCTGTGAATGGCCGCTCCCAGCTGTTCACGACCAGCGGCACCTGCGTGTCGCCGTAGGTGAGCGACGGGCGGACGATCGTGACCGGGAACCCATCCGCGCGGTACGCCCGCATAAGGCGCTCCTCGCAGGCGATCTTGTTCCGAGAGTAGTCCCAGAACGGGTTCGCGAGCGGCGAATCCTCGCGGATGAGCCAATGGCCGAGCGGCTTCTGGTATGCGCTCGCAGAGCTGATGAAGACGAACTGGTCGGTCCGGTTGCCGAAGAGCCGGAGGTCGCGCTCGACGTCCTCGACGGTGTATGCAATCCAGTCCACCACGACATCGAACCGGTGGCCGGCCAGGGCTCGCTCGGCCGCAGCCTCGTCACGCAGGTCGGCGACCAGCAACGTTGCGCCGTGCGCCCGGTCCGGATTGCTGCCGCGGTTCAGGTGGAATAGCTCCAGGCCGCGCTCGAGGGCCAGGCGCGTGCACGCGCTACTGATCAAGCCGGTGCCACCGACGAACAGGACCTTCATGCGCGGTCTCCTATGTGGGTGATCGTCCCAGGCTGAGCGTCCTATGCGAGGCAAGCGTCGATCTCGGCCAGCTCGTCCGGCTCGAACGGCGTGCCTTCGAGCGCCTTGACGTTGGCCTCGAGCTGTTCGATCGAACTGGCCCCGATCAAGGCCGATGTGACTCGCGTATCGCGCAGCGCCCAACCCAGCGCCATCTGCGCGAGCGTCTGCCCGCGTCGAGCGGCGATCTCGTTTAGGGCTCGGATACGCGGCATGTTCCGCGCGACCGTGCCCTCGGTCAGGAACTGCGAGTGAGTGACCCGAGATCCGGCCGGCGTCCCGTTGAGGTAGCGATCGGTGAGCTGTCCCTGTGCGAGCGGCGAGAAGACGATGCAGCCTATGCGCTCCTCGCCCAGCACGTTCAACAACCCATCCTCAATCTGGCGGTTCAGCATCGAGTAGCTGGGTTGGTGGATGAGCAACGGAGTGCCCAGCCGCCGCAGGATCTCGATCGCCTCTCTCGTCTCGGCGGGACCGTAGTTGGAGATACCGGCATAGAGAGCTTTGCCCTGGCGAACCGCCGAATCGAGCGCCCCCATCGTCTCTTCCAGGGGCGTCGCCGGGTCGGGCCGGTGCGAGTAGAAGATGTCGATGTACTCGAGACCCAGACGCTGGAGGCTCTTGTCGAGGCTCGCCAGCATGTACTTGCGCGAGCCCCAATCGCCGTACGGCCCTGGCCACATGTAGTAGCCGGCCTTGGTCGAGATGACGAGTTCGTCTCGATGCGGTCGCAGGTCTGACTCGATGGTCCGCGCCAGGTTTTCCTCGGCTGAGCCGGCCGGCGGGCCGTAGTTGTTGGCCAGATCGAAGTGGGTAATGCCGAGGTCAAACGCCCGGCAGACGACCGATCGCTGTCGTTCGAGCGGAGCGCCGGGGCCGAAGTTGTGCCAGAAGCCGAGAGAGAGCGCCGGTAGCATGAGTCCGCTGTTGCCGGTGCGCCGGTACGACATCGCCTCGTAGCGTTCCGGCGCCGGAACGAACGCCTGCCCTGGGGATGGTTTCGTGTCGGGCAATTACGGAGCCTCCTCTTGCGTAGGATAGGTCGCAGGCAGTCGGGGCGCCCGCACGGTAGGGCAGCAGGCGTCGGTGTCGGGCGTGTGCGCCCAAGACCCCACGCAAGCCGCTCGCCCGCCGGGGTGGTGCCGTGGCGATCGTTGCCGTACCGCTCTCCGTTACATGTGACGCGCCGGCCGAGACGACGGGTGACCGTAACTATCCACCAACTACCCCGTGCCACGATTCCGCCAGTGTTTGGCTCAGAGATGGCGCGGCCGAGGCCGCGGAGGCATAAGCAAGTCATCAGAAAGAGGCGACAAATGGCTGAAACAACGGCTCCTCCCGTCAACAAGCCCATCTGGATCGACCTGTCGAGCTCCGATCCTGCGGCATCGCGCGAGTTCTACGCAAAGCTCTTTGGCTGGCAGGTCGAGGTGAATCCCGACCCGCAGTACGGCGGTTACGCGCTGGCGAAGATCGGCGGCAAGGACGTGGCCGGAATCGGTCCGAAGATGATGCCCGAGGCGCCGACGGCATGGTCCGTCTACATCGGCACCGCCGACGCCGCCGATCTTGCGACGAAGGTGCAGGCGGCGGGCGGGACGATCATCGCCCCGCCGATGCAGGTGGGCGATCAGGGCCGCATGGCCGTCTTCCAGGACCCATCGGGCGCGTTCATCGGGGCCTGGCAGCCGATGGCGATGAGCGGGTTCGTAACGGGTGCGCCGGGCACGTATCGCTGGGCGGAGTTGAACTCCCGCGGCGTCGAGAAGGCGCTCGCGTTTTACGCGGCGGTCTTCGGTTGGGTGCCCCGGACGAACCCGATGGGCGAGGGCCAGCCACCCTACACAGAGTTCCTGGTCGGGGACGGGCGCATCGCGGGCGGGATGGAGATGAACCCCATGGTTCCCGCCGAGGTGCCCAGCTACTGGATGGTCTACTTCGCCGTCGACGACGTGGACGCCTCGTTCCACAAGGCGATCGAGGCCGGCGCCCGGGAGATGCTTATCCCGCGGGACTTCCCCGGTGGACGTTTCGCGATCCTCGGCGACCCGCAGGGCGCAATCTTCGGACTGCTCAAGATGACTGAGCGGTAGGCGGGGCCTCGGCCCTTCGGCGATACCGTAAACCCCAGATCAGCCCTCCCAGGCGGCCTCCGAGGGCTGCGGTCAGGATCGCGCGTGGACGGTCGGCTCGATCGGGTAGTCGAAGAGGATCTGGGGCGCGGTCACGCCGACGCGGTAGACGTCCTCGAACCGGACGCCGCCAAACCCGGGGATGGCCAGGACCGTGTGGCCGATCGTGACCGTCATTCCATCGGCCAACGGCAGGTTCTTGTGGGTCGGGATGATCGTCGAGGCGGGCGGTTCCTCGAAGCGCAGTCCTATGCCGTGGCCTATGCCGTAGACCTGGTAGTCGCCGAAGCCGTGCGCCACGCACACGGCGCGGGCCATTTCGTCCAGCTGCGCGGTCGTCGCGCCGGGCCGCATCCCGCCCCGAACAGCGGCCACGACCTCGCGGTACGTGGCTATCAGCTCGGCCTGGCGGGCGTCCGGCTCACCGAGCACGAAAGTGCGGGCCAGGTTGGCGCAGTAGCCGTCGAACGTGGGCGTCAGGTCGATCAGAGCCAGCTGGCCCCGTTCCAGCGGCCCCGGGCTGAGGCGGCCGTGGAGCATGCATGTCTCGACGCCGAAGTTGACGTAGATCGGCGTGCTCGTGCCCTCGGCGCCGGCCCGCATCATCGTGTACGTGGCCTCGGTCGCGATCTCATGCGCGGTGACGCCGGGGCGCAGCAGTTCGCGAGCCCGATCCATTCCCAGGCAGGCGATCCGCTGGGCTTCCGTGATCAGGGCCAGCTCCACGTCGTCTTTGATCATTCGCAGCGGATCCATGACCGGGTCGGACGAGACGACCTCGACCCCCGGGTTGACCTGGCGGAAGATGTCGATCAAGAAGGCTGGAGTGTGGAACCACATCTGCAACCCGACTTTGAAGCGGCCGTCCATGGCCCACGATGTCGGAGCCGATGCAGCCAGGTCCCGGAGCCTGCCCACCACGTCGTGGATCTGCCCACCCACGCTTCCGAAGATCCGCACCTCGCCTTCTGATAGCGCCGCCCGCAGCTCGGGCTCTTCGCCCTTGAAGGCAATGAGCTCCGGCGGCCCTTGAAACGGGATGATCGCGCGTGGCTGAGCCCGGTCCGTCCCGAACAAATAGCGGTAGTCGTCGTGAGTGAGAATCACGATCGCGATCCATCCCTGCTCACGCATGGCCGCCTGAACGCGGGCGATTCGATCGAAACGGACGTTCAACTCTCGCTCCCGCTGCGACGGCGCCTGTCCGGCCTCGCCATGGTTCGACCGGCCGCGACGCGACTGTGGTTACGCCACCGGCAGCATAGTCCAGCTCATCGTTAGCTCGGCTCGGATCTGCGAGTCTCGTTGCCGCTCTCTCGCGAGTCCGGCCCGCGCGGGCGAGGCGATCGCTCAGTCCAGGAACTGCTCCAGGGCTTTCTCGTCGGCGGCGGAGAGGCGGCCGTCGCGCGACTTGAGCTCGAGCTGGGGCGCGGAAGTCTGGCCCGACAGCGCGTCGCGCATCTTCGGGAATTGACTGCCGGTCGCGAGCTTGTACGTGGTGAAGAGCCCGATCTTCGGCCGTGGCCCGGTGAGCCGCGGCATATCTCGGACGAAGGCCAGCCACGGTTCGTCGGGATGCTGCATAACCACGAACAGGCCACTCGTCCAGCAGCCCAGCAGCAGGTAGTCGGCGTCGGAGACCGATGCCATGTCGCATTCGCCGACGGAGGCGACTTGCGCGTCCACGCCCCTGGCGTCGAGGAACGCGGCGATTGCCTCGGCGTACCGGCGGGTCACGCCCGAGTGGCTCCGGTACGCGACGACGGCCTTCTTCACGGGACTCTCTTCTTCGGTCTGCGCGGCAAGGCTTGCGGAGGCCTGGTCGGCCGGGCCAGTGCCGTCGGTCACATCGGGGCGAGGCTCGGCCGGTGGGGCTGTCGATGGACGTCCATCGAGTGCTCGGTCCCTGCCGCTCGGCGGTCGCCCTAGAGGTCTCGGTGGACCGGTCCATCCAGCCCTTCGACTTCAGCCGGTGGCATGCCAGACTCCAGCCCAGACCAGTCAGCGGGAGGAGCGAGTGACCACCAAGCAGCAAGTCGATGGCTTCCTGGCCCTCAAGCGCATCGCGGTCGTGGGTGTCTCCCGCGATCCAAAGGGCTTTTCTACCGTGCTATGGCAGGAGTTCCGCCAGCGCCGCTACGAGGCCATTCCGGTCAACCCGGCCGTGACGCAGATCGACGGACAGCCGTGCTTCGCGAAGGTCCAGGACATCAAGCCCGGCGTCGAAGGCGCTCTGATCATGACGTCGAAGAAGTCGACCGACCAGATCGTCCACGACTGCGCCGAAGCCGGCATCAAGCATGTCTGGATGTACGGCGGCGTGATGCCGGGCGCGGCCACCAAGTCGGCCGTGGCGTTCTGCGAGGAAAAGGGCATCAGCGTCGTCGAGGGGCTGTGCCCGTACATGTTCCTGCCCGGCACGCCCGCATTCCACGCGCCGCACCGCGCCTGGAAGAAGCTGACCGGCAGCTACCCGAAGTAGGGCGAGGGCCGCTCGGTCTGTGGCTCACCGCCCTACCGGGGCCGTGACTTCGCCGTCTCGTGCTGCGCGCTGCGGCGCCGGGTCACAGATGTGGCCGCCTGCTAACCTCGGCTCGTGTCTGATGGCATGGATTTCCTGGGCTGCGCGGTCGGTCGGATAGTCCTGGCCGACAACCTGGCCGTGCTTGCCTCGCTTCCGGACGACTCGATCGATCTCGTCTACATCGATCCGCCCTTCAACACCGGCAAGCGCCGGACGCTGCGGCGCCTCCGAACCGTTCGGGACGAGGAAGCGGGCGATCGAACCGGATTCGGCGGGCGGCGCTATCGGACGATCCAGCTGGGTTCGTCCAGCTACGCTGACGTCCACGACGACTACCTCGACTTTCTAGAACCGCGGCTCGTCGAGATGAGGCGGGTCCTCCGTCCGAGCGGCAGCCTGTACCTCCATCTCGATCCGCGGGAAGTTCATTACGCGAAGGTGCTCTGCGACGTGGTCTTCGGGCGGGACTGCTTCCTCAACGAAGTGATCTGGTCGTACGACTACGGGGCCCGGACCAAGCGGCGCTGGCCGGCAAAGCACGACGACATCCTCGTCTACGTGAAGGATCCCGATGGCTATTGGTTCGACGCCGAGGCGGTCGAGCGCATCCCTTACATGGCGCCGGGGTTGGTCGGGCCAGAGAAGGCGGCTCGTGGCAAGCTCCCGACCGACACGTGGTGGCAGACGATCGTGCCGCCGGGGGGCTCCGAGCGGACCGGCTATCCGACCCAGAAGCCGGTGGCGGTGCTGCGGCGCGTGGTGTCGGCATCGTGTCCGCCCGGGGGCGTGGTGGCGGACTTCTTCGCCGGCAGTGGCACCACGGGCGCGGCGGCGCTGGAGCTGGGCCGGCGCTTCCTGCTCGTGGATTCGAACCCGGAGGCCGTGGCGGTGATGACGCGCCGCCTTGGTGGCCTGGCGGGGGTTGAGGTGGTTGGAGTTTAGCCGGCCCCGGCGCGACCGCCGGGCTCGCCGCCGGCAGCGGCACTCGCCGCCGTGCGGCGCTCGATGCGAACGGTCGGCATCAAGCGGATCGCAACCGCCGTCACGACCACCGCGTCCACCGCCAGGATGATGAAGACCCATTCGAGCCCGCCGGACAGGGAGGACCTCATCGCCGCCAGCTGCGCCGCCGGAATGAAGTTGCGACCGATCGGGTCGAGCACGATGGCCGAGGAGTTGCCCACGGCCGCGGTCACGATCCCGCCGAGCAGGCCGACCCCCACGGCCCCGCCGATCGTCCGGCTGAACTGGACCAGGCCCGTGGCCACGGCGCGGCGCTGCCACGGAACCGCCGCCTGGACCATGACCAGGATCGTCGTCGCGGAGAGGCCCATCCCAAGGCCGGTTATCGCTTCACCGAGCGACGCCACCACGAGCCCACCCTCCAGCGTGCCGGGTTGAATCGCCTGGGTGACGACGCAGGTGCCGATGACCAGCATCAACATCCCGACGAGCACAGTCGGCCGGGCGCCGAAGCGCAGCAGTGCCCGCCCGCCGACGACCGATCCGATCGGCCAGCCGATCGACATCGCGGCTACGGCCACGCCGGCCTCGAGCGCGGTCCCGCCCATCACGCCCTGGACGAGGGGCGGTACGTAGGTCGAAAGGCTGAACATCACCACGCCGGACAACCCGCCGATGACCAGCCCCGCGGCGATGACCGGCACGCGAAGGAGCCCCAGGTCGATCAGCGGCTCGGCGATGCGGCGTTCAAAGACAACGAACGAAACAAGGAGGGCGAACGCCGCCACGACCAGGCCCAGCGTTACCGGCGAGGTCCAACCCCAAAGCTGGCCTCCTTCTGTGGCCGCAAAGAGCAGCGAGACCAGGCCCAGCGTCAGGATCCCGGCGCCAACGAAATCGAGTCGATGGCGGTGATGCTCCACGTGCTCGTGCAGGAAGCGGCCGATCAAGACGGCTGCCACCAGGCCCACCGGCGCGTTCACGAAGAAGACCCAACGCCAGCCCACGGTCGTCGTGATGATGCTGCCGATGGCCGGGCCAACCACTGCGGCGGCCCCCCACACGCCTGAGAAGAGACCCTGGATCCTGGCCCGCTGCTCGCTCTCGAAGACATCGCCGACGATGGTGAAAGCGATGGGTTGAACTGCGCCGGCGCCCAGGCCCTGGATCGTCCGAAAGAGGATCAGCAGGGTCATCGAGCCGGCGAAGCCGGACAACATCGATCCACCGATGAAGAGCGCGAGCCCGATCATGAAGACCGGTTTGCGACCGTACATGTCGGCGAGGCGGGCGTACAGGGGAACCGTCACGGTCGATGCCAGGAGGTATGCCGAGAAGACCCAGCCGTACTCCGAGAGGCCGCCGAGGTCACCGATGATCGTTGGCATGGCCGTCGAGACGACGGTGCTGTCGAGGGCGGCCACCGCCAGAGCGGCCATGACCCCGGCGGCGACGACGAACTGCTCGGGCGTCATGCCGATTCGGCGGGCGACGGCGTGATGACGGCGAAACGGCGGCGCGACCACGGCCGAAGCGAGTGGCGCGGCCACGGCTGGAGCGGCCGGAACCGGCGGCTCGGTCGGCCCGGCTTCGACCGCTGACGAGTCGGGGGTCGTGGGGGGCGGCTTCGGCATGGCCGACAGTCTACGAGTTGCGGCGTCGGCGTCCCGCCCGCGCCGGAGTACGCGACAATCGACCCATGGAGCGAGGCCGGGAGCGAGCGCACCCGTTCGTCGAGCTATCCGCCAGGGAGCTTGATTGGTTCGTGGGTCGTGCCCTGCCAGGCGCCCGCGTCGTGGCTGCGTTCCCGCTGAGATCGGGTCTGCGGAATACGAACTACCGGCTCGATTTCGCTGGCGGACGGTCGGCGGTCCTCCGCCTCTACGTGGCCGACCCGGAGGTCTGCGCTCGAGAGGCAGCCGTCCTGGCCGCGGTGGCCGGTCGCCTCCCGGCGCCTCGCGTGCTCCACTCGGATGCCGCGGCCCAACCGCCGTTCGCGCTGCTGGGATGGCTCGATGGCCAGCCTCTGGACGAGGTATTGGTCGGGGCCGACGCAGCCACGGCCGTGGAGATCGCCACTGGCTGCGGGGCCACACTCTCGCGGATCCACGAAATCCACTTTCCGGCGGCCGGCTTCTTCGGTTCGGATTTGAGCGTCATCCGGCCGATGCCCGCCTGGGCCACAGCCGTTCTCGAGGCTCTCACCGGGCGCGTTGAGGGGCGTCTCGGGCCGGCGCTGTCCGACAGGGTGCGGGCGACGGTCGACTCGAATGCCAGTGCGGTCGAATCGGTCTGGTCGGGGGCCGTGCTCGTGCACGCCGACTTCAGGGCCTCGAACCTGCTGGTTCGCGAGGGCGCCGATCCTTCGGACATTCCGCGCCTCCGTTCGGGCCGAGATGCGGCCTATCGCTCGACCGAGTCAGCCGCGGGTCGATGGCGTCTGGCCGGCATCCTCGACTGGGAGTTCGCCTGCGCCGGCTGCAAGCTGATCGACTTCTCGGCCTTCCTGCGCAACGACGGCTCACGACCGCCCGGCTTCAACGATGCCTTCGCCGCGGCTTACCTCGCCGCCGGCGGCGCGCTGCCCGCGGATTGGCGCCGCCTCACAGGCCTGGTCGATCTGTTGAACCTGCTGCAGTTGCTGGCCTGGGCCGACAATCTCGCCGCCACGGAACTGCGCCGGTTGGTTACGGAGACCGTCGATGGTCCCTGAATTGGGTCTCGGTCCTCCACGGCCTGGGTGAAAGCGCTCCACCGAATGCAGGGCCAGCGGCGCTGAGCGCCGTCAGTCGCGTCGTCCGAATCCGCCCGGTCCTTAGTTGACTCATATGCGCAGCCCTCGATCTCCTCCGTCCTGTAGGCTTGTCGAGGATGGAGCGGCTCGAGTCTATCGTTCGCGCCCGCCGGACAAGGGGTTTCGAGCCGCCTGCTGGCGGGTCGCCGCACAACCCATCATTGGACGCAAGCTCGGCGCTGGTCGACCGCATTTGGGTCCGCGGCGCCCCGGGGTGCTGGGAGGGTCAACCATCCCATGGACATCGACGTCGCTCTCCTGCCCCAGGCCGCCCGGCCCGCCGATCCCGCAGTCTTCATCGTCGTTGATGAGATCCGGGCCAGCACGACGATCACGACGCTGCTCGACATCGGCTGCTCGGGCATCTACATCGAGGGCGCCTTGGAGGCGGCGCGGCGGCGCGGCCGCGAGACGGGGAGCATCCTCGTCGGCGAGCGGCACTTGCGACGTCCCGTCGGATTCGACTTCGCCAACTCCCCGATGGTGCTGGCGCGGGCCGGCGTGGAGGGCAGAAGCGCCGTTCTCTCCACGACCAACGGCACGGCGATCCTCAAGATGCTGCGCCGCTCAGAGTGCGTCCTCGTCGGCTGTCTGAGGAATGCCCGCGCCTGCGCTGGGGCGGCCGTTCGGCTCGCCGCGGCGCAGGGCGTCGGGATCCGGGTGGTCTGCGCGGGCCGGCTGCGCCGCTTCGTGCTGGAGGACGCGGTAGCGGCCGGGGTCATCGTGTCGCGCATCGTCGAGGCGGCGGACGCCAGCGGAATCACAACGAACCTCACGGATGCCGCGAGGGTCGCGGTCGGCCTGCGCGACTCCTACCCCGACACGCTGGCGGCCCTGCTCGACTCGGACGGCGGTCGTGTTCTGCGAGAGATAGGCCAGGAGGAGGACATCCCGTTCTGCGCCGAGGTGGACGTGACCGACACCGTGCCGATCCTGCGAGACGGCAGTCCGATGCGAATCGAGCGGTGGCAGCCCTGATCCGGTCCAATCCAGTCAGCCACAGAATACCGGACCGGAGTCCGGCGGTGGTCCTGGCGCCCTGCTCCTCAGCGGATCGACGGCGCGGCCGGTAGCAGGTCGTGGATGGGCGCGGGGGCACCGGCGAGCGCATCGGCGAGGCCGGCAAGGGCGGCCAGCCGCTCGCCGATCGCCGCCACCAGTGCCGGAACGTCGATGCCGGTCCGGGTTCCCCACGTCGGGTCGAGTCGCAGCGACGTCTCGAGGTGCGTACGCGCTCCCTGGAGGTTGCGAACCATGCCCACCGGATTGCCGCGAACCGCATGGACGTAGCCGGCGGCCAGCTTGATCAAGCCCTGGTACAGCGCCCGCTCGGCCAGGACCGACGTCCCCATCCAGGCCGGCTCCAGCAACTCGTGCGCCTCGAAGAAGTCGCCTCGCTCAAACGCCGACACGCCTGCTTCCAGCGCGGCTCGGCGGAGGTCGGGCGGAATCGGTCGATAGGCCTTCGCTCGATCGCCCTGCATGACGGTCGACCGGGCGCGATCGGCCCGCTCGCCATTCGGTCGAGGAGCGACGTGCCCGTCCGTCAGACGAGGTCCTCGATCCGGCGCCTGGAGTCGAACCCCTGCGAGACTTCGTGCCACCATTCCACGCTCTCCTCGCCGAGGCGCCAGCAAAGCCAGATCGGCCGGCCTGCCGCGAGAGCCGGGAAGTCGACGAGCCCGGACTCGATCTCCCGGAGCTGGATGCCCCACTCGTCGATCTCGATCACAGCGGCCTGCATCTGATCGACCAGGCCCTGCAGCCGCATCCTGAGGCGCTGCGTCTCCTTGTCGGCATCGGCGCGCGCAGGACTGGCGGCCGCGGGTGCCGCTCCGCCGGCGAGGGCCGGGGCGTTCAGCTCGACGATTCGGTCGCGCACCGCAATTACGTCCGCTCGGAGGGCACGCAGCTGCAACAGCTTCTCCCGGAGCTCGGGCAGCCTGGCGGTGGCGCGTTCGAAGTCATAGAAATCGGGCATGCCCGGAATCTTACCCAAGGCGCCGCGGAAGGCCATTCTCGTTTTCGGGCGACCCGGGGCCCGAAACTCGCCCGGCATCCGAAACTCTGCCGGCGCCGGAATCCGCTCGCGTTCTATCGGCGCTCGGCGGCCTCCAGGCGTTCCCGAAGGCCCTGCAGCCGGGCCGGCCGTTCGCGGACGAATCGCTCGATCCCCTCGAGGATGTGGGCACTGTCGAGGTGAGCTTCCTCGATGACCTCGTCGAGCGTACCGCCGGTTCGCCAGCGGTCATCCCAGTCGGAGCTGAGCGAGTACTCGCGGACGATCGGGTCGTCGGCCCAGTCGCGCATCAGCTTGTAGGCGCCGTTGGTCACGACCATTGCGTCGAGCCTGTCCGCGGGCTCCACCGTGGCGGCGCGGTACACGGCGTCCTGAAGGGCGAACAGCTGGGGGCTTATCGCAGCCACCACCTTGACGTTGAGACCGCGCCGATCCAGCTCCGGCAGAACTTTGACCAGGTTGGCCGTGCTGAGCGAGCCGCGAACGAAGACCGTGCCCGCTTTCGGCGCTCCATCGCGGAACGGCCGCACTACGTAGGCGCCGCGGGCTGCGGCGAAGTGGCTCGGCATGCCGAGGGCGGCTCGGTCCGGGATCTCGACCGGCGGCCGGGTCAGGTGCAGGGCGATGATCGGGATGTCCGTGGCGCAGGCTGCCCCCAGCACTACCGGCACCTCGTTGTACTCCCACGGGTGCAGGTCGAGGACGTGGCCGTCGGGGAAGAGCTGCGTCACGCCGGGCGAGAAGATCCCGAAGTGGGTGCGCGAATCCTCGGCCGTCTCCGGACCGGAGTGGCCGGCCACGTAGAGGACCTTGCCGACTCGCAGGTCGCAGTCCTGGGCGAGCTGACTGAAGAGCCGAAGCGGCCCGTAAAGGAGGTAGCTGAACGAACCGTAGGTCGAGGTTGCGCCCCACAGGCCGTCGAAGCTCTTGAACGGGTCGTCCGCAAGGTTGACGCTGGCCAGGCCCGCCATCATGCCGGCGTTGGCGAACTCGGTGATCTCGGTCGGCAGGAGCGCTCCAGTCGGGTTCGAGTCGCGTTCGTACCATCCGAATCCGGGCAGGTCCCCGAAGGGCTTGGCGAAGCCGGCGATGTTCGTCGACTCGGCAAGGTCCGCGGAGCAGGCGATGAAGAGCGGCCGCCCGTAGTCGCGTTTGGCGATGGCGTTGACGTACGAGCCCCAAGTCCCCAGGGCGGCGCGGTTGGGCTGGCGATCGCCGGGCGCCCGCCACATCTCGGCCGGGTAGCGCTCGAAGTCGAAGAGCCGGCGGTCGGTCGTGGGGTTGGCGGGCGCGGCGCCACCGGGCGCGGCGCTGCTCGAGGCTCCACCGGTCGGAACGCGGTTGGCCGCCCCGCCGGCCGTCTTGCGCCCGATCCGGGAGCCGTCGATCTTCTCGGGAACCGTGCCGGCGATCTCGAGGAGCCGGTCGGAGAGCCAGTCGACCAGCTTCTCGTCGCGCCGCAGCACGCCCATTACCGTTCGGAAGTTAGCCTTCGCCTCCGCGGCGAGCGCCGCCTGATCCGAAGTGGCCGCCTCGCCGACGCCCTGGTACGTGACGCCGTAGCGGGCCATGAACTCGCGTCGAACCGCCCAGAACTCCGGGGCGTGCTGCTTGTGGGGCGCGCCGTGGCTGGCGGCGTCCAGCTTGCCGTAGCCGCGACCCTTGCGGGTTCGGAACCACGCCACGCTGGGGGCGTTTGTCGGGTTGGGGCCGCGGGCGGCGTCAAGCACGGCGCGGGTGACGGGGCCCCATTCCATGCCGTCTACCGTCCCGGTCACCTTCCAGCCGTACGGCTCGAACCAGTCGACCGGTGTGCCGTGGACGACGGCCGAGGCCGGTCGCTCGTCGATGCCGAAGTCGTTCCAGTCGATCAGAAAGACCAGGTTCGACAGGCCAAGGCCCCAGGCAGAGTTCTTCGTCTCGTGGGCGGAGCCGGGCGTCAGACCGCCCTCGCCTTCGATTGCGAACACGCGGACACCGCCTGCCCCGGCAGCCTTTAGGGCCAGGGCCTCGCCGGCCGCGAACGGCATGCCATGGCCGGACGGTCCCGTGTTGGCCTTGAAGAAGAGGGTCCGGCCGGCCATCTCGGCGTGGCCGGGCAGCCCGCCGCGATGCCGCAGCGTCAGCAGGTTCTCCCAGGTGAGGGCGAATCGCCCGTCTTCCGGGAAGTTGAACCGTGGATCGCCGGTCCGCTCGAACCGGGCTCGCAGGGCCTCGTTGAAAACGGCGAGAGTGGCGTAGACGAGCGGCACCGTATGGCCGGCGGAGAGGACGAAGCGGTCGCCGAAACGAAGCCACGGCCGGCGGATGTCCCAGCGCATGGCTCCGGAGAGGAGCAGCGCTAGGAGCATGTGAACCTTTGACCGCGAGCCGCCCGGGTGCCCGCTCTGACGGTAGTCGAGCTGGAGGTCTATGCACTCGTCCACGAGATCCTTGAGGATCTCGTAACGGGCGAAGTCGGGTTCGGCCAGGGCAAACAGGCGGTCCGCCTCCGAGGCCGCGCGGGACTCGCGGGCGCTGATCGGGCCTTGGCCGGTCGCCGTGTCCTGCCCGGCCCCCGGGCCTTGCCCGGCCGCCGTGCCTTCCCCGACGGCGCCGCTTCTGGATGTGTTTGGTTCCCTCGCCGTCACGCGACGGCCGCGCCGCGGCGCGCCTCGACGAGCGGCTCCACCACGGTCCGCGTCCGCCTGACGGCCTCGACGATGTTCTCGCGCGAGTTTGCGTAGCTGAAGCGGAGGTAGTGCACCCCGACCTGCCCGAAGGCGGTTCCGGCCAGGGCCGAGACGCCGACCTCGTTGAGCAGCCGATCGGCCAGCTCGGCGCCGGTCAGGCCCGTGGCCGAGATGTCGGGGAAGACGTAAAACGCGCCGGACGGCCGCAGACACGTGATGCCTGGGATGGCGTTCAAGCCGTCGACGATCAGGTCGCGCCGGGCCTTGAACTCGGCGACCATGGCGTCGACCGCGTCCTGCGGCCCGGTCAGGGCCTCCACGCCGGCCCACTGCGTGGCCGCGTTCGTGCAGCTGACGCTGTTCACGATCAGCCGGCTGAACGGCGTCACTAGCGGCTCCGGCACGATCGCGTAGCCGAGGCGCCAGCCGGTCATGGCGTACGTCTTGGAGAAGCCGTCGAGGACGATCGTCCGCTCGGCCATGCCGGGCAGCGAGGCGATCGAGACGTGCTCGCCCTCGTAAAGGGTCCGGCCGTAGATCTCGTCGGCGAGCACCACGAGGTCGTGCTCGCGGGCGATCGCGGCAATCTGCTCGAGATCCTCGCGCGTCGAGACGCCGCCGGTCGGGTTGGCCGGCGAGTTGATGATCACCAGCCTGGTCCGATCGGTCACGAGGGAGGCCAGCTCCTTAGGATCGAGCCGGAAGCTGTTTTCCTGGCGGATCGGGCACGGAACGGCCTTGCCACCGACGTAGTTCGCCATCGACTCGTAGATCGGGAAGCCCGGGTCCGGATAGATGACCTCGTCGCCCTCGTTGACCAGCGCCAGGATGGCGAAGAACATCACCGGCTTGCCGCCGGGCACGACCACCACGTGATCGGGCGTGACATTGAACCCCTTGCGGGCGGTTGAGTCCGCGGCGATCGCGGCCCGCAGCTCGGGGATCCCCGGGGTCGGCGTGTAATGCGTGGCGCCCCGATCGAGGGCTCGCTTGGCGGCCTCCCGAATGTTCGCCGGGGTGTCGAAGTCGGGCTCTCCGATCTCGAGGTGGATGACCGACCGGCCGGTAGCCTCGAGCGCTCGCGCTCGAGCCGCCGCCTCGAATGCCGTCTCGGTGCCGATGCGGGCCATACGTTCCGCGAGCTTCATTGCCGTCTCCTAGTCCATGGCACGACCGCCCGACGGTCGGCCTCGGCCGAGCATGCCAGCGGGTCATAGTCAGGTCAAGTTCAGCTTCCTCATCGAATGATGTAGTAGGACTAAACTATCGCGAAGGCGGCGGGAATCCCGTCCGGGGTCGGAGGCAGTTCGAGATGCTCGGTGTCTGGCGGCTTCAGCTGCTGCGGGAGATCTCTCGGCGCGGCTCGATCAAGGCCGCGGCCGAGGCGATGCACGTCACTCCGTCGGCCGTCTCGCAGCAGCTGGCGACCCTCGAGCGCGAAGCCGGCGTGCAGTTGCTCGAGAAGAGCGGGCGGCGTGTCCGCCTGACCGACGCCGGGACGCGGCTGGTCCGCCACGCCGACACGATCACCGGTGCGATCGCCGCGGCCGAAGCCGACCTGGCGTCGATGCAACGGGTCGTGACCGGGACTCTGCGAGTGGCCGCCTTCCCGACCGCGGCTCGGGCGGTGATGCCGTCGGTGATGACGGCGTTGAGCCGGCTGCATCCGGAGCTTCGCGTCACGCTCCGGGACCTCGAAGCGGACGAAAGCCTCACGGCGCTGCAGATGGACGAGATCGACATCGCCATCGTCGACGACTACGGCGACGGATCGCGGGTCACCGACACCGACCTCGTCGTCTGCGAGTTCATGCGCGACCCGATCTACCTGGCGGTCGCGACGGGGCCGAGGGCGGCGGCGAGTGATTCGACCGGAAAGAGCGTTCGGGCGTCAGCCACATCCGGCAGAACTCCGGCTCGGAGACGGCCTCCAGCCGGAGAAGCCCGGCTGGAGGAGTTCCGGGACGCCTTCTGGATCATGGACACGGACAACAGCCACCTGTCCCAGGTAACGCTTCGGGCGTGCCGGGCGGGCGGCTTCGAGCCCCACATCCGGTCGAGCTGCAAGGACTTCAGCGTGATCATCGCCCTCGTCGAGGCGGGGCTGGGCGTGGGCGTGCTGCCCGGACTGGCGTTCCTCGATCGACCGGTTCGGGCTCGGGTTCGACCGATCAGCCCGCCGCTCGCCCGACGGATCTCGTCCGTCATCCGGTCCGAGCGACGGGCACACCCGATGATCGTCTCTGCCCTGACCGAACTCCAACGGTTCGGGGCCTCGCACAAGGCCTGAGTCGGTCGGGTGCGTCGATCATGTGTGGAGACGGGGCCCGTTCCGTCGGCCGCTGTCCACCGGCCAATCAATGGCTATTCCCAGATCCCTTCACGGCAAGCGGCGTGCTTCTCTGCTGCAGGAAGTCCTGAAACAAGCCCTTCGTTGTTGACAAGACCTTGAAGTCACCCTCTTGTGCGATCCGCCCCGCATCAAAGACCAGGATCCTGTCCGCGTTCCTGAGAGTCGTCAGCCGGTGAGCAATAGTGATGATCGTCTTCCCTTTGAATATCCTCTCGATGTTCCGTTGGATGATGGCTTCGTTCGTATTGTCCAGTGCGGACGTTGCCTCATCGAAGACAATCAACTGAGGTGTTTGCAGCATGACGCGGGCTGTACTCTCGGCAGGTTTGAATGAACGAATGCGGGCGGTGCGGCGAGGGATGAGTGGGCCCGGCTGTCGGGGCTCCGGTCAGTGGCCGGTCATGATTACCCGCCGGTGGCCATGCCGTGGCCTATTCATGGTCTGATGCGCGCGGATCGAGGCTCGCGCCGCACTCGCTGCGGCGACTGTCGCACGTTGCGCTTCGGCCCATGCGCACAAGGGAATCGC
>DASWZK010000011.1:0-5261 GCA_036404515.1 Candidatus Limnocylindrales bacterium
GGAGGCGCAAGAGTGGCGACGATGACATCGCGTAGCTCCGCGAGCACGGTCGAGCTCGGCACTTCCTGATTGGTGCGCACGTTGCGGCCCGTCCGGGTGATCACGAGGTGGTCACCCGCCGCGAGAACTGCTTCGAGGAGCGCCTGGCGGACCTCCGAGCGCGGGTCGTGGTCGCCGACGAGCGGGACGGTGGCAGCCAGATCGTCACCGTCTATGCCGCTGCCGCCGCTCGTGCCGGCGTCGTCGAGCCCGAGAAGGCAGATCACGCGGAAGGGCAACCACCGCAACGGCGTCAACGAGCTCACGGTGATGCCACCCCGGAAGAAGTCGGGACGGCGCGACACACCCTGGACGCGATCGGCAAGGAGCCGGCGGACATCTGCGAGCGAGACCTCGACCCTCGCCGCCTCGCCGCCGACGATGGCATGTTCGCCGATCTCGGCAACGATCCGGCGGAGCTGGTCGAGCTGCCATTGCTGGGAGGTGCCCACGTCGAAGAACTGTTCGGTCACATCCAACAGCGCGTCGCACCACTCAGCGGCGGTGCGGTCTCGCCTCATGTCGTTTGCGACCGACGCGAGACGTGCGACAACGTCGGCCAGGTGCCCGGCGACGGCGATGTCGTCACCCTCGACGCCGAACGGCGCGATGTCGCCCGGTGCGAGACCGATGTCGTCGTCACTCACTGCCACTCCCATGAGCACCCGGTCAATCGCGACCCTCCACGAGTTGGCGGCGAATCCCGGCGGGAGGCCCCAAGCCTCCCGGTGCGGGCCGTCGAGGCCCCAGCGCACGTTGGTCCCTACGATCCAATCCGCGATCGTCCCAAGGGCACGGTCGTCGAAGTCGGAGCGCTTGCGGACCGCCGGCAGTGAAACGAACTCCAGCACCTCCGAGGCAGTGAACCGGCCCGATACCAGCGCGAGCAACGAGTCGAGCGCCGCGAGAACCGGGTACGACTCGCGCAACGAACGGTCGGTGATGCGGTAGAAGAGCCGGGGCGTGGCCCCGGTCGGCACGGCGGCCGTCTCCTCGGCCGAGATTCCGAAGCCCGCCTCCACCAGTGGCACGAACTGGTCGATCGCAGGGCACAGCACGACGACGTCCTCCTCGCGCAGCGTCGGGTCGTCGACCAGCAAGTGGAGGATCGCATCGCGCAGCACCTGAACCTGGCGGGCGCGCCCGTGGCACGAGTGCACTTGGATCGAGCGGTCGTCGGGGCCAAGCTCGAAGTCGCCGACGGGGGCGTTACCGGCGCGCACGTCGTGTTGCAAGCGCTCGAGCAGAGAGCGGGGTGCACGGCCCGCCGACTCCCCGCCCTCGTCGACCGACAGCGGCGCGGACAAGCCGCGCGACTCGGCCCCCGCCAACAGCACGGTCCGCTCCCGATACGGGCGACCCCACGATCGCAGCAGCGGGTGCTGCACCGCAGTGTCCGACCGGTCGTCGGTACGCAGGGACGCAACAGGCCGCGGCCCGGCCAGCGTCGCTTCGCGAACACGTGAGGTAGTGGCGGGTGACGGGTCGAGCAACAAGATGTGCAGGTCTCGTTGAGCGCTGATGGCCTCGATCAGTTCGATGAAAGATGCGCCGCTCGGAAGCGTCGTGACGCCGAAAATGGCAAGCCGAGGCGGCAGGTCCAGAGCGAGCCTGCCTGTACGCAGGTCGTCGAGCAGACCGGGCAGTCGCTCGGGTGGGCTGGGCACTCCGACGCGGGCACGCACCAGGCGCCACAGGTGGGGCTGCCAGCTGTCGTGTTCGGCAAGCGGGCGACCGGTGCCGTCGACGTCGTGGCCCGCGCTCCAGTGCAGCACGAGCTCGGGCCGGCGCACGGAATAGCGGTCGAAGAGATCGGCGAGGCGTCGGGCCCGCCCGAACCAGGTTGCACCGGCGGGCAGGACCGTGAGCGGGCCGAGGCGGTCGTCGCCGCCTTTGGCACGCAGCACCTCGAGCACCGCCCAGACGAGACAGTCGACCTGCCACGGATCGGCAACCCCGTCGCTGCTACCAGCCTCGAGCACCGCCTTGCGCAGCGCGCCGGGGAACGTGAACCCGATGTTCGCGGCGACACCGTCGCCAAAGCCGGGCCCGGACGCGCCGAGTGATCTGGCCAGCTCGAGGGCGAGCCACCGGCGCATGCCCACCGTTGGCACAGCTACCCATTCCGGGGACATCGGGTCCGCCGGCGGCTCCGCCAGCACCTCCGCCAGCACCGCTGCAAGAGGCTCCACCCGGCTGGCGCTGGCGAGGTGAAGCACAAGCGAACACTACCGGGGGGCTGTGACGGTCACCTCGGGTCCGACCTGCTCGACTGGGCCCTCTCGCTCCACTACCGTCCAGCCCATGTCGATCCTGCTCGAGCTGGACCTCACCGGAGCACTCGTAGAGGACATCGGTTCACATCCTGTCGAACGGGTGATGAACCGTCGCCGCCTCGCACTGCGCACACTCGTCAACCGGCTCGCCTCCGCCGCCGGAGACCCGAACGTCGTTGGGTTGCTGGCCAAACTGGGCGCTACTTCGATCTCGCTGGCGCAGGCCCAGGAGCTGTCGGACGCGGTGGGGCGTTTCCGCGCAAGCGGTAAGGAAGCCATCGCGTGGGCAGAGACCTTCGGTGAGCTCGGGCGCGCGACGACGGCGTACGTTGTGGCCACCGGTTTCGGCGAGTTGTGGTTGCAGCCTTCCGGCAGTGTCGGCCTCATGGGCGTTGCCGCAGCTGGCACGTTCGTGCGCGGCGCCCTCGACCACGCACAGGTCGAGCCGCTGTTCGCACAGCGCTACGAGTACAAGAACGCGGCGGACACCTTCTTGAGAAAGGAGTTCACCGAGGCGCACCGCGAGGCGACCGAGCGCTTGGCCGAGTCCGCCTACGAGCAGGTCGTGTCAGCTGTGTCACTTGGCCGGCGACTGCCCGCCGACCGCGTCCGTGAGCTCATCGACCGTGCGCCTATCCCTGCCGCCGAAGCCCAGGAGGCCGGGCTCGTCGATCACCTCGGGTACCGCGACGCCGTGCGTGAGGCGGTTGATCGCCGGTGGCCCGAGAAGCCGACCCTGCTCTACGTCTCGCGCTATCAGCGGCGTTGGGACAGCGTCCGTCGAGCACGCCAGGCGCGACGTCCGGCGGTCGGGCTCATCGAGGCGATCGGTCAGATCCGTACCGGCCGGTCCAAGCCGGGCCCGGTCGGGCGGGCAGCGGGATCCGACACCGTCGCCGCGACGTTCCGCGCCGCCGTGAAGGACGAGCGCACCAAGGCGATCGTGTTCCGGGTCAACAGCCCTGGCGGCTCCTACGTCGCCTCGGACACCATCTGGCGAGAGGTCTGCAGGGCCCGCGAAGCCGCCAAACCAGTCGTGGTCTCGATGGGCGATGTGGCCGGTTCGGGAGGGTATTTCGTGGCCGTGGCGGCCGACGTCATCGTCGCGGAACCGGCCACTCTCACCGGATCGATCGGCGTGCTCGGCGGGAAGCTTCAAACCAAGGGGCTGTTCGAGCGCTTGGGCGTGAACGTCGAGAGTCTCGGCCTCGGGCGGCACGCGCTCATGTTCTCGTCGCAGACCGGTTTCAGCGAGGACGAGTGGGCCAAGCTCGACGAGTGGCTGGATTTCGTCTACGAAGATTTCACCGCCAAGGTCGCCCGTGGGCGCGCCATGACGCGCGAAGCGGTCCACGAGGTGGCCCGCGGCCGGGTCTGGACGGGAGCCGACGCCGCCGAACGTGGGCTCGTCGACGAGCTCGGCGGGCTGCGCCGTGCCGTGGAGATCGCCCGGGAGCGCGCCGGCTTGCCACCTGACGCCCGGCTGCGGCCGGTCCTTGCAGTATCGCCGGTGCAGCGTCTCCGCCAACCTCGCAACAGCGATGACCCGGCGGCCTTCTTACAGGTCAGGGGACTCAGTTCAGCGCTCTCGGAGTGGGGCGGACATGCCCAGCTGGCAGCGGCACTGGGGCTGCCGGCCGCCGGGCCGCTGATCATGCCGATGGGGCCGCTCCGCTAGCAGGGCGGAGCGCCGAGCTCGATCACCGATGTTCGAGATCCCGGAGCATGACAGCGTGGGATCGCGAGTCTCACCGGCCGGCATGGCGTCCGTCTCACCAGGCAATCCGGCGATGGCAAGGCCCTTGCCAGCCCGCGAACCAGGTCATAGCTTCTTGCCATATTTGCAATGCCATTGCACCCGATCACCGAGGAGTACCCGCGGTCCATCGGAGCCGACGGCTACGGCCGCGACGCTGGAGAAGCCGACGGCTACGGCCGCGACGCTGGAGAAGCCGCCGAGCAGGCCAAGCAGCTCATCGACGCGGTCAGTTGAATGAACCTCCCCGCCATGATGAAGTACGGACTGAACATCCAACCACGAGCCGCCCTGGACTTTGTCGCTCTCGGGGCACTCAATCATCGTCTCGATCCGGGCGTGATCCCCTTCCGGAAAGCCACCGAGTGTCACATCCACGTGAGCGGTGCCGAGTTCAACGTGGCCGCGAATCTCGCCGACTGCTTCCGGCTCAAGACCGGGATCGTGAGCGCGATGGTCGAGTACCCGATCGGAGACCTGATCGCCGAGGGGGTGCGGGCCAAGGGGGTGACGCCGTTCTACAAGCTCTTCACGCACGACGGCGTCAGGGGACCCAACATGGCGACTGTCTACAGCGACCACGGATACGGCGTGCGTGCCCCGGTTGTCTTCTACAACAGGGCGAACGAGGCGGCTGCAGAGCTCAAACCGGGGGACTTCGACTGGAGCGAGATCTTCCACGGAGGCGTGCGCTGGTTTCACAGCGGCGGGATCTTCGCCGCGCTGTCGGCCACGACCAGTGAGCTGATCATCGAGGGGATGAGAGCGGCCAAGGCCGCTGGAGCCGTCGTCTCCTTCGACCTCAACTACCGGCAGAAACTGTGGAACATCTGGGGTGGCCAGGAGCACGCGGTGCCGATCTTCCGTCGCATCGTCGAGAACGTCGACGTCCTCGTGGGAAACGAGGAGGATCTTCAAGAGGCGCTCGACATCCCGGGCCCCGCGATCGGTCGCGCCTCCGCGCTGGACTCGAGCACGTTCGTCGCGATGATCGAGGGGGTCCTCGCCCGCTACCCACAGATCAAAGTGGTCGCGACCACGCTGCGGGACGTGGCCTCGAGCAGCCGGCACCGCTGGGGAGCGGTTGCCTCGATCGACGGCGAGACATATACGGCACCAACCTGCGAGCTCGACGTGATCGACCGCGTGGGCGGTGGGGACGGCTTCGCGTCGGGTCTCTTCTACGGCCT
>DASWZK010000012.1:0-1868 GCA_036404515.1 Candidatus Limnocylindrales bacterium
TAGTCGCCGTCCGAGTGCCGTCAGCTTCGCCCTACGATGTGCCACGAGAGCCTCCCGTTCGATGTGAGCTGGATACCCACACCGAGCCTCAGGAGGCTCTCGTCTGTCAACAACCTATTCGTGAATCACATCTAGATCGACGCCCGCAGGATCGAGGCGATCTCGTCGTCGGTGAGGATTGCCGGGTTCGTCTTCATGCTGCTGCCCCGGCCGTCGGCGACGAGGGCGGGGACCGATGACTCGGTGATTCCGAAAACCGACAACCGCGGAATGTCGAGGCCGACGGTCAGCAACTCCAGGACCGCGACCAGGGCGGCTCCCGCCCCCGCTCCGGCAGCCACCGGACGACCGGCGAGGAGCCTTCCCGCGTCGGCATAGCGCTCCAGCGCGGCGCTCCCAGGGTCGCGCGCCTCGAGTGCGGCGATGTTGACGCGCGTGGTTGCCGCCAGCGTCGCTCCGCAGGCGACGCCGTGCGGGATCGGAAACTGGGCGCCGAGAGGCGAAGCCAGGCCGTGGACGGCGCCGAGCCCGGCCTGGGCCAGGCAGATGCCGGAACAGAGCGCCGCGTACGCCATTCGCTCCCGGGCGGCCGCCGCGACGCTCCGCGAACCGGCCGCTCCCCGACCAGCGGCCGCCTCCTCGAACCAGGGCTGAAGCCCGTCTCGCACACAGGCCAGGCCCGAAAGCGCCAGGGCATCGGTGAAGGGGTTGGCCCGAGACGAGACGTAGGACTCGAGCAGCTGGGTCAGCGCGTCCATGCCGTTTCCCGAGATCAGCTCCGGCGGGCAGCCGGCCAGCAGGTCCGGGTCGACGATGGCCACGCGAGCCACGAGCTTCTCGTCGCGGAACGACTTCTTGAAGCCGCCTGGCCCACGCACGCTCAGAACCGCGTTCTTGGTCGCCTCACTGCCCGTCCCGGCGGTGGTTGGCACCGCGACGAACGGCACCGACGGACCCCGATATGGCAGCTCCGGTCCGACGCCCTCGAGGTGGTCCATCACGGAGTTGCCCGGAATCAGGAGGCCGGCGACCGCCTTGGCCGTGTCCAGGACGCTGCCGCCGCCGATCCCGACGACGACGTCGATCGGGGCGCTGCCACGGCCGGAGCCACTGCCGGAGCCGCTGCCTCGGTAGCGAGCCACGAGCTCATCCACGAGGCTCGGCGATGGCTCGCCGGAAACCGATTCGACCGCGACCGCCACGCCCTCCCATTCGAGGCCGCGACTCAGTCGAGCCCAGTCCACCGTCTCGGTGAAGCCCGGCCCGCGGACGACGACCAGCGCCTTCGACCCGAACTCCCGGACGACGGCCGGCAGCTCGCCGGATCGACCGGCGCCGAACAGGATCCGAGGCAAGCGCGAGATCGAGAACCCAGGCCAACCCGCCGGGGCCGGGACGCCCGCTCTCGGACCCTGGGGTTCGCCGGGCACCGCCGGTCCTTTCGATTCCATCGTCGTCGCCTTCTCGTTCTCACCGGGCCGCTGGAAACAGCCCGTCGTAGCGGACGCCCTGACGCGGCTCGGCCATCCAGTCGGCCACTTTGTCCCGCCAGGCCAGGTAGTGGACCGTCTCCTTGTGGGACTTCGCCGAAGCCTCGTCCCGATAGGCCTCGTAAGCGATGAAACGGGTCGGGTCGTCGACCGACTGGAGGATGTCGAAGCGCAGGTTTCCGGGCTCCCGAACCGAGTTCTCGTGGTTCTCCCGGATCGACTCGACGAAATCCGCGACGTGCTCGGGCCTGACGTGGATGTAGACGACCGTGACGTACATGAATCCTCCCGGGTGAAAGCGTGCCGTGATGTCGCGGCGCTCGATCAGGCCCATGATCGGGCATCCGTCCAGCGGGAGCGTTGACGGTCGCGCTACGT
>DASWZK010000013.1:0-11838 GCA_036404515.1 Candidatus Limnocylindrales bacterium
GGAGCTGATCGCGATGATCACGGCCTTCACGGCCCAGTGGAACGAGGGCTCAACGCCCTTCCACTGGGTCAAGACCGCCGACCAGATCCTCGCCAAAGCAGTTCGCAAGCCGCCAGCGACTTCCGAATCGGGACACTAGCAACGCAGTGGAGCCGCGGAGTTGCGGGCGGCAGTGCGGAGGCCTGAACGTGCGGCGCGAGGTGCCGACGTCGCCATCGCAGAACAGCGCACCGGCCAATGATCACTGGCGGAACGAGACCGCCAGCTCCGCCTCCATCGGCTCCGTCTGGCGTTCGAGCTCCGGCAACAGACGCTCGAGGTCGCCCAGAAAGAGTGCCGCCAGGTCGTGCGAGAAGCCGTTTCTGACCACGATGCGCAGCACGGCGAGGTCTTCGCGGTCCTTGGGAAACGTGTAGGCCGGAACCTGCCAGCCACGTTCGCGCAGCCGTCGCGAGACATCGAAGACCGTGAAGTTGTCGATGCCCTCCTTCACCCGGAACGCGACGACGGGAAGTTGACTGCCGTCGGTGATCAGCTCGAAAGGGCCGAGCTCGGCCAGTTTGGCGGCGACGCTGCCCGCGACATCCCGGCAGACCTGATGGACCAGCCGATATCCCTCTCGACCGAGCCGCAGGAACATGTAGTACTGGGCCACGATCTGGGCGCCGGGTCTCGAGAAGTTGAGAGCGAAGGTGGGCATGTCGCCGCCGAGGTAGTTGACGTGGTAGATCAGCTCCTCGGGCAGGGACGGCTGATCCCGCCAGACCACCCAGCCCACGCCCGGGAACACCAGACCGTACTTGTGGCCCGAGGTGTTGATGCTGGCCACTCTCGGAACGCGGAAATCCCACGGCAGGTCCGAATCGAGGAACGGAGCGATCATGCCGCCCGAGGCCCCGTCGACGTGGATCGGAACGTTCAGGCCGGTCCGTTCCTGGAGACGATCCAGCGCGGCGGCAATCTCGGCGATCGGCTCGTAGCTCCCGTCGAAGGTCGAACCGAGAACTGCAACGACGCCGATCGTGTTCTCGTCGACAAGCTTCACCGCCTCCTCGCCGGTCAGGTGAAATCGATCACCCTTCATCGGGACCTGGCGCGGCTCCACCTCGAAGTAGTTGGCGAACTTCTCCCAGCAGACCTGGACATTGATGCCCATGACGAGGTTGGGCCTGTCGGTGGGCGCCCCGGCGGCGCGCCTGGCCACCTGCCAGCGACGCTTCATGGCGAGGCCGCCGAGCATGCACGCCTCGGACGACCCGACGGTCGAGCATCCGGGTGCCCCGGACGGATCCGGCGCATTCCACAGGTCCGCCAGCATCGAGACGCAGCGGTGTTCGAGCTCGGCCGTCTGCGGGTACTCGTCCTTGTCGATCATGTTCTTCGGGAGACACTCGGCCATCAGGCGGCCGACTTCCGGTTCCATCCAGGTCGTCACGAACGTGGCCAGGTTCTGGCGGGCGTTGCCGTCGAGCATCAGCTCGTCGTGGATGATCTGGTAGGCCGCAGCTGACGACATCTCACCCGCCGGCAGGCGCTTCGATGGGATCGGAGCGAGCACGGAACCCTGGGCGAAGAGCGGGTTCACCGACAGATGCTCGGCCGAAGTCCGGCGACGATGGCTCGAACCCAACATTCGACTGACCTCCACTGGTTGATGACGAAGATGCGGACGACCGAACGGCCTGCCCTGCCGAACTCTAGCGGCAGGTCGGGGCAGCGCCCCTCTCGCCCCGCTCCGCGCAACCGACCGCTACTACGAGCCGCCGGCCGATTCGCACAACAGGCACGCGCATGCAGTGTCGGGAAAAGGGCCTCCGGTGGCGCGGCTACCATGGCGCCATGGCGCCATGGCCGAAGTCGTAGAGCCGATCTCGGATCCCACTGCCGTCGAGGCACGTGCGGAAGCGGGCGCGGCGCGAGAGGCCCCACCGGCCCCAGCCGGAGCTCCGCGCGCCTCGTTGTGGCGCCACGCCGACTACATGAAGATCTGGTCGGCAGCGACGATCAGCCTGATGGGCTCCCAGGTCAGCAACATCGCCATCCCCTTCATCGCGGCCGTCGTGCTGGGAGCTTCGGCGTTGCAGGTGGCCCTGCTGGGCACAGTCCAGATGCTGCCGTTCATCCTGTTCACGCTCCCAGTCGGGGCATGGCTCGATCGAGTGCGGCGTCGACCGGTGCTCATCGCCGGCGATCTCGGCCGGACGATCGCCCTGTTCAGCATCCCGATCGCGTACGCGCTCGGCGTGCTAACGATCTGGCAGCTGTACGCAGTCGGCTTCGTGGCCGGCCTGTTGACGGTCTTCTTCGACGTCGCCGACCAGTCGTATCTTCCTGTGCTCCTCGAAGCCGACGACCTGGTGGAGGGCAACGCCAAGCTGCAGATCTCGGCCTCGGCCGCGGAGATCGTAGGCCCCGCGCTTGGCGGCGGGATCATCAGCCTGGTCGCCGCTCCGTTCGCGGTGATTGTCGATGCCGTCAGCTTCCTGGCCTCTGGCAGCCTGATCTCGCTGATCCGAAAGCAGGAGCCGAAGCTTGCTGACGACGGCTCGCACACGAGCCTGCGCCAGGAAATCGCCGCGGGCCTGAGATACGTCCTCGGCAACCGGTACCTGCGGATGATCGCCGGCTCGACGGCCACATCGAACCTGGGCACCAGCCTGGCCTTCTCGATATTCGCCGTCTTCGCGTACGTGCAACTGCGGCTCACACCGGGCTTGATCGGGCTGGCATTCGGGCTCGGCAGCACCGGTATCCTGGCGGGAGCGATGCTGGCGGCACCGTTGTCGAGGCGAGTTGGCGTCGGGCCGGTCGTGATCGGCTCGATGTTCGTGACCGGTCCGGCAACGATCATCCTGGTCTTCCTGCCTTCGACACCCCTGGTTGCCGGGGCGATGCTGCTCGTCTCCCAGTTCCTGATGGGCTTCAGCGCCGTCGTCTACAACGTCAACCAGGTGAGCTTCCGTCAGGCGATCACGCCGCTCGATATGCAGGGTCGCATGAATGCCACGATGCGCTTCATCGTGTGGGGCACGATGCCGCTCGGGTCGGTCGCCGGCGGCATCCTGGCCTCGTTCCTGCCACTACGAACGACCGTGCTGGTAGGCGCCTTGATCGCCTCCTCGGCGTTCCTCTGGGTTCTCCTCTCGCCGGTCAGGTCGCTCCGAGAAATCCCGAAGGCCGCACGGCCCGAGGCGGGCCAGAACTAGGCAGGGGCATCGGCTCGCGGACATCCCATCGAACGGCGATACTTGCTCGGACACGCGCGCAATCCGGCCGAGCGGGACCCCATCGAGGCACAAAGCGGGGGCTCAGCGGCGCGGGCCCACGGGAGGCGCTGGCCGGTGCTGGACGCCGTCAAGGGAGTCGAATCGATAGTCGACGAGGTGCCGATAGAGGCCTTCGCCACACACGATGCGGATGGGCGCCCCACCAAGCCGCTGCGGTTGTCCCACCTGATCCGCATCTCGATGTACTGGTTGGGCATCTCTACCGTCTGGGGCGGCATCCTCGACATCGTCAACAACCGGCTCCAGTACACGGGCCTGGTCCCGAAGGGCAGCGAAGGCCTCGGCGCGTTCCAGATCGCCGTGATCGGCACGTTCATCGCCATCCTGGTTCAGCCGACCGTCGGGACCATCAGCGACTACACGATCACACGCTGGGGGCGTCGCAAACCATACATCTTCATCGGTGCCACCCTTGACGTCCTCTTCCTGTGGGGAGTTGCCACGTCCAACGCCCTGCCGGCGGTCGCCGCTTTCGTCAGTCTGCTCCAATTCAGCTCGAACTTCGCCCAGGGCCCGTTCCAGGGCTACGTTCCCGATCTGGTCCCGGCGAAGCAAGTCGGGCTGGCCTCGGGGCTGATCGGCCTGTTCGCCGCCCTCGGCAACGTCGTCGGCTGGGTCATCTCCGCCATCGCCCTCACGATGGCCAGCACGAACCCCAACGCCTTCTTCTACGGGACGATGGCCATCGGCGTGGTCGAGTTCATCACGATGCTCAGCGTCGTCCTCCACGTCGACGAAGGGCAGCGAGTCAAGCCACGCAATGGTCGGTCCTGGTTCTCCATCGCGCGTGAAGCCTGGGGCATGGACATACTGCGAGAGCACAGCTTCCTTTGGCTGGTAGGCTCCCGGCTCTGCATCCTCACCGGCGCCGCGCTATACCCGATCATGGCTACGTTCTACCTGGCCCAGGTCTTCGGCCTGGATGAAAAGGCTGCGGGCGACACCAAGCTGATCCTGCTGGGGATCGTCGGCGTGTGCGTCACGCTGTCGGTCGTACCGGCCAGCCGGCTGTCGGATCGGGTCGGCCGCAAGAGAGTCATCTACGCCTCCTGCCTCGCCGGGGGCGTGGGATTGGGAATGGGCGCGGTGGCGCCGGTTCTGCCGATCGCTCTCGCCGGCGTCGCCGTCTTCGCCGTCGCCGCCGGCGCATTCCTGGCCGTGGACTGGGCCCTCATGAGCGACATCGTTCCCAAGGCATCGACCGGCCGCTACATGGGCATTTCCAACGTGGCCACGGCGTCGGCGGGGACCATCGCCCTGGCCCTGGGCGGAGCCGGGGTGATGGACACGGTCAACCACGTCTTCGGCTACGGAACGGGACCACGCGCCGCGCTGCTCCTCGGCGTGGCCCTCTACGTCCTCGGGGCACTCTTGCTCCGGCCCGTCGTGGAGAAGCGCAGGGAAGACAGCGCCGTCCCGGTTGCAGCTGCTTAGCAGGTCCGATTCGACGTCCACGCCATCCAGCCCTCCGGGCTGAGATTTCGTGAACTTCCGGATAGCCTTGGCCTCGCATCGCCCAATTGGGGTCGCTGTACCCTTCGGGAGACCAAGCATCGAGGAGCCGTGAGTCCGCTCGACCAGCACCTGCTACCTCTCGAGCCCCAGTACCGCGAACGTGTCTGGGGCGGCCAGAGACTTCGCGCAGCGGATCCACCGATCGGCGAGGCGTGGATCGCCTGTGGTCGGAGCCGCATTGCGAGAGGGCTATTTGCCGGGCGGACACTCGACGAGCTGATCGCCGGCCAGGGCCCGGCATTGTTAGGGACCGAGATCGCGAATCGGACAGGGGCGCGCTTCCCGTTGCTGGTCAAGCTCCTCGACCCCGCCGCCTGGCTGTCCGTCCAGGTCCACCCAAACGACGAGCAGGCCCGCCGTATGGTTGGGCCCCGCGAGTTCGGCAAGACGGAGGCGTGGTATTTCCTCGCCGCAGAGGTCGGTGCACAGATCATGGTCGGCGTGAGGCCGGGCGTCGATGGAGCGCGGCTCGCAGCCGCAATTCGAGAGGGTCGCATCCTGGAAGTCGCACATCAGGTCGCCGTTCACGACGGAGACGCAATCCTGATTCCCGCTGGCACGCTCCATGCCCTCGGCCCGGGGCTGCTGTTGTACGAGGTCCAGCAGGCGAGCGACACGACATACCGGATCTACGACTGGGATCGGCCGCAATCGGCCGGCCGGCAGCTCCACATCGAGGAGTCCGCCCAGGTCACACTGCCGGTCGGACCGACCGAGATGCAGCATCCGAACGTCGCCGGTGCGACCGGCGCGTCGCGGGCGGTCGCATGCGCCGACTTCAACCTCGACTTCGTTCGGGTATCTCCGGCCGGTGGGCCGCTGGCGGACGATACCGCAGGCCGGAGGTTCCACATCCTCACTGTGATCGAGGGCATGGCCGAGGTCCGTCGCGAGGGAGAGCAGATCGGTCTGGACCGCTTCGAAACTGCGCTGGTGGCCGGGTCGGCCGGCGCATACGAGGTGCGAGCGGTCGACGGTCCCGCCTCTCTATTGCGAGCGGCAGTGCCAGACTAGAAAACGGACATAGCACACGCGCTGAGCCGGAGGAGACGAATGCGGGTCGGATTGATCATTCCGCAGGGCTGGAAATACGAGTACAACGGCTGGGACCCGGCCGCAGCCTGGACGCGGACCCTGGAGCTCGCGCGAGACGTAGAGGCCCTGGGGTTCGAATCGGAGTGGGTCTTCGATCACTTCCACACGGTCCCTGAAGTGACCGACCAAATCACCTTCGAGTCGTTCACCACGCTGACCGCAATGGCCTGCGTCACGACCCGGGTGCGGCTCGGACACATGGTCATCTGCAGCGGCTTCCGAAACCCGGCGCTCGTTGCCAAGCTGGCATCGACGCTGGACGTGGCCAGCGGCGGCCGGTTCGAGCTCGGCATCGGCGCGGGCTGGAAGGAAGACGAGTGGCTCGGTTACGGGTACGGCTTTCCGCCGACGGGCGACCGGCTGAAGGCCCTGCACGACGCCCTAGAGATCATCACCCGGATGCTCGGCCCCGGCCGGGCAACCTACCGTGGCCGTTTCGCCCGCGTCGTCGGTGCGGTCAACGTGCCCAAGGGAATCCAGCAGCCACGGCCGCCGATCATCGTCGGGGGCAACGGCCGCGCGGTGACGTGGCGCCTGGCAGCCCGGTACGCCGACGAGTTGAACGTGGTCTACAGGACCACCGACGAGGCGGCGGCGGACATGCTCACGATCAGGGCCAGGTGCGAGGAGATCGGCCGCGATCCGGCAACCCTCAAGGTCTCGCTCTATTGCCGCGACGAGGACGTCAAGGAAGCGGGGCAAGCACGCGTCGACTATGTCGGACGCTGTGCGAAGGTCGGCCTTGACCGGATCGTCGCCTTCCCGACTCGCTGGGAACCGGCTGCCGAAACCCAGGCCCGCTTCGCAGAGGACTGCCGGACCGCGGGAATCGAGCTGGCAATCTAGGCGGCGCTCCGGGGGGATAACGGCGCAACCCGCTCGGGCACCCTGAGCGGTCGCCGGCCGACGCAGAATGCCGCGAAACCGTACGCTTGGGTCGATGGCCCGCATCAGCGCCGGAATCCTGCTCTACCGTCACCGAGGAGGAGTCCTCGAGGTCCTCCTCGTCCACCCCGGAGGCCCGTTCTTCGCCAACAAGGACCTCGGCTACTGGTCGATTCCGAAGGGCGAAGTCGACGAGAACGATGTCGATTACGAGGTGACCGCACGTCGCGAGTTCACCGAAGAGGTCGGCCATCCCGTTCCGCCCGGCCAGCTTATGGAACTCGGCTCAATCCGGCAGAAGGGCGGCAAGACGGTCTACGCCTGGGCGATCGAGGGCGACATCGACCCGTCGACGATGCACAGCAACTTCATCGAGTGGCCGCTTTTCTGGCGCCCTACCCCGGAGGTCGACAAATGGGTCTACTTCGGGCCCGATGAGGCGCGCCGGCACATCAAGGAGACACAGATCCCGCTCCTCGACCGCCTGGAAGCAGCGCTTTCGGCAGGCGACCCGACCGAGCACCCGCCCCGATGACCGAGCCGACCGACGAGGTCGTTGGCTTTCACAGCGTATCGGTCATTCGATCCGGACGAGTGGTGGCGAACGGACCCGTGGCTGAGACGATGACCGGCCCCGTTCTCACCGAGGCGTTCGGCCTGGCGCTGCGCGTCGCACGCGCTGGCGATCGGTTTACGGCCCGAGCCGTCGGGCCGTGAGGTCGCCGACGCACGGTGGCGGGGACGATGACCTTGCCGTGCCCGGAGGCGTAGGCACTTAGTGCGTGGGGACGAGCGCTACCAAGCCGTTCGACCTGTACAGCGCCGCCGATTGACGCAGCGGCCAAGGTGATTGCAATCGTCCCGCCGGGCACGGCAAACGCGACATGGCTACGGGCGCAGTCAGGAAATGCTCGGCCCGCGCTCTCCGAACGGGGTCTCAGCCCCGGGACCTTCAACGATGGGCGCCGGCAGCAACCGGTCGCCGGCGACGGCGCGCCGGATGCGCTGCCGCGGCGGGCGCGCTCCGGCGCGTGCCTTGCGCGCTGCCATGTCCCGGGCGATGAGCCGGCCAGCGGCCTCGACGGCGTCGATTGGCAGTGGCGTCGAGAAGAGCCAGGACACCTCCGGCGCAGGTTCAGCAGCAATCGGAGGTTCGAGCTCCGCGGGTGCGGGCATGCTGCGGTCGATTTCTTCGGCCGGCGCGGCATCCGACGCGCTGAAGGCTTCCGCCTCATCCTCCGCCGCAACCGGTTGGTCGGCGTCTGGAGGGATCTCGCCAGCCGTGCGCCCGTTCGGCGGGATGCTCATGACCCTCAGGGCGTCCAGCCGCTGAACCAGCTGAAGAGCCCCATCGACCTCGTCCGCGCGCATGTCGCCGGCGGCGACCGCCAGGTTGAGGCGCTGACGGCGCTCCTCTGGATCGAGCTCGAGCAACTCGTCGAGCACTTTCTGACGCCGTTCTTCACGGCGGCCACGCGTCCAGAACACTTCTAGCTCCTACCCGTACCAGTCGAACGACGGTCGGCGATCGCTACCCTTCTCGGCTACGCCCAAGGCGACTTGGACCGAGCAGCCGGGCGGGGCGATCATACATCGCACCTCGTCGAACCTCGCCAGTAATGCCAGCCACACGACAGGACCGTCGGGCAACGCGCGGCGCGCCTGCCCGTACGGGCGGACCCGGCCCGAACCGAGCGGGCAACACTCTGCGATTAGACGCAGTTCGTGTCAAGCAGCCGAGACAGGTGTCAAGCGCAGAGTTGTCGCTCCTTGCCTCAACCGGTACTCGGCCCCTGAAGCATCCTGGTACCGGGCCAGGCCGAAACCCTCCCGGCTAACAGCTGCACGAGCGAGGTTCGAACGGCCGGCGGGTGCGAACCGTCAGTGGGCGCGGGCCGCGGCGTGGGCGCGGGTCGTGGCGCCCGGGAACCACGCTCTAGCGCCCGACCTCGGAATGCGGCACCCTGACGTCATGCCGCCGCTTACTCTCGACGACTCCGCCACGTCGAACCTTCACGACCCGGGGTCGGACGTGGCTGGGGAACGCGCCCTCCCCGTTGAGCGAGCGGCGATCGACCCGCTTGTCACGCGGAGCGGCGCCACGATCCGCATCGGCACGGCGTCGTGGACGGATCCGACCATGACTGCGCCGGGCGTCTTCTATCCCCGCGGAGCGGACGGCGCCGAAGAGCGCCTGACCTACTACGCCGGCACCTTCCCTATCGTCGAGGTGGACGCGACTTACTACGCGCTTCCGTCGGCCCGGGTCGCCGCCGCGTGGGTTGATCGGACGCCACCAGACTTCGTCTTCGATGCCAAGGCTCATGCGTTGATGACCGGCCAGCCGACAGAGACAAAGCGGCTACCCAAGGATCTGCGAACCGCCCTGCCGGGGGACCTCGCAGCCGCGCCCCGCATATACGCCCGCGACCTGCCGTCCGAGCTCCGCGACGAGGTCTGGCGACTCTACCTGGCGGGGTTGGAGCCGGTGCGCGCCAGCGGTCAGCTGGGCTCGGTACTGCTGCAATACCCGAGATGGTTCTTCCCGACAAGCGAGAGCCGCGACCTGATTCTCGAGGCGCGGGAGCGCCTCGGCCAGGTCCGGTCCACGGTCGAGTTCCGCAGCGAGACATGGTTCAACACGAAGAACCTGGAGCGAACGCTCAGCTTCCTGGCCGACCACTCGATACCGCTGGTAATGGTGGATGGTCCGCAGGGTCTTCGGAGCAGCGTCCCGCCGCTGACCGCCGTGACCTCGCGCGAGCTCGCCGTCATCCGTTTCCATGGGCGCAGGGTCGAAACCTGGGAGGCAGCCGGGATTCCGGTAGCCGAGCGGTTCCGCTACCTGTACAGCGAGGCCGAGATGCGAGAGTGGGTGCCACGCATCCGTGAGGCGGCCGAAGAAGCCCGAGAGATGCACGTCCTGATGAACAACTGCTATGCCAACTACGGCTCCACCAACGCGCGGGAGCTTGCGTCGATGCTCGCAGCCGAGTTGGGGGCCGAGCCCGAGCGGCCGTTCAGCAAGCCCGAGCGGCCGTTCAGCAAGCCTGCCGACCCTGAGGCTCGCTAGCCGCACAGCCGCGCAGCCCGGATACGGCAAACGGCCCAGGAGGGAGGCCCGAGCCGTTTGCGAAAGAGCGCGCCGTCACTCGCGCCCGAGGAAGATCGGCAAGATGGTAGCTCGGGGCGGCGCTCCCGTCGGTTCAGGAAGGGACCGTCCCATCACGCGATCCGAGCGGTTCGAACACCACCGGGGCCCCGTAACGAACCGCGGAACGACCACCCCGGGCGGTCGGCGCCGGCCAGTTCCATGATCCGCGCGCCCTCCGCCCCGAGATGGTCCGGCCGCCAACTCATGACGCCCGCTTCCGACGGCATGGGCGAAGCGAGCCAGCCGCCCGGAGTCTCCAGCCCAATCCTGGGCAAGCGGCCCGGCCAAGCGCCGCCGCCACCGAATCGGAGGGCCCGGCGGTGGACCGCCGGGCCCTCCAGTTGCGAACGGGCTGGGAACTACTTGTCGCGCTCCGCCACGTCGGCCAGAGCTGCCTGGGCCGCCGCCAGGCGGGCCACCGGCACGCGGAATGGCGAGCAGGAGACGTAGTTCAGGCCGATCTGGTGGCAGAACCCGATCGACATCGGGTCGCCGCCGTGCTCGCCGCAGATGCCGACCTTGAGGTCCGGGCGGGTCTTGCGGCCCAGCTCTACGGCCAGCTTCATCTCCTTGACTATGACCGGGTCGAGCGACTGGAAGGGGTTGTAGGGGAGGATCTTGTCCTCGACGTACTTGAGGAGGAACCCGCCCTCGGCGTCGTCGCGGCTGTAGCCGAACGTCATCTGGGTCAGGTCGTTCGTGCCGAAGCTGAAGAACTGGGCGTACTCGGCAATCTCGTCCGCCACCCAGCAGGCCCGCGGGATCTCGATCATGGTGCCGAACTTGTAGTCGATCTTGACGCCGGCGGCCTTCACGACGGACGCAGCCTCGGCCTCGAGGAGCGCCTGAGTGGCCTTGAGTTCGTTCACGTGGCCAACCAGCGGGATCATGATCTCCGGCCGCGGGTCCATCTTGGCCTTCTTCACGGCAACGGCCGCGTTGAGAATGGCCCGGGTCTGGATCTTCACGAAGTCCGGGATCATCAGGCCAAGGCGGCAGCCCCGCAGGCCGAGCATCGGGTTCTGCTCGTGCATCGACTTGATGGTCGCGAGCAGTTCCTTGTCGTGAGCCGTGGCCTTGTCCCCGGCCTTCGTCACCTTGACGAGCTGATCCTCGAGGTTCGGGAGGAACTCGTGGAGCGGCGGATCGATCAGGCGGATGACGACCGGCAAACCGGACATCGCCGCGAGGATGCCCTCGAAGTCGCCCTGCTGAAGCACTTCGAGCTTTGCCATCGAGGCGTCGAACTGCTTGACGGCGGCTTTCTCATCGGCGGTAAGAGCCTGGCCGGCCGCAGTCTTGGCCTTGGCCCGGGTGGCGACGTTGGCGACGAGGATCGCGCTGCGCACGATCTCGAGGCGCGGACCCTCGCGGAACATGTGCTCGGTGCGGCAAAGGCCGATGCCCTGGGCGCCATAGGAGCGGGCCTGGGCGGCCTCTTCCGGCTTGTCGGCGTTGGTCCAAACCTGCAGCTTGCGGACCTTGTCGGCCCAGCCCAGGACCGTCTGGAGGTCCTTCTGGTCCTCGTATCGGGCATGGACAGTGGGCAGGGCGCCAACGAAGACCTCACCGGTGGAGCCGTCGAGGCTGATCGGGTCGCCTTCCTTGATCGTCACGCCGCCGGCCGTGGCGGTGCGCGTGGCGTAGTTGACTTCCAGCTCGGCGCAGCCGGCGACGCAGGGCTTGCCGATCTGGCGGGCGACGACCGCTGCATGCGAGGTCGCGCCGCCCTTGGCGGTCAGGATTCCCTGCGCCACAGCCATGCCGTGGAAGTCGTCCGGGGAGGTCTCCTCGCGAACGAGGACGACCTTCTCGCCCTTCTCGACCCATGCGACCGCCGTGTCTGCGTTGAAGACGGCCTTGCCGACGGCGGCACCGGGCGAGGCGTTGAGGCCCTTGGCC
>DASWZK010000014.1:0-16714 GCA_036404515.1 Candidatus Limnocylindrales bacterium
TGGGCCGCCGCCTTCTCCCACCCGACCGAGTCCTTCCCTCCAGAAGGCCATAGCGACATGACAAGCGCATTCCCCTCGCACACACGGGCGCCCCCGGGGGGAACCCTTGACACGCGGGGCCCTCTTCATAGAGACCTGATCAGGGTCGGCGCCGCACGGTCCCCGACCTTGAACCCGCCCGCCGCGAAGCTTAGCCGAGGACGACCCGGACCTGATGCGTGGCGCCGTCGTCGGCGAGCGGGATCGCGGCGCCGCGGCCCGTCAGCGCCTGTCCGTCGAGCTCCGACAGTGCCACCCCGCGACTGACCCCCTGCGGGTTCTCCACGACGATCTCGTATCTGGCGGAGTGATAGCGGAAGTCGATCTCGTAGCGCGGCCAGGCGCGCGGGATGCAGGGATCGAGCAGGAGCGTGGTTCCGCGCAAACGGAATCCAAGGATCCACTCGACGCCGGCCTGGTACATCCAGCCCGCCGACCCGGTGTACCAGGTCCAACCGCCGCGGCCGACGTGCGGCGGTTCGGTGTAGACGTCGGCCGCCATGACGTACGGCTCCACCTTGTAGCGTTGGACCCCGACCCGGGTGCTGGCATGGTTGATGGGGTTCAGGATGGAGAACAGCTCGCCCGCCTTGTCGCCGTCGCCCAGCGCGGCGAAGGCGAGGACCGACCAGATGGCCCCGTGGGTGTACTGGCCGCCGTTCTCCCGAATTCCCGGCAGATACCCTTTGACGTATCCCGGATCGACGTCGGAATGGTCGAATGGCGGGGTGAACAGCAGGACGAGACCGTCACCGCGTCGGACGAGGTACTCCTCCACCGCAGCCATCGCCCGCTCCGCGCGGGGAGTGTTGGCGGCTCCTGACAGAACGCTCCACGACTGGGCGATCGAGTCGATCCGACACTCCGCGTTCAAAGCAGAGCCGAGGGGGGTGCCATCGTCGAAGAAGGCCCGACGGTACCAGTCGCCGTCCCAGCCGTCGCGCTCGAGCGCCCGCCGGACTGCCTTCATATGGGCTCGCCAGCGCTCCGCGCGAGGACGCTCGCCGCGGGCCTCCGCGATCGGAGCGAAGGCGGCCAGAACGGTGTGCAGGAACCAGCCCAGCCAGACGCTCTCGCCGCGGCCCTCATAACCCACCCGGTTCATGCCGTCGTTCCAGTCGCCCGACCCGATGAGCGGCAGCCCGTGCGCGCCGACCGCGAGGCTCCGGTCGAGAGCCGCCGCACAGTGGTCGAACAGCGAAGCCGACTCCGGTGCGCGTTCCGGCTGGAAGTAGGCGTCCGTCTGGTCGGGCCGAAGTGCCGGTCCCATGAGGTATGGGACGGTCTCGTCGAGGACCGCCGAGTCGCCCGTGACCGCGAGGTACCGATCGACTGCGTACGGCAGCCAGAGGCGATCGTCCGAGATCCGGGTTCGGATGCCCCGACCAGACGGCGGATGCCACCAGTGCTGGACGTCTCCCTCGGTGAACTGATGGGCCGCGGCCCTAAGGAGATGTTCCCGAGCGAGCTCGCGCTTCGCGGTTATCAGGGCGATGACGTCCTGGAGCTGGTCGCGGAACCCGTAGGCGCCCCCTGCCTGGTAGAACGCCGTCCTCGCCCACAGCCGGCACGCGAGCGTCTGGTAGATGAGCCAGCCGTTGAGCATGATGTCCATCGAGCGGTCGGGTGTCCGCACCTGGACAGTGCCCTGGGCGTCGTCCCAGTAGCTCGCCACGTCGCGCAGCAGCGCCTCGTGGTCGGCCGTTCGCCCGCGCCGGATGAGCTCGGCCGCCGCCGTGGCCCCGTCAGCTTCGCCGAGCAGCACGAGGACCTGGGTCCGCGCTCCATTGGCGAGCTCGAAGCTGGTCTGGAGGACGGCACACGGATCCATGCCGGCGCCGGCTGCTCCCTCCAGCCGGTATCCGCGGTCCAGGCCGGCGGGCCGGTCCGGAGCGCCATTGCGGCCGAGGAATTCGGTCCGATCCGCCGTCCACGCCGTCTGCCGTCCGCCGAGGTCGAGGAAGGCGAACCGGCCGGCGAATTCGGTATTCCACGGGTTCCGCACGAGGAGCGCCTCCGTCTCCGGCTCCAGTGAGGTGACGATCCGGGGGGCGCTGGCGCCGCGCGAGGTGCCCAGCGCCCACTCGGCATAGGCGGTCACGGACAGGCGCCTGGAGCGCCCGGATCGGTTCTCGATGGTCAACACGGAGATCTTCAGGGGGTCGTCGAGCGGGACGAACTGGACGAGGTTGAGCTCGATGCCGTCGTGCAGGTGCTCGAACCGGCTGTATCCGGGTCCGTGACGGGCGACGTACGTCGATTCCTCGCAGCGGATCGGCTGGGCCGTCGGACCCCACAGCTCGCCGCTGTCGTCATCCCGGACGTAGATCGCCTCGCTCACCGGGTCGGTGACGGGGTCGTTGGACCATGGCGTGAGCTGGTTCTCGCGGCTGTTTCCGGACCACGTATAGCCCGACCCGGACTCGGAGACCTGGAACCCAAATGACGCGTTGGCGATCACGTTCAACCAGGGTGCCGGGGTGGATTGTCCCGGGCCGAGGATGGTGACGTACTCACGCCCGCCATCGGCAAAGCCGCCGAGCCCGTTGAAGAACTCCAGCTCCAGACGCGGCGCGGCCACCGCGCTCCTGGTCTGTCTCGAACCGGGCGGCACTGCGGGCGGAGCGATCCTCTCGGGACGCTCTAGGCGAATGATCTGATCGGCAAGACTGCCCCGACGACTCAGCAGGACGGCCCGGGCGGCCGTCTGGAGGAGCGTGCGATCCTCGGTGGAGAGCTGGTCGCCCCGCAGGATGTATACCCCGCCGCGGCTCGGATGGCCCTCGTGTACCAGGGTGGACTGGCTCGTGCGCACGAGGGTCTCGAGCGAATCATGGAGGTCCTGAGCGTAGGTGGCGCCATGCTCATTGAGGATCACGAGGTCGACGTCGATGAGCTTCAGCCGCCAGTATTCGTGCGCGCGGAGCAGCTGCCGGACGATGTCGATCTCCTCGGCTTCGTCGACCCGCACCAAGACGATGGGCAGGTCGCCCGAGATGCCGTGGGCCCACAGCCGGGGTGCTCCCCACTCGTTGCGGGCCAGCAGGCCCGCCGCCGGCCGCAGCGACGGGTCGGAGTAGAGGATCCGGTTGGCCAGGCGCTGGAAGAGGTGGGCCTCGTCGGGTTCGATCCCCAGGTGATGGAGCTGGACCTGGGCCTGCGTCCAGGCCAGGGTCGCCGCCCGTTCGAAGGTGGCCGACTCACGGTACTTGTCGGCCAGGTCCAGGACTTGCTCGCGTGACTCGGCGACGACCGTGGAGAAGGTCGCGTGGGCGGTCGCGCCGGGGGCGAGCTTGACCCGGCACCGGAGGCTGAAGATCGGATCCAGCACGGCGCCGACCGTGTTCGAGAGCGGACGCCCATCGATGACCGAGACCGGCGAACGGACCGACCGGCCCCGGCCGAGGAAGCGGGCGCGATCCGTTTCGTACTGGAGGACCCCGCCGGTCTCCTGCTCGACCGCCGCAACATGTGCGGCCCAGATCGGCTGCTCGTCCCTGGATCGCGGGCGACGTGTCGCCAGGAGGGCACCGATATCAGGGACGAACTCGGTCTGGACGAACAGGTTCTGGAAGGCTGGTTGAGCAACATCGGCTGCCTGCGCCGCGAGAGCGATCTCTGCGTATGACGTGAGCTCGATCTCGCGACGGTGCGAGCCGAGATTGGTCAGCGACACCCGGCGGATCTCCGCGTCATGCTCCGCCGACACCACGACGATCAAGCGCGTCGCGATCGAGCCGTCGCGACGGGAGAACTCGGCGTGATCCTCCGAGTACGCGACCTCGTAGCTGTCTGCCTCCGTGCCGCTGGGCTGGTGGCCCGCCGACCACACCACGCCGGTGTCCACGTCGCGCAGGAAGAGATAGCTGCCCCACGAGTCACGAGTCACGTCCTCGCGCCAGCGGGTCACCGCCACGTCGCGCCAGCGGCTGTAGCCGGATCCCGCGGCCGTCACCATGACCGCGTACCGCCCGTTCGACAGCACGTGCGTCCATGGGATCGAGCCGTGGGGCGAGGTGAAACGACGGAGGACCGGCGGCACCAGATCGCGCACGTCGGCGGCGCTCCTCACCTCTTCGGCACGTGGCCGGGCCACGAGCACGTCGCGCGGCATCCGCTCCTGGAGCAGCAGCTCCGTCGCCTCGACGATCGGGTCGGCATGGAAACGCTCCACCATCGCGCGGTCGTTGAGGACGTTGCCGAGGGCCACCAGCGCCATCCCCTGGTGATGGGCCATGTAGCTGTTCACGATCGCAACCGACGCGCCTTCGGGGAGCCGGCGCGCCGTGTAGTCGAGCGCCTCCCGGAAGCCGTACCGCCCGCTCGCTCCGGCATTACTCAACCGGGCGAAGTTCCGCACCGCGGCCTCGGGCTGGATCAACGCTCCGAGGGCGGTCGCGTACGGGGCCACGACAACATCCTCGCTGAGACCCCGTTTCAGGCCGAGGCCCGGCACGCCGAAGCTCGAGTACTGGTACGTCTGGTCGAGGGCACGCGCGTTGAATGCCGATTCGGAGATGCCCCAGGGCACGCCGAGCTCGGCGGCGTAGCTCATCTGGCGGTCCACGACCAGCCTGTACGTGTGGTCGAGTAGGCTGAGGGCGGGAGCGCGCATGACGAGGGCGGGCATCAGGTACTCGAACATGGACCCGGACCACGAGATCAGGGCGGAGCCACGACCGACGGGCGTCAGCGCGCGGCCGAGCCGGAACCAGTGGTCCGGGGCAACATCCCCCTTGGCGATTGCGACAAAGCTTGCGAGGCGGGCCTCGGAGGCGAGGAGGTCGTAGTAGCTCGGATCCAACGTGCCGTCCCGGACCCGAAACCCGATCGAGAAGAGCTTGCGGGTCGGGTCGAACAGGAAGCTGAAGTCCGTCTCCCGGAAGAGCTGCTGGGCCTGGTCGGCGATCGCCTGGAGTCGTCGAACGAGCATCGCCGCGGCCGGTGATCGGTCGCCAGTTTCACGGACCGGCGGATCGGACAGCTCAGCGATCGTCGGGAAGGCGGTCACCTGAGGAGGGGGTTGGAGCAGCGCGAGGTCTCGAACATGGCTGTTCACGGCCAACCGAGCCGCCTCAGCCCAGGTCACCAGCTCGCCGTCGGCACCCTCACCACGCTCTGCGGTTAGGGCCGCGACAACGTCCGTCAGCGTCCGGACATGCGCAGAGAGCTCGCCCAGGCATGCCACCCAGAGCTCGGGCGTCACTGGGACGGCGGCGCTGGCCCCTGCGGACAGCTCAAGGGCTTCGTCGAGGTGCCGCCGGGTGAGCGTCTGGCTTCTCCGGTCTTCGCCGATCGCGCCGGCAGCCTCACGGGTTAACGCGATCGCGTCGCCGATCCCGGCCAGCGCGGCCGCGACCGGAAGCGGCTGGTCGATCATCTGGCGGCAGGCATTGGACAGAGCGAGCAGGTGGCCGGCGAGATTGCCACTGTCGACCGACGACACGTACGCCGGCTCGAGCCGGTGCAGGTCGCGCGTGTCGTACCAGTTGTACAGGTGCCCGCGGAACCGCTCGAGGCGACCGATGGTCGCGAGCGTCGCCTCCAGGCGTTCCACCATCTCGAGCGTCCCGATCCAACCGAAGTCGCGAGCCGTCACAGCCGCCAGCAGGTACGTCCCGATGTCCGTCGGCGAGGTGCGATGCGCGACGAGCGGCGCGGGATCGTCCTGGAAGTTGTCGGGCGGCAGCCCATGGTCCTCCGGACCCACGAAGGTCTCGAAGAACCGCCAGGTCCGGCGGGCGATAAGGCGGAGGGACCCCACGTCGGCGGCCGAGAGCTGCTCTGCGGCCGATTCGGGGGCTGGCAGGCTGACCCATCGGGCGACGAGGGGCGAGAGCAGCCACAGGACGACGAACGGCGCGGCGATCCAGCCCGCGCCCGGCTTCACGGCGAGAACCAGGACCGCGGTGGCGACCGCGATCGCGACGCCGCCCGCCATCTGCCGGTAGAACCCCACGAGGTCGAGGTCGTGGCTGGCCTTGGCCTGCGCGGCGGTCGTCCATTCGAGGAGGTTTCGCCGCGTGACATACAGCCGCGCCATGGTTCGCACGACTGCGTCGGCCATCAGCCACGCCTGGTGCGCGAGGAGCGTGATGCCGAGGCCCACGTGGGTCGCGGCGGTGGCGACGTCCGCACCCACGGCTCGCAGGTGGCTGCGCTTGGAGATGCCCTGCCGGCGCGGCAGCAGTCCAGCCAGGACGGGCAGGGCCGGCGGGACGATCATCGAAGCCAAGACGAATGCGGTCCACAGTCCGGCCGAGACCGAAGGGAGTGTCCAAGCCGCGACGAGCGTGCCCAGCGTGAGCGGGGCAGACATGGTCCGGCGCAGGTTGTCGACCATCTTCCAGCGGGCGATGCCGGGCATGGATCTCCGGCTCCGCCGGCCCGTAGCGTCGCGGGCCCGGCCAAGGATCCAGGGCAGGAGCTGCCAGTCGCCCCGCGCCCATCGGTGCTGGCGGGCCGCCGAGACAAGGTAGTTCGAAGGGAATTCATCGAAGAGCTCGACATCGGTCACCAGCCCGGCTCTGGCGAAGACGCCCTCGAGCAGGTCATGGCTCAGGAGCGCGTTCTCGGGTACCCGGTCCGCCATCGCCGCGGCGAAGGCGTCGAGGTCGTAGATCCCCTTGCCGGTGAAGCTCCCCTCGCGGAACAGGTCCTGGTAGACGTCGGAGACGGCGGATGCATACGGGTCAATCCCGGCCGATCCGGAGAAGCTCCGCTGGAAGATCGATGCGTCGTGCTCGGCCGGGAGCGTCGAGGTGATCCGTGGCTGGAGCACGCCGTAGCCCTGGGTCACCCGGCCGACCCGCGAATCGAAGGTCGGCTGGTTGAGCGGATGGGCGATTGTCCCGACGAGGCGCCCCACCGCGCCCCGGGGCAGCCGCGTATCGGCATCGAGCGTGACCACGTAGTGCACGTCCGTCGGCGGAGTTGACGCGGTCCGCCCGCTGGTCATGATGCCGGTCGCCGCCGAGCCGCGCAGGAGGGCATTCAGTTCGTCGAGCTTGCCGCGCTTGCGCTCCCAGCCCATCCAGCAGCCCTCGGCTTCGTTCCAGCATCGCTTCCGGTGGAAGAGCAGGAACCGGGCGCCTCCCCCGGGGGCCTCGCCGTGTCGCTCGTTGAGCCGGTCGATGGCCGCCGCCGCCGCCGCGAGGAGCTCGTCGTCGCCGGGGACGTTCTCGGTCGGGGCGTCGAGCCAGTCCGACAGCAGGGCGAACCGAAGATCACCCTCGCGGTTCCCCAGGTAATGGACTTCCAGGCCGCCGACCTGGGCCTCTATGTCCGCCGGGCTGGTGAAGAGCGTCGGCACGACGACGAGCGTCCGCAGCCGAGACGGCACACCATCGTCGAAATCAAGCCGGGGCAGCGGTCTCGGGCCCAGCACGTTGGCGACCGCGCGGTTGACGAGGGCGATCGCGAGGTCGGAGGCGGGGGCGAGCGCGAGGATCGCGACGACGAGGATGCCGGCACCGGCGGCGCCTCCATGACCGGATAGCAGGAGTGGTATGGCGAGGATGAGCGCCGTGACCAGCGCGAGCGTTCCGAGGTAGCCGCTCGCACCGGCCCGGACATAGGAGCGCCGCAGCCGGCCTGCTACCGGCACGCGAACGTGGAGGGCGCGCTCGAACGCGAAGCGGCCGTCGGAGATCAAGTAGTAGCCGGGATCTCGGTGCCGAGCTGCCAGGGACGCTTCGACGTCGTTGGCTGACGGCGCGGCGTCCGCCGTCGCTGCGGCCATCCGGGCGACCTCGACCTCGGTCCGGCCCGAAGCCCGTGCCAGCTCTTCGATGGCATGCCGGTAGCGATCGCGAGTCGTGAAGTCCATGTCCCCGAACGAACTGCGTGCACGAAGGACCTCGTCGACCAGGCTGACGCTTTCGACGAATTGGGCCCAGTCGAACCACGAGATGAGGCGCATGCTTGTGATCACGTTTCGGACCGTCACGTTCATCGTCGCCTGGCGCTGGTGCTCCAGGCGGACCATCTCCTCGGCGGTAGTCCCCTGGGCCGCGAGAAGCCCTTCCTGCCAGCGGAGGACGGGGGTGACCGCAGGGTCCCGATCGCGCAGGCGCTGGAAGAGCTGGACGCGGGCCGCCGTCGGCAGCGTCGCGGGCGAGAGCCGACGCAGGGAGGCCGCCGCGACCTCCGGGCTGTCCGTGCCGAGGCCGAGAAGGCCGTCGGCGAGCTCGTCCGCCTTCTGCCTCGCTGCCCGGCTTCGCACGATCTGCTCCGCGATGCGGCGGAGGTTGTCGACGAGGAGGATCCGGAGGCTGATCGCGACGGCCCATAGCTCGCCGATTGTCAGCGGCTCCACCTCCTGATATGCGCGGACCATTCGCCGCAGGCTCTCTGGGTCGAAGCGGCTGTCCGTGTGCGCGATGTAGGCCCAGGCAAGACCCAGGACCCGCGGGTAGCCCGCTAGATGACCCTCGGCCAGCTTGGGGAGTTCGCGGTAGTAGTCCGGGGGCAGGTCGTCGCGGATCTCGCGGAGTTGCTCGTCGACGATGGGGAAGTTGTCGACGAGCCATTCGGCGGCTGGCGTGATCGACCGTTCGTCCTTGATCGCACGGGCCAGGACGCGGTACGACTCCAGCAGGACGCGGCCATTCTCGGCGATTCGGGGCGCGACGGCGTGTCCCCGACGGGGCGCGTCGGTGACCGTCTGGGCGGCGGCCAGAGTCTGCGCGTGCTGCTCCAACCGGTCGACACTGAAGAGCTCCGCCAGGATCGGCTCTTCGAGCTCGGCCTGCGGGCGAACCCGCCGCCAGCCGCGCCCGGGTGGGTCTCGGAAGGGCTCGTTCGATCTCACCTTTCGCTCTCAGCGTCTGGCCTAACCCGTACTGCGCTCGCCTCAAGCTGGGGGCGTGTCGATGACAACGACAGCCCCTCGGCCAGAGATCGCCGGCGTTCGGTCCCGCCCACGGGACCGGCACGATCGTCGCCACCCGTGCTCGCATCGCAGAGAGTGGGGCGAGGCGGGGGCAATCCGCCGACAAGCGGCGCCTCCTCGGCGAAGGTCGTTGCAAGCGGGCCTCTCTCCTGGGCGAGTCGCCGATCGAACGGGGCGTACTTCCCCATCACGCGGACCCGGTGCGGCGTATCGGGCTCTTCGGTCGCGTAGTCATCCTGTTCCGCGGGACGATCCGGCGAAGGGGATCGCCACGATGAGCACGAGCGGACCTCCGATCACCCAGACCATGGCCATCGTCTGTATGGAGCTGCGCCGGATCGCCGTCAAAGGCGCTCGCGAGCGCGATCGGCATCGAACTGACCACGATTGTATCGAATAGGAATGGCGTGGCAGCGTAGAAGAGAAGGTCAAGGTTTCATCGGTTCGATCGTACTGGAGGTGGGACCCGGGTGGCGTCCTGAACCCGCTGTAGAAGTGAGGACGGCGTAGGCTCCGAAGCGGACCTTGGAAGTCTCAGAGGAGCCCACGCCGTGGAACGAAGGATAGCTCCGAGCGTCCGGATCGAGGACCCCATCGAGCAGGCTCTGCTCGATGGGGTCAGCAGCCCCGACAAGCTGAGCCAGCTCGGACGCCTGGGGGCGCAGCTCATCCTCCAGCGGGCCGCCGAAGACGAGGTCGCGGCCTTCCTCGGGCGAGCCCGCTACGAGCGGACGTCCGAGGCAGCAGCCTCGCGCAACGGCCGCCGACCCCGCCGGGTCCAGACCGCCGAGGGCGAGATCACGATCGCCATGCTCAGGTCCGCGGCTCCCTCGAGCGGTTCGTCAGCTCGGTCATCCCCGACGCGCGGAGGATCGTCCGGACAAGGCCGTTGGAGGCGCTCGTCATCGGGGCCTACGTCCGGGCCCAGACGCGACTATCGAATGGTCATGAAAAGGAGCCTCGCCGGTGACAACGTTGGGTTGTCAAGGCAACCAGCACCGAGGAGGCCCAGACATGTTGTACGCCGGATTGGATCTGTCGCGCCAGAGACTCGATGTGCACGTGCTCGATGAGGCCGGACAAACCGTCGAGGTATCCGCCGTCCGTCCGGACGCTGACGCCCTGCGCACCCTCGCCAATCGCATCCTGTGCCACGGCGGGGAGGTCAGCGCGGTCATCGAGTCGATGACGGGCTCACGCTTCGTCCACGATCAGCTCGAGCTCGCCGGCCCGGACGTGGCGATCGCCGATCCGGTGAAAGCGAAGGGTCTGGCACCGCTGGCCGCCAAGACAGACAAGATCGACGCTCACGTGCCCGCCGAACTGGCCCGCCGGGACCTCGTGCCCGAGATCTGGCTGCCGACGCGGGGAGTTCGGGCAGACCGTGAGCGGGCCCGCTTCCGGCTTCATCTGATCCGCCACCGGACGGCCCTCAAAGAACCGCATCCACGCCACTCTCATGGCCTTCGGCCATCCTGTGGTGGTCACCGACCTGTTCGGGACATCCGGCCGCGAGCTCCTCGCGGGCGTGGCGCTGCCCGAGCCCTGGGCCACGACGCTAGCCACGAGCCTGGGACCCGTCGACGAACTCGACGAGCGCATCGATGAGTGTGGGCGTGAGCTCGCCCGGCTCGGTGCCGACCACCCCTACATCCCGCTGTTGATGACCGTTCCCGGCGTTGGCCCGCTTCTCGCCTACACGATCGCGAGCGAGATCGGCGACATCGGAAGGTTCGCGAGTCCGAAGAAGCTCACCCGATACACGGGCCTGTGCCCGCTCGTGCGCGGGTCGGGCAACCACGACTTCCGCGGCCCGCTGGCCAAGAACGGGCCCAAGTACCTGCGCCCGGCGCTCATCGAGGCGGCCACCCACGCCGCCCGTGATGCCTGCTACTGCGATCGCTACGAGCGGACCAAGCATCGCCTTGGCCGCGGGCGTGGCGCCAAGGTCGCCCGCGTCGACATCGCCCGCCAGCTGGCCGAAGCCATCTGGCACGTTCTGTCCAAGAACGAACCGTTTGCCCCGGCAGGCCCCGCTATCAAACTGGTCGCGTGACGACCCCCGCATGGAATTGGGCCGCCGGAGCAGCCTCCCATGCAACCTTGTCCTTCACAACTAGAAGGCCATAGAGAGATGAGCGCTGCTCGATCCCGTCCACGATCCGAGGGTCCGTGAGGCCTGCCTGGGTCGAAATCAAATGCGAGGTACCCAGCTTGACCGCGGGCTCCCTTTCATAGAGCAGGATCGTGGCGAAGTGCAGCGGATGGCGTCGACTACGGGGCGTGCAACTCGATCGTCTCGCCGTCAACAAGGTTTACGGCCGCAGCGCCACCTTGAACCGCCGCGCCGTTGACCGTGATCTCGCCGTGCTCAGCGGCATCGCGGAATGGGCCTGAGTTGCCCGAGCCTTGGGGGATCGCCAGGTCCCAGATGGCGAAGAACGTGTCGAGAGTCGGCGTGACTGAATGCGGCGCGCGGATGTGGATCACGCCTGGATCGTTCTCGGTCCGCACCCAGTAGTTGCAGGCTGATCCAGTGTTACCCACGCCGCCGGTCGGCGCCTGGCGCTGCCCGCCGCTGATGAGTCAGAGATGAATGGTCGCCACGAAGTTCACGTTGCTGCCGTTATCGCAGGCAATACCGTCGACAGTGTCACCGTAGTTCGGGCCGCCAATCCGCATCCCGCAACCCGCGACTAGGACGGCCAACAGCAACACCTGGAACGCCGTCGCTCCACGTCCGACCCTCATGGCAACCCCACCTCTATAACCCTCACTCGGGCGAGCCTAGCACACGGAAGATGATGATCGACGAGGTGCCAGGGGCGTCACTATCTGCACGCATCGTGTTGGGCGTATGAGCACCGCTCGGCCGGACCACGCTGTCCAGATCGGGGCTGAGAGCCAACAAGAGTGATGGCCCCTGACGCTCGTGCAGGGGCCATCGGCGATCACTGGGCCGGCGGGGCTACTTGCCCTTCTTGCCCTTCTTGCCCTTCTTCTTGGCCAATCTGGTCTCCTCGCGGCGGGTCTAACCTTCACAGTGTAGGCCCGTCAGATTCGGTCTCCTGCCACCCGAACAGGGGCCGACGACCGCCTGGGCCTGCGCTAGGTGGAGTCGTCGCTGGCCTCGAGCTTGCCCTGCGTACCCGCCGCAGCGACGGCTACCCGCTCCCCGGACCCGCTACCAGCGGCGGGAGCGGCGCGACCGAGGGGGCTCCGGTCGAGGGGCGGGCCGTGAGGCAGCCAGGAGGGCCTCGATCTCGCGCTGGAGCCTGCGGCCTACGGGTGTGCGCGCCAGCCACTCGAGATAGTCAGGATCGCTGCGAGCCAGCTCCCCGAGCGAGAAACCGGCATAACGGCCGAAGTCGAGGACGGTGCCCGAGCTAGCGCGAGACGACGTCGGCCGCGCTGGCGGAGTCGTCGCGGCCGTCCGCGGGTCTACCCCGGATCGCTCTGCCGGCGTCGTCTGCGCGGCGGCTGTCCTCCGATCCTGGTCGTACTCGGCCCGCTTCTCCCTGTCGCGCAAGGTCTCCCACGCAGCGTTGAGCACCGCCATCTGCGCTTCGGAGCCGCCCGTGTCGGGGTGATACTTCCGCGCCAAGGCCCGGTACGCGGCCCGGATCACCTCCGGCTCCGCTTCAGGGATTACCTGCAGTACGCGGTACGGATCGACAAGCGGGATCATCGCGCCCAGTTTAGTGAGGGCGACCGCCTGTCACTAGAACCCATTTCGTTTGGTGGAACTCGGGGTCACCTTCTGTCGCCATTGGGTCATCCGCCTTCTAGCCCTTCGACCACTCGGAGACCGAGTACGACGTCTCCGTGTTGACTGGACGATAGGACCGCGGACTTGGGCGAACACTAGGTGGTCATGGTGCGAGGGTCCGAATGAGCACGTGGTGCTGCGAATGTCGGTAGTGTCTCAGTTTGAATCGGCCTCCCGTTGACTTCCGCCTAGCGGCTGGCCCACAATTGGAGCATGCAAAAGCGTTCAAGCATGCCGCGGGACCCGAATCAGCTCGCGAAGCTGATCGTGGATATGGCGACGGGCGAGGCTACGCCCGAGCCTACACCGAAGGGGTGGGAGAAGAATCCGGCCGCGGTCGCGCTCGGGAGGCTCGGCGGGGCGAAGGGCGGCAAGGCTCGGGCCGCGAAGCTCTCGCCTGAGGAGCGACGGGAGATCGCCAAGAAGGCGGCCGCGGCGCGGTGGGGCTCGAACCGTACTCCGGGCTCTTGACAGGTCTACCGATTAGCTCTACCTTTCCGGAGTAATCCGCCTTGCTCTGAATAGGTAGAGGCTCCAGGTATGACCGAAGTAACCGCTCCTCAGTCAATCGCCCCGACACCAAAGAAACGTACCCGCATCGTTTCTGACCTTCGTGTTCCGGTGTACTCGCTCCTCGACTCGCTGGCCGTCGCCGAGGCAATCCACAAGAAGGGTGGCGGAAGTGCGAGCAATGATCAGCTGGCCGCGTTCCTGGGGTACAAGTCTGCCAAGAATGGTTCGTACCTTAGCCGAGTCGCAACTGCCCGGATCTTCGACTTTGTCACGGGTGAGGGCGACCATCTAACGATTACTCCCCGGGCTCAGTCCATCCTCATGCCCGTCTATACGCACGATGCTCGGCAGGCACTCGTAAAGGCGTTTCTTGACGTGCCGCTCTACAAGGCGGTATACGACGAGTACTTCGGCAAAGAGCTGCCGACCGCCTTCGGGATGACTAACGCGCTTCGCACGCGCTTCGGCGTTGCCCCCAGTCGCGTAGAGGCCGGTCTGCGAGCGCTCATGGAGTCGGCCGAACAGGCCGGATTTTTCGAGGTTCGCGGAACTCGGACTCAGCTCATCATTCCGAAGCTGCCCGACGGTTTTCCACGGAAGATCCTGTCGCAGGAGGAAGGCGGCGAGGAATCTCAGGATGAGCATGCCTCGAATGGCGGCGGTGGCCCACGCAATCCCCCGCCACCGCCGAAAACGCCCGAAGACCTCAAGAACGAGTACATCAGCACGCTCATCGGCGTGCTTCGAGAAAAAGGCAGCGGCGGCGAGATCGATGGCGCCCTGATGGAGCGGATCGAGAAGCTGCTTGGGCTGCCGCAATAAGAAGGCGCCGGGCCTCATGGTCTACTAGGGCCAGCCCGGCGCCAAAAAGGAGCTGCCACACGATGGTTTCAGCATCGTGTTCGGCGGACGAGGAGCCCGGTAGAACCTGGCCGATCGTTGCGCCACTGCTCTTGTTGGATCGGGCCCCCGCAAGGGGGCTCGTTCCTCGCTCAAGCATGAATCGTCAGATTCGATCCGTCAAGCCCTTGACAATCCCTACACGCTCAAGCATAATGTGCAGTATGAACAGGCTAAGTCGAGCAGAACGAGCGGCGATCATCCGGCTACTGGTCGAGGGCAACAGCCTTCGGTCGGTGACCCGGATTACCGGCAACTCAATCAACACCGTCTCGAAGCTCCTGGCCGAGCTTGGTACCGCATGCGCGGACTACCAGGACGAGCATCTGCGCGACCTAACCAGCTCGCGGATCGAATGCGACGAGATCTGGTCGTTCTGCTACGCGAAGGCTCGCAACGTGCCGGACGAGCATGCGGGCGAGGTAGGGTTCGGCGACATCTGGACCTGGGTAGCGCTGGACCCCGATACCAAGCTCGTGCCGTCCTGGCTCGTGGGCGAGCGTACTCCTGAGGATTGCACGGCCTTTCTGATTGACCTGGCCTCGCGCCTTCGGTATCGCGTCCAGCTCACGACAGACGGGCACGGGTCCTATCTAAAGGCCGTCGAAGAAGCATTCGGCTCGGCCATCGACTACGCCATGCTCATCAAGACGTACGGGACGGACCCGGACGAGGAACGCAAGTTCAGCCCGCCCGTGGTCCTGTCGGAACAGGTGCGCATCGTCCAGGGTGACCCGGACCCCGGCCGGATCAGCACGAGCTACATCGAGCGCCAGAACCTGACCATGCGGATGGGCATGCGGCGGTTCACTCGGCTGACCAACGCCTTCTCCAAGAAGGCTGCGAACCACGCTGCGGCGGTCGCGCTGCACTTCTTCTACGTGAACTACGCCCGGCCCCACAAGAGCCTTGCGAACCCCTACCCGCGAACCCCGGCGATGGCGGCTGGCATCGCGGATCACGTCTGGACGCTAGAAGAGATCGCGGCGCTTCTCGATGATTAGTACTTTAGTACTAGGGCCCACACCACTAGTACTATGCTCGGAACCGTCTCCCTAGATCCTATAATGTGTTTGCATCCCCAGCAGTTCTGCTGCTGGCCCGAAGGTCACCGGCAACGGTGACCTTCGCTTTTCTTCCGGGTGGGGCGCCGGGTGAACAGAACCAACTACTACGTCGATGGATTTAACCTGTTCCGTCGAGCGCTAGAGCACGGTCCGAACCGCTGGCTTGATCTCGCGGCCCTTTTCGGCACGATCTTTCCAGACAACGAGATCCACCATATCCACTACTTCACCAGCTGGATTTCGGGCTCGTCTAACCCTGGCAAGCTGGAGCGGCAGGCCCTCTACATCCGAGCGCTAGAGACCATTCCGACCCTGACACCGCACTACGGGGAGTTTCACCGAAACCCTGTAGTGCGGCCTCTTGTCAGACCGATCGCCGGCTTACCGGATTGCGTTGAGGTCTGGGATACAAAGGAGAAGGGCTCCGATGTAAACCTCGCCTCGATGCTTCTCCTTGACGCCCACAACAAGGAGTTCGATTCGGCCGTGGTGGTCTCCAACGACTCTGATCTCCTGCTGCCGATAAAGCTGGTAGTGACTGAGTTCCACAAGCCAGTCGGGGTCCTAGATCCGGCGGAGAGAGGTAGTCGGTCGCTTGCTGAGGCGGCGAGCTTCTATCGGCGTCTCCATCGCGGCGCTCTAGCTAAGAGCCAGTTCCCGGTCGAGATGACGGATCGCCACGGGCCGTTCCGGCGACCCGCGAGGTGGAACCCTCCACCCGTCTCAAACTGAGACACTACCCGAATGTCACTAGGCGGGCCCTCGGGGCCCGAGCCAGTGCCGCGCCGGAGTACAGTCACCCCGCAGGCGGTCCGGTCCGCTGCGGGAGGTTTCATGGATGTCGTCGAGTTCCGGCGTCTCACGGTTCGGGTTATCGCGACTCGAAGCTCGGAGGCGCGCGCCTTTCACCAAGCTGTCGACCTGACTCCGGGGACCACATCCGGGTGGTCGGAACGAACCTGTGCCAACTGGCGGGTGTGGAGTCGCGCCAACGATGTGCTGCGAGGCGCAGTCGACGAACTGGAAGCCTTTCTCGGCGCAGACGGCCCCCAGGCTGGCTAATCCTGGTACCACCTAATCCATCTCGTCACTAACGTTCCATAGAGTCTCTGCGGTCACGTGAGCCGCGCATAAAGAGCGCCCGCCTCGCGGTGGGCAGCGAGACGGGCGTTCTCCCGGAGGAGGCTGTCTCGGCTGCTCACACCTAGCGCAGGTGCCACGGGTACGCTGAGAGGCGGGTGGCCCCACCGCGGCGACGTGGGCGGCGGCGGCCTGCTAAAGAAACGCCCGTCCCGCTTGAAGACGACAAGACGAGCATCTGATGCAAGCCACCGAACCGGGCCTGAGTTCAGGGATGTCAGTGTTTCGGCGCTGCTCCTACGTTCGGCTGCTCCTCATCACCGGTTGGTAGCGACAGTTGCAGTAGAAGTTCCGGCACTCCCTCAGGGGAAGCTCGGGTGCGTTCGCCGGCTCGAAGACCGTATCGCCCAGTGACCGGCAGGGGCCGCATGGGGCGTTGGCGTTCGTCCAGAG
>DASWZK010000015.1:0-1938 GCA_036404515.1 Candidatus Limnocylindrales bacterium
AGTACGCGGCGACCGACGGCCGCTACCTCGTGGTGTACGCCAACCACCCTTCCGCTCCGGAGCCTGGCTCGGGCGCAATCGGCGGTTGCATTTCCAGCGGGGGCGACTGGCAGCTTCTCGTGGCACCACTCGACCCCGCCACAGGCCTCCCGTCGGGCGATTTCAGCGTCTTCGCGTCTGGAGTAATGAAGCGGGTGTTCAACGCGCCCCTGGCCGGCGAAGGCGGCAACTGCTGGTACCAGAACACCGTCTTCGCGGTCGACGCAGGCATGATCGCCTACACGGTTGACGATGTCACCTCGGCGCGGCCAATGGATTCGCGCATCCTCCTTCGATCCCTCGCCGACGGTTCGACGGCGCGCAGCGTCACTGCAACCGAAATGGTGTACGTGGTCCGCCTGTCCGGAATGACGATCGCCTGGGCCGAATGCGACAACATCTCCATGACCGGCCAGCCCGAACAGGTCAAGGTCCGGGTTTCGACGGCGACCAATTCGGCGCCGCTCGACGTTGCCTCGGGGCCCGTGTCTCCGAGCGGTGGCGACGGACGTGAGCTTCCGGCCATCAGGCTCGTCGGCGATGAGGTCAGCTGGGAAGGACTGGGCAACACCTCGGTCTGGTATCAGAAGATCGGAGCGGGATCGCCGCTGAGCTTGACTCCTACCGATCTGGCCTGTCAGCTGGCTGGATCGACGTTGGGTCACGTGGCCGTCTACTGCACCTGGAACGGAACAGGCGGCGTCCCGAATCGCTCGTCGCTCTTGGTGGTCACCATTGGAGCCGGCCTGCGCCAGGTCGAGGGCTTGCCGGACGACGCCGCATTGCGTCCGATCGTCTCGAACGGCTGGTTCGTCGACTCAGGGGGCCAGCTCGCCTACCAGCCCGTGGCCAACACGTATGGCGTGCAGGTGGCCGCGCTAGGGATGCAATAGCGAACGGCCCCGAACACGACGGAGTCATCGCGACCGCTCATGGAGGCAGAGCGTTTCGCGCCGCTCCTGCTGGCACTAGGGTTGGGGGCGACCGCCACGGGGAACTCGCGGTATCCGTCGAGTTCGATCGTGGAGGGTTTCGAGGTTGATGTGCTGGGCCTCCGCTGGCCGAGCCAGGACAACAGCCGGTGGAGCGAAAGCTTCGACCTTGTCAAGGCGGCGATCTGCCGCGCCGCTCGTTCACGGCCCAAGTTCCCCGGGGTCGGGGTCATCCTCGAAGCCGGACGGATCGTGGCCGTTCCGACGTTTGGTGCCGACCGCGGGCCCGAAGGAGTTGGTCAACGCCTCGTCCTTGCCGGGCTCTATGAGCTTGGCCGCGGCAGCGGCGACACTGATCAGGATCCTCTCCCGAGCGATGGAGTTCTCTAGACCGAGGGCATCAGTGACAGCGATGTCGAGAAGCCGGCGGATGCCAGCGACGGTGTCGAGGCCTTCTAGGGAATAGATCTCCGTGATGGCCTTCTCGCGCCGGCGGTGTAGACCCCCGAGGCGGCGCCTCTCGGCTACCTCGTGGGCCTTGGCGGGCTCGTGGAACCGGCAGAAGGTGCCGCCGACTAACGGTGCGGCCCGGCAAAGGTGGCCATCGGACATGGTGAAGGTGCAGCGGCGTCGGCCTACCATCGGGCGCCTCCGTCCGCCGTCGCGTCGCGGTTGTCGCCGGGGACGGCGCCATCGAGCCGCTCCGCGCTCTCGCCGCTGAAGCGTTCCCAGCGCGCGAGGACCACATCGGCGTAGATCGGGTCGAGTTCGATGCCGGCGCAGATCCGGCCGGTTCTCTCGCAGGCGACCAGAGTGCTCCCCGACCCGAGAAAGGCGTCGAGCACCAGGTCGCCTGTTCTGCTGCTGTTGGAGATCGCGCGCTCCATTAAGGAGAGCGGCTTCATAGTCGGATGGAGTGGTGCATCCGCCGGGCGAGCGATCTGCCAGACGTCGGCCTGGTCACGAT
>DASWZK010000016.1:0-88915 GCA_036404515.1 Candidatus Limnocylindrales bacterium
TCGCTCACTGTGCTCCTTGCTCCTCTTTGCGAAGCTGCGTACGAACGTGCCAGGTCCGCTGGACTGCGGTGATGCTGGCGGTGACGACGATTAGGCCGAGGGCAAGCGCCAGCCAGAGCTGACCGCGCGCGCCCGGGGCGACATCCCAAAACAACGCGCCTTTATATAAAGGCTTATTGATGCTAAGACGCACAGTCCCGCCTGTCAAGGCAGGCGCGGCGATGCCTGTGGCAAGCGTTACGCCGTGTCGACGCAGGATGCCCAGAATCGCGCGCGGCTCGCGCGTGGAGCCGCGAGGCGCGGCGCGGGGCAGCAGCGCGGGATCCTCGCCCGCCGGGACGTGGAACTCGGATGGGTAACCACGAGAGTTCCGGCCAGTGCGACGGTGATCGTCAGGCGAGCCGCGTCCCGAATCGGCGCGAGCGAGCGACCAGTATCCCGACCACGATCACGAGGCCTCCGGCCACCTGGCCTATCACGATCGCCTCGCCCAGGAAGACCGCGGCCAAGATGACCGCGAAGGCCGGCACGAGGAACTGAAACAGCATGGTACGGGTGGGGCCGAGGATTCTAACGACCTCGAACATGACCACGTTCGCAGCAGCCGCGGACAGCAGCACGCAGAAGAGGAGGATGCCGATATCAGTGGCGTGGATTCGAGATGGATCGAAGGAGGCGAACTGCCAGGCCGCGAGAGGCAGCATCCCCAGGCAGCCGAGGCCGATCGCCCACGTCGCAGTACGCAGTGGGGAGTGGCGGCGCAGGACCGGCGCGCCGAAGGCCACGTAGCAGCCCCAGCAGACCGTGGCCGCGAACGTCATCAAGTCACCGGCCGAAGCACCGGCGAAGCCGAAACCGTGCGTTACTCCTACCACCGCCACCGCCCCCGAGAACGAGATCGCCGCCCCCAGGAGCTTCGCCCGAGAGAGGGTGTCGGAACCAACGGCCGCCGCGATCAGCATCGTCGAGACAGGCGTCGCGGCCGTGATCAGAGCCGAGTTGGACGCGGTCGTCCGCCCGAGCGCGGTCGCCCACAGATCCTGGTATAGCCCGAAGCCGGCCAAACCAAGAAGGAGCATCGGCAGGATGTCAGCCCGCGGCAGGCCTACGTTTCCCTCGCGCCAGCGCAGGATCGCCAGCAGCACGAGGAAGGCCGCACCGAACCGGACGAATGCAAAGAGGACCGGCGGCACGTCGGCGAGGACAGCCTTGACTGCCACGACGTTGGCACCCCACGTCAGCATTACCAGCAGGATCGCGATCTCGGCGAGATGGCGCGTGCGGGCCGTGGGAACGGAACCCCGGTGGGTCACTGGCCCAGATGCCGCGTCCAGAGCATCGGTCACCGCTCCCGCGGCATGCGGCTCGGAGCCGAGTTCCCGGGAAACGGCAGGCTGCCCAGTCACAGCCGGTGTAACAATCGCCCGGGCCTCGCGGCCCGGGCGACCCATCTGGATCCGTGACCGGTCGTGCTAGACGTTCTCCTGATCGAGTTCCAGCGACTCCTCATCGCCCTCCTCAGTCAGCTTCAGCCAGATGAAGAGACCTGCCAGCACGAGGAGCGGGATGACGACAAGTGCGGCCAGTACCACCGCCAGGAACGCTGCCAAGATCTTTACGATTTTCACCGTCCAACCTCCCTACCCGGCCCGTGCCGCTCCCGGGCTCACGCTCCCGGCTGAGACTTGGCCTTCTGGCCTCTGAAGTCCTGACCCTGGGCGATCATGGCCTCGACCTCGTCCCGCGTGAATTCGGCGATGACATGCCCGCTGCCAGTCTGCCCCCCCATCAGGAACCGAAGCACAAAGGCTCCGTCCTGCTCGAAGAAGAAGATATCGCGCGGCTTCTGTTCATCGATGTAGCGGCCGACAACGCGGAACGCCTGCTCATAGTAGCCCGCCTGGCCCCAGGTGACCGCGCGCTGCTGGTTGTCGCGCCTGGTGTGGCCCTCTTCCATGAAGCGAGCGACGTCGTCGTCGTCGAATACGAATGTCTCTTTGGTCTGCTGACCCAGGTTCTCCGACCAAGGGCCGGCCGCCGACGTTCCCACGGTCAGGCCCTGGACGATGAAGCTGTCGGGCGCCTCCACGACCAGGATTTCGCGCATGCCTCTCTGGTCGAGAAACGCACCGATTGATCGCAGAACTTCCTGGTAGTTCTGGCGGGGACTGCCCTCGTAGATCCGCATCTAGCTTCCTCGCGTTCCGCCGCCCAGGAACGGGACCGTCGTCCCGGCTCCTGCCGGCAGGCATCGCCCGACCCCTCGGGAGCGAGCGCCGCCTGAGAGGCGAGTGTAGCAGCCTTCAAGGACCTCGCAACCTTCGGCGATCCGGTACACAGGCCGGTCCGCACACCTCGATGCGCCGTCGAATGGGCGCCGAGCCGTAGAATGGCGCAATCATCGAGCCCGGAGGGTCGATCCCGGCGGGGTCCCCCTCCGCGCCAATCTCGAGCGCCGAGTCCGGCCGATCAACGAGCTCCGCTCGGGCACCTCGAACAGGACCGCGGCGGCTCGGGCAGGTCCGCCTGTGAAGCCTGGCGCCGCGGTCCGGGTCGCAGAAGACGGCGCGAGCGGCAGCGGCGCCGGCAAGGGAGCAGGAAATCGAATGACGGAAACGGCCGGGGACCTCGACCAGCTTGCGATCGACACGATTCGCACGCTTTCTATCGACGCCGTCCAGAAGGCCAACTCGGGCCATCCCGGGGCGCCGATGGGCATGGCCCCGATGGCATACACGCTGTGGAGCCGTTTCCTTCGCCACGCTCCTACCGATCCCGGCTGGCCCAACCGCGACCGTTTCGTCCTATCCGCCGGCCACGCCAGCATGCTCCTCTACTCGCTGCTGTATCTGACCGGCTATGGGCTGACCCTCGAGGACATCCGGTCCTTCCGGCAGTGGGGGTCACGCACTCCCGGTCACCCCGAACACGGCATGACCGCTGGAGTCGAGGCCACCACGGGACCCCTCGGCCAGGGCTTCGCCAACGCCGTCGGCATGGCCATCGCCGAGCAACGGCTGGCCGAGGAGTTCAACAGGCCGGGCCACACGCTGATCGACCACAACATCTACGCGATTTGCTCCGACGGCGACATCCAGGAGGGAATCGCCTCCGAAGCCGCCTCCCTGGCTGGGCACCTGCGCCTCGGCAAGCTGGTCTTCCTCTACGACGACAACCGAATCCAGCTCGACGGCCCGACCCGCATGGCGTTCTCGGAGAGCGTGGTGGACCGCTTCGATGCGTACGGTTGGGGGACTTCGCGCGTCGAAGACGGCAACGACGCCGCGGCGATCGGTGCCGCTATCGCCGCGGCCAGGGCCGACGACCGCCCGAGTCTGATCGCCGTCCGGACTCACATCGGCTTCGGCGCGCCGACTAAGCACGATTCCCAGAAGGCGCATGGGGCGCCGCTGGGTGTCGACGAGGTCCGTGGCGCAAAGCTGGCCTACGGCTGGGACCCCGACCGCGAGTTCTACGTCCCGGATGCGGCCCTCGCACGCTTCCGCCAGGCGATCCCGGCGGGCGAGAAGCTCGTGGCCGATTGGCGCGAGGAGCTGGCCCGCTACGAGACCGACTTCCCAAAGGAAGCGGCCGAGCTCGACCGACGCTGGAACGGCCGCCTAGCCAACGGCTGGGCGGACGGACTCAAGACCTACGCCGTCGGCGACTCCCAGCCTACGCGGAAGGTCAGCAGCGAGGCCATCAACACCCTGGCCGGTTCGGTGCCGGAACTCTTCGGCGGCTCGGCCGACCTGTCCGAATCGAACCTGACGGACGTAGCGGACGGCGGCCTGTTCGAGCAGGGCGATGCCGGTGGCCGCAACATTCGCTTCGGCGTCCGGGAGCACGCAATGGGGGCCGTCGCCAACGGCATTGCCCTCTACGGCGGCTTCATCCCCTACGCGGCAACCTTCCTGACCTTCAGCGACTACATGCGCGGGGCGATCCGGCTGGCCGCCTTGAGCCGCCTCGGGGTCGTCTACGTCTGGACCCACGACTCCGTAGCGCTCGGCGAGGACGGGCCCACACACCAGCCGATTGAACAGGTGGCGGCCCTCCGGGCCATACCGAACCTCGACGTCATTCGCCCCGGCGACCCCAACGAAGCGTCTGCGGCGTGGGCCTGCGCCGTTGAGCGTCGCGACGGCCCGACCGCTCTGATCATGTCCCGCCAGAAACTGCCCGTCCTGAACGGCACGGCAGAGAACGCGCGAACCGGTGTGGTGCGCGGAGGCTATGTCCTGCGCGACGCATCGGGCGATGCCGCCCGGCCCGACCTGATCCTGATTGCCACAGGCTCGGAGCTTCAACTGGCAGTCGGGGCAGCGGAAGCGCTGGAACGAGAAGGCATCCGCAGTCGCGTCGTCAGCCTGCCCTGCTGGGAGCGGTTCGAGGCGCAGGATGAGGGCTACCGTGAGTCCGTTCTGCCGCGGGCCAACCGCAAGAGAGTCGCGATTGAGGCCCTCAGCCCGTTCGGCTGGGAGCGCTACGCCGGCACCGACGGCGCGATCGTCGGCATCGACCACTTCGGCGCTTCGGCGCCCGGCGATGAGGTCATGCGCCGCTTCGGTTTCACCGTCGATCGCGTTGCCGAGGTCGGCCGCAAGGTCGTCCGCGACGGCTTCAGCGGGCGGGTCGAGACCGTCGAGCGTGGCCCGGAAGCCCTCTGAAAGGAGCGGAGATGCGGGTCGCACTCGCGGCAGACCACGCCGGAGCCGAACTCAAGGCCGAGCTGCTGACTCGCCTTTCGCCGCTCGGCCACGAGCTGATCGACCTGGGTGGCGACGGCTCTAATGCCGAGGACGACTACCCGGACTACGCCCGCGCTCTCGCCCTCGCCATCCTGGATGGTCGAGCCGACCGCGGCATCCTCCTGTGCGGAAGCGGCGTCGGTGCCTCCATCGCCGCATCCAAGATGCCCGGCATCCGCGCCGGGCTGTGCCACGACACGTATTCTGCCGGCCAGGGCGTCGAGCACGACGACATGAACGTGCTGGCCCTCGGTGCGCGTGTGATCGGCGTCGAAACTGCCGTTTCCTGCGCGGAGAACTTCCTTGCCGCCAGGTTCAGCGGCGCTCCGCGCCACGTCCGGCGCGTCGGAAAGATCCGCGCCATCGAAGAAGAGGCCGCCCATATCGAGGGGTCCCGACCAGCCCACCTCAACCGGTGATCGCCGCCGCACAGTCGTTTCCAGCCAAGCTCCAGCCAGTCACGAGGCCACCGTCATGACCGAACCGAAAACCACCAGCACCCTTGCCGTGGATCTGACGCTCAACGACGAGATGCTCGAATCGGCGTTGGCCGCGGCTCGCGACCGTGCCGTCAACGAGAACTGGGCCGACAGGGCGATCGGCCGGCGCGACCCCACGGTCTGGTCCGACCAGGAGATCGCCCAGCGAGCCATCGCGGCGCGCCTGGGCTGGCTTGAGGCACCGTTCCACTTCGCCGACGAGACGGGCGAGCTGAGGGCGTTCGCCGCCGCGATTCGTGACGAGGGCTTCACCACTGCCGTGCTGGGCGGCATGGGCGGCAGCAGCCTGGCGCCGGCGCTTTTGACGGATGTGTTCGGCGCGGCCGAAGACGGCATGCCGGTCCGCGTCCTCGACTCAACGGACCCAGCCGCCGTGAGCGCGACCCTCGACGACCTAAACCCGACCGCCACGCTCTTTATCGTCTCCACCAAGTCCGGCACAACGGCCGAGTCCCTCTCCTTCGAGGAGTACCAGTGGGCGCGGACCGCCGCTGCGCTGAGCGACGCCGAGGTCGGCCGACCGTCGCAGCCGGGCGATTTCATGGCCGCCATAACCGACCCCGACAAGAGCCTGCGATCGATTCCACACCACGACCAGTTGCGCGAGGTCTTCCTCAACCCGCCGGACGTGGGCGGGCGATACTCAGCCCTGACCTACGTCGGCCTGGTTCCGGGCGCCCTCCTGGGAGTCGACCTCGACACGCTGCTCGAGAGGGCCCGGGCGATGGTCATCGCCTGCGGCGTTTCGGACCCGGCTCGGAACCCGGGCCTTGCGCTCGGTCTGGTCGTCGGCGCTTTGGCGAAGGAGGGCCGCGACAAGCTGACGTTCGTGATCGACCGCGAACTGGCCGCTTTCGGGCCGTGGGTCGAGCAGCTCATCGCCGAATCGACCGGAAAGCACGGAGTGGGCGTCGTGCCGGTGGTTGGTGAGCCATTGGGCGCAGTTTCGACCTACGGAGACGACCGCGTCTTCGTCCGCATCGCCCTCGACGGCTCGCCCGGTCCCGAGGCATCGATCGGCGGCGACGCAGACGCCCGCCTGGCCGAGTTGGCCGCGGCGGGCCACCCGGTCGTCCGTATCGAGGTCGGCTCCAGGATCGATATCGGCGCGGAGTTCGTGCGCTGGGAAGTGGCCACGGCCCTCAGCGGCGCCGTCCTCGGCATCGACCCGTTCGACCAGCCTAACGTCGAGGAGGCCAAGACCAACACCCACGCGGTATTGGCCGCCTTCGAGGCCGGCGAGACCGCCGGCACCGGCGCGGACTCGGCCCTGAGCGTAGCCGATGCGCCGGCCCTCAGGACGGCGCTCAAGGCCCATTTCGGGGCGCTCAAGGCCAACGGCTACGCCTCGATCCAGGCCTACGTCGCCCAGACCCCAGCCCGAGACACGGCCCTGTCCGTAATCCGAACATTGCTGCGGGACAGGACGCGCCGGGCCACGACCGTTGGCTACGGGCCCCGCTTCCTGCACTCGACCGGCCAGCTCCATAAGGGCGGCGCCCCGATCGGCTGGTTCCTCCAGCTGGTCGCCGAGCACCCCGACGATCGCGAGATTCCGGGCAAGGCCTACACGTTCGGTAAGCTCATCGAGGCCCAGGCGATCGGAGACGCCCGAACGCTCGGAGACCACGATCTGCCGGTCCTCCGGATCAACCTCGGACAAGATCCCGAATCTGGCCTGGCCGCGCTCGAGAGCGCCCTGGCCGCGGCCCTCAAGGAGGCATGACGTCATGGAACTCGGCTTCGTCGGGCTCGGCCGCATGGGCGCCAACATGGTCCGGCGCCTGCTCCTCGACAAGCATCGAATCGTCGCCTACAACCGAACCGCCGAGAAGACCAGCGAGATCATGACCGAGGGCGCCGACGGGGCCTTCACCCTCCAGGAACTCGTCGTCAAACTGCAGAAGCCCCGCGCGATCTGGATCATGGTGCCGTCCGGCGACGCCACCGAGTCCATGATCGACGAGTTGCTCAAGCTCCTGGAGCCCGGCGACACGATCATCGACGGCGGCAACAGCAACTTCCACGACACGGTTCGCCGGCACGACAAGGTGGCCGCAAAAGGTGTCAACTTCATCGATGCCGGGACCTCGGGCGGGATCTGGGGTCTCAAGATCGGCTACTGCCTGATGGTCGGCGGCGAGCCCGGGCCCGTGAAGCGCCTCGAGCCCATCTTCCGCTCGCTCGCGCCCGAAGACGGCTACCTCCACGCCGGCGGCCCCGGCGCGGGGCACTACGTGAAGATGGTCCACAACGGCATCGAGTACGGCCTGATGCAGGCCTACGCCGAGGGTTTCGAGATCCTGCACGCCTCGGACTACAAGCTCGACCTGGCGGCCATCGCCGACCTGTGGATGCACGGCTCCGTGGTTCGATCGTGGCTCCTCGAGCTGGCCGTCTCGGCCTTCTCGCAAGACCAGGATCTGACCCACCTCAAGGGCTGGGTCGCCGACTCCGGCGAGGGTCGATGGACTGTCCAGGAGGCGATCGACAAGGACGTGCCGGCGCCCGTAATCACCCTCAGCCTGCTCAACCGTTTCCGCTCCCGCCAGGAGGACAGCTACCAGGCCAAGGTGCTGGCAGCACTCCGCAACGAGTTCGGCGGCCACGCCGTGAAGACCGAATAGAGATGATTGCCACTCGTCGGAACCGGGCGTTCCGCCCGCAATCCGTCGTTCGATGAGCCCGCCCCGCTCGCCCGCTCCGCCGCCTCTCGCCCGAACCGCCCTCCAGCTTCGGGAAGCGGCCACGGCCGCCCGTCGCCGCGGGCGGCCGGACGCCGACGCCAACCCGCTGCGACAGGGGCTGCGCCTCGAGCGCGTGCCGGACCCGTGCGCCTTCGTGCTGTTCGGAGCGACCGGCGACCTGGCCCACCGCAAAGTCCTTCCGGCCATCTACCAGCTGTGGCGGACGAACCTGCTGCCTGCCGAGTTCAGTCTCGTAGCCGTGGCCCGTCGGCCGTACACGGACGCCGCATTCGCGGTCGAGGTCCACGCGTCCCTCGAGAAGTACTCGCGCGTTCAGCCGATCGACGAAGGGGCCTGGACCGAGTTCGCCCAACGCATCAGCTATCAGCAGCTCGACTTCGCGGACGACGTCGGGTTCGACAGACTTGGCGTCAAGCTCGACGAACTCGACCAGGAGCGCGGCACCGCCGGCAACCGGCTCTTCTACCTGGCAACGCAGCCATCGCAGGTCACCGAGATCGTGCGCCAGTTAGGCCGTGTCGGCCTCGACCACGAGATGCGCGGTGCAGGCTGGCGGCGCCTCATCGTCGAGAAGCCCTTCGGGCGCGACCTCGAATCGGCACGCCTCCTCAACCACGAGGTCAACAAGGTCTTCCGCGAGTCGCAGGTCTATCGCATCGACCACTACCTCGGCAAGGAGACGGTCCGAAACCTGCTCGTATTCCGATTCGGCAACGGCATATTCGAGCCGGTCTGGAACCGCAGCTACGTGGACCACGTTCAGATAACCGTGGCCGAATCGATCGGAGTGGAAGGTCGCGGCGCCTTCTATGAGGAGACCGGCGCCAGTCGCGACATCCTGCAGAACCATCTATTGCAGCTGATGACGCTCGTGGCCATGGAGCCGCCATCTTCGTTCCAGGCAGACGCCCTGCGCGACCAGAAGCTCCAGGTCCTCCGCGCCATCGCGGCCCCCGATCTCGACCACATCCGCCGGGACGTCGTTCGCGGTCAATACGGCCCTGGTTGGATCCAGGCCGAACCCCAGCCGGGCTACCGCCAGGAGCCCGAGGTGGATCCCGAGTCCGAGACGGAGACGTTCGTCGCCGGTCGCTTCACGATCGACGACTGGCGCTGGAGTGGAATCCCCTTCTATCTCCGCGCCGGGAAGCGACTTCCGAAGCGCGCCACTGAGATCGCAATCCAGTTCAAGGACGTGCCGCTGCGGCTCTTCCGCGAAACCTCGGGCGATCCCGCGCCCAACGTCCTGGCGATGCGCATCCAGCCCGACGAGGGAATCATGCTGCGCTTCGCGGCCAAGGTACCGGGCCTCGGCCTGGACGTTCGCACCGTCAACATGGACTTCGCCTACGACACCTCGTTCGTCGTGGATTCGCCGGATGCGTACGAGACCCTCATCCTCGATGCGCTGCTGGGCGACGCTTCGCTCTTCACTCGAGCGGACGAGGTGGAGGCCGCCTGGTCCGTCGTTACGCCGATCATCAACGCCTGGGCCGACATGAACGCGCCAAGCTTTCCCAACTACGCGGCAGGTTCGTGGGGACCGGAGGCGGCGGACGAGCTGATGGAACGGGACGGACGACGGTGGCGCAAGATCTGACGCCGCCGCGCCCGGTAGCCCATTCCGTCCCGGAGATCGAGGGCCAGCTGGGCAAGCTCTGGGCGCGCGCAGCAGTGGCACGAGTCGAGGCAGCGAAGGCTGAGGCCGCCCTGATCGAGGCCCAGGCCCAGGCCGCCGCCCGTGCCGCAGCCGCCCTGGACGCCGCGCGCGCGACCAGCGACGCCGGCGGGCACCACGTTGCAGCCCGAACCAGCGTGCTCAACCTGGTGGTCGTGGCGGGCGAGGCGGCGGCCGCCGAGCGGTGTGCAGTCACGATAGCAGGCACGGCCGGCCGCCACGCGTCGCGCTCGCTGATCCTTTCGGTCGTGGGCCCGCAGGGGCCGCCGGGCCTGGAGGCCCGCATCGAGGGCCTGTCGCTGACCACTCCGGATGGCCGAGCCGAGACCGGAGCGGAGACGATCCGCGTCGCCGCCCACGGAGAGACGGGCCAGCACCTGGCTTCGATCATCGTGCCGCTGCTGGTCCACGACCTGCCCGTGGCCCTGTGGTGGCCCGGCGACCCCCCTTTCGGCTCGCATCGCGCCGACCGGCTGCTGCCCATCGCCGACCGGCTCATCGTCGATGGCTCGGCCTGGAGTGGCGACGGCCTGGATCTGCTGGCCCAGCTGGCCACCGCCGCCGGGGCGCGCCGCCTGGTTGTCGTGGACTGGGCACTGCTGCGCCAGGCCCGCTGGCGCGAGGCTCTCGCCTCCGTCTACGACCTGCCGGACCTGCGGCCGCATCTCCGCGCCGTGCGCCGTATCGAAGTGGAGTACGCGGCCGCCCAGCCCGGCGACCCGGCAGGCCAGACCAACGTGATTCGGCCGCTCTATCACGTCGCCTGGCTGGCGTCGCGGCTGGGCATGACCGTGGTCGCGCCACTCCGCCGCGAGGAGGACGGCCGGCGGCTTGCCACTCTCGGCCAGAGGGACCATGCGGTGGAAGTGATCTTGCGACCGGTCGTCTCGGACCTGGGTGCCGGATCTACGGTCCGGGTCGAGATCTTCTCCCGCCTGCGAGGCACAGAGCTCGTCGGCAAAGTGGCGGCCGGTGATCGCTCCGTCGAGGTCTCGATCTGCGAGAACGGCGCAGAGCGCGTCCGCCGCAGCTACGTCGCGCCGCGTCTGACGGATGTCGATCTGCTCGGCCTCGCGATCGAGGAAGGTGCGCCCGACCCCGTCGCCGACCACGCGCTGGCGATGGCCGGTCGACTTCTCGGCGTGGATTCAGCATCGCGCAAAGGGGCCGACAGCCACAAGGGCCGCTCAGAATGACTGAGCGAGAGCCAGACCTGTCTCCGACCTCACGGGAACCCGCCGGCACGAGCACGTCGGCCCTGCCCGCGCCCAACGAGGGCGAGCCGCATGTCGTCGTCGTCGCGAACCCGGACGGGGCCGCCCATGACGCCGCCGGGCGGATCGCGGCGACCCTGATCGCCGCCGTGGAACGGCGCGGCCGGGCCGACTTCTGCACGACCGGAGGCAGTATCTCCGTTGCGATCTACCGGCTCCTGGCCCAGTCTCCTCTGCTCGAGGGTATCCCGTGGCCGCGAATTCACGTCTGGTGGGGCGACGATCGCTTCGTTCCTCGCGGCCATCCCGAGTCAAACGTGACCGCCCTCGACGATGTCCTGCTCGGTGGTGGGTCGGCCGGCGGAGCCCCGCTGCCATCGTCCAACATCCACCCCTTCCCCGCGGACCGAGCGCTGGCCGAGGGGCGCGACAACCGTTGGTGCGCCACCCGCTATGCCGAGGAGCTCGGTGCCCACCTGCCGCTTACCGAGGGCAACTGGCCCGCCTTCGACCTCATCCTCGTGGGCGTGGGTGACGACGGCCACGTCCTGTCCTGCTTCCCAGGCTCACCTGCACTCGACACCATGGCCTGGACGATCGGCGTGCCCGCGCCCACGCACATCGGCCCACACCTGCCGCGCGTGACGATCAACCCAAGAATGCTCGAGGCGGCGCCAGTCCTGGTCGTGACCTGGGGCGCAAGCAAAGCCGAGGCGCTGGGCCACGTGTTCGGCAAGATCCGGGACGATCGCCGCTGGCCGGTCCAGCGGGCCCGCCGGACCCGCGCGACCTGGATCGTGGACGAAGCCGCAGCCGCGCAGATACCCAGCAGGCTGCGCGGCTAAGCGCTGATGGCGGCTTGATCTATCGCCAGGGCACGCGACCCGCCCGGAGACGCGAAGAGCCGGACAATTGAAAGGACCGCCACTCGAAAGAGGTGCGGTCCTTTGCGAATGGCCGTGACGGCGGCCGGCTATGCGATTTCGGCGGACTCGAACTTGGTCTTGCTCATGAACCAGACGAAGATGACTGCGCCGGTCACAGCGAAGCCGAGAAGGCTGAGATTGAGGATGGGATACGAGAGGCTCGGGTTGGACCCGCTGACGAGCGCGCCCGGGATCCCGCCGAGGCCGGCGATGCTGTTCAACGAGTCCACCTGGTCACCGGCCTCCACGCCGTAGATCTGGGGAATGATGTAGAGCATCGAAGCAACGACGAGCAGGACCGAGACGATGCGGAAAGTCTTCAGGTCGTCGTCCGAGTCGCCGGTCAGCTTCGCGAGCAGAGCCCAGAAGAGCACGAGTGCGGCCAGGGGCGCCGTGATCGGAACGCCCAGGTCTGCGCTCAAGTAGACGTTGGGAAAGAGGAAGATCGCACTCAGGGCGAACGTCACGACGAGGAGGCCGTCGCGCATCAGCACGAAGCTGAGCCACCAAACGTCGCCGCCAAACCGCAGAGTCAGGCTTTGCAGGTAGCGGATGACGTACGGCCGGGCGAAGTGGAGCGACAGGGTGAAAGCCCACAGGATCGGCAGTATCGCTGCGACCGACAGGATCAGCCAATACTGCGAGCCCTGAACGAGAGCTTGCTGGTCAGACATTGCGATCGATCTCCTAGCTCTGCGCCGCGGGCTGGCTGGCAGCGCCGGCATCGACCTTGCGCGGGGCGGGCGAGGCAAGGCGGAGGTTGTAGAAGACGGCCACCAGACCCATGATCCCGACCAGGAACGCCGACAGGTAGCACAGCGCCAGCGCTAGGGTCTGGTTCTGGGAACTCACGAGAACCGACGCCAGCTGGATCGAGATGCTGCTGCCGACCGTGGTGACCTGGGAGCCCAGGAGATAGGGCACCAGGTAGAGCGTCGCACCGAGACCGATCAGGATGGTCTGCGCATGGAAGCTCCGGGCGTCGGCATCGCCTCTTGTCATCAGCTTCAGCATCAGGGCGCCAAAAGCACACACGGCCGCCAACCCGCCCGTGATCGGCAGGTCGTTGGCCTTGACCACGTCCGGGTAGAAGAAGATGAAGCTGCCCAGGAAGACCTGGAGCAGGAATACATCGCGCATCCCTACATAGATAGTCCACCACAGGTCCGCACCGAGCCGCAGGGTGAACTTACGTGTCAGGGCGAGCATGTAGGGCCTGCCCAGGTGGAGGGCAACCGCCAGCAGCCATAGGGCCACCAGGGCGGCGGCAATAGTTCCCTCTACGAACTGTTCGCCGGCGCCGAACGCCGCGGAATCCATCAGTCTCGACCTCCTATGATCGACGGCGGAGTGCTCGCCGATTCGGCGAGGTTGGGCCGGCCACCCAGCGCCGGCGCTGGTTCTTTGGGTTGGGCGCCGGGACCGTCTCTGGGCCCGCGCCCGGATTGGACATGCACCTCCGCGCAGCGGTAAACCGCATCGCACCTGAAGCAGCGCGCCGCTTCGGCCGTCGCGGCTGCCGGCTCCAGGCTCGGTTGAGTCGCCGCGAATGAGCCCGGCTGGTAGGGCGGGATCTCCATCCCCACTCGCGGACGTGTGGCGAGGTCGACCGTCAGCACCGGCTCGGGCGCCTTCGGCACCCGGACCGTGGCCATGATCTCGGCCTCACCGTCGCGGCTGTCGGAGAGGTATTCATGGATCGACCCGGCGGCGCGGCGACCCGCCCCGACGGCGTGGATGATCGTCTTGGCGCCGGACACGACGTCGCCCCCGGCAAAGACGCCCTTGCGGCCGGTGGCCATACCGGCGTCGGCAACTATGCCGGAGAAGCCGCTCGTCTCGATGCCGGCCCCAGCGGGCAGGATCGATGGATCGGGCTCCTCGCCGACGGCCACCAGGATCGTGGTGGCGTCGATGGCGCGGTCGCTCCCAGGGATCGGCTCGTAGACGGCACGCCCGCCCTCGAACCTGCCCGACGGTCGCTGACTGATGTACTTGATCGCGGTTACACCCGTCTCGTTGCCCTGGACCTCCGTGACGGCGGCCTCGAGCAGGATCTTGATGCCCTCGTGCTCGGCCGCCTCAGCCTCTTCGGCCTGGGCGGGCATCTCGGCCCGGCCGCGGCGGTAGAGGATCGTGACGGACGAGGCGCCGGATCGGAGGGCGGACCGAGCCGCATCCATGGCCGTGCTGCCACCGCCGACCACCACGACCGCGCCCCTGAGCTCGGGCTTCTCGCCGAGGTTCACCTGTTTGAGAAAGAACGTGGCCGGAACCACGCCCGGAAGGCTGTCGCCCGGCACGCCGAGCTTGCGGCTGCGGGACGCGCCCGTGGCCAGGAAGATGGCGTCGTACCCGGCCTCCAGGTCGGCCAGCGTGAAGTCGCGGCCCATGGCGTTATCCAACTTCAGCTCCACGCCCAGACCGACGATCCGGTCTATCTCCGCGCGCAGCACCACGCGGGGCAGGCGGTACTCGGGGATGCCGATGGCCATCATGCCGCCCGGCACCGGCATCGCCTCAAGAACGGTCACTCCATACCCAAGCCTGGCCAGGTAGTAGGCAGCCGCCATGCCGGCGGGTCCGCCTCCGACGATGGCGACCTTCTCCTTTCGCCGATTCGTCGGCGGAGCGACGGGCGGCAGCTTGCCCTGCTCGGTCGCGAAACGCTTGAGGCGCCGGATCGCGATCGGTTCGTCGAGCGTGCCTCGCCGGCAGGCCGTCTCGCACGGGGCAGTGCAGATCCAGCCGCAAACGGACGGGAACGGGTTGACCTCGGAAGCGACTGCGTAGGCTTCGTCGTACCGACCCTGCTCGATCAGCCCGACGTACCGCCCGGCGTCCGTTCCTGCGGGGCAGGCTTCCTGGCAGGGTGAGATCGGATCCTGGCGCGACTCGGTCACCATGGACCGCCAGACCTGCCAGTCCTGAGGCCGCTCGCTCGTGCGCCACTGGAAGAGGTCGCCCCAGGGCGAGACGCGGGCCGGCTTGAGAGACTCGCGCGTGACTGCGCTGAGCGGCTGCCAGGCCGGTGCCGCCTCCGCGGGCCTGGTGATCGGACCCTGGCGGGCGGCGAGGAGCGTCAGTCCCGGGACGCTGTCGAGGTCTACGACGTGGGTGGGGCAGTCGCGGACGCAGATCCCGCAGCCGATGCATTCGCCGACCTGGACCGGGTACTCCATCATCCAGTCGAAGGGCTTGCCGAATACTCCGGACCCTTCCACCCCCGGCTTTTGCGGTCGGCTCATGTCGAGGGCCTGAACCGGGCAGACGTCCATGCAGACGCCGCAGTTCAGACAGCCCCCGTTCTGGATCTGTATCCGATAACCCATGGAACGCCTCGGCCGTGTGGATTGCTCGGCCGAAGAATGGCGTCGCGGAGGATCAGGCGCATCTGCCGGAGGAAGGTAGTTTCCCTACCCGGCCGGGCAGGTAACGTTAGCTACCCGCAGGCTGGTCGCGCGCAAGGTGCCGTCGTCGGCGATCGGCGCCCTCGAGGCTCTGCCGGGCCTAGGCTCAGCGACGCCGGTACGACAGATCCCGCTCCGACCTGTGCCTCGAGACGCCATCGTGCGGCGGATCCGGCACCAGGCCCTCGCGGACGGCGCGCGCGGCCAGTTCCGCGCGGTTTTGCGCGTGGAGCTTTTCGACGATGTTCTTGAGGTGGAACTTGACGGTGTTCTCGCTGATGCCCAGCTCGGTCGCGATCTCGCGATTGCGCTGGCCGACGGTCACGAGCTTGAGGACCTCGAGTTCGCGGTCGGTCAGTCTTTGCGCGGCCTGCGGAGTGCCACCGGGCGTCCTGAGGAACTCGTCGATGATCCGGGCGGCCGTCGCCGGCGTGATCGCGGGCTCACCTCGGGCCACACCTTCAAGCATCGATCGAAGCTGGGGCGCCTCCAGGTTCTTGAGCAGGTATCCCTGAGCGCCGGCCTTGATAGCGCGGAACAGGTCCGCCTCTTCCTCGCTGACCGTGAGCATGACGATAGCGACTTCAGGGTGTCGTTCCTTGATCCTGGCCGTGGCCTCGAGACCTGAGACTTTGGGCATTCGGACGTCCATCAGGACCACGTCGGGCGACGTCTCATCCACGAGATCGACTGCCTCGGCCCCATCCGAAGCCTGGCCCACGACTTCGTGGCCCCAGGCCAGCAACAGCGACGCGACCCCATCGCGGAAGAGGGCATGATCGTCGACGAGAACAGTTCTCATAAATTCAGTCTGCCTCCGAAACGGTTGCGGCGGACGACCGGCCCGCCTGGTGCTGCGCCGCTGGGCGCCGAGTCTCCTGGGATGGAACGACGTCGTCGGACGGAGTGCTCAAAGGGGCGCCACCAATCGGGACACGAAGCTCGACCTGGGTCCCAGCGCCGGCCGTGCTGCGCCAGGTGATGCCGCCCCCGACCGATTCGGCCCGCTCCCGCATCCCCGCCAGGCCGAAATGGGGCCAGCGTTCCGGGCCGATCGCAAGCAGCTCGGCGTCGAATCCAACGCCGTCGTCACCGATGCGCAGGACCAGCTCGCGGCCCTCCAGGGCCAGCTCGAGGGTTACTCGGTGAGCGCGAGCGTGTTTGCGGACGTTGGTCAGCGCCTCCCGGGCGATGCTGAAGACCTCGGCCTGGGCTTCAGCCGACAGCGGCGCCCTGGCCGCGGCCGTGTCCGCTTTGAAACGAACCGCAAGTTTCGAAGATTCCGCGTACATCGCCGCGTACTCCTCCAGGGCCGCCGCCACGCCCCGGTCACGAGGCCCCGGCGTGGACAGGTTGAGGATCGCCTCGCGCACATCGACGTAGACCGACCGAGCTGCCGCTGCAAGCTCGGCGAGTTGTTGGCGAGCCTCGGCCATGCGGCCGTGGGCGAGCATCTCCTCCACGGCCTGAGACTTCGTGCTGACGTAGGCGAGAACCTGGGCCAGGCCGTCATGCATCTCGCGAGCGATGCGCTCGCGCTCGCGCTGGATGGCGAGAACCTGGAGCTCGCTCTGCAGCCTCGCCGCCTCGAGCGCCAGTCCGACCTGCGTCGCCAGGGCCGACAGAGTCTCCACTTCAGACACGTCGAAATGCCGGCGGATGCCCTTCGCGGTCGCCAGGCCGAGCGCCCCGACTCGCTTCTCGCCGTGGCTGACGGGTGCGGAGAGCCGAATCTGGTATCCAGGCCGCAGGTAGCAGTCGAGATCGTCCTCGGCCTGCGCCATGACCCCGACCAGCGCGGGCTCGTCGCCGACCAGGACCCCGGGGACGGCGCTGGCCGCCCGCAGGCGCAACTCTCCCGACGGACCGTCCAGAGCCAGCAGCGCCGCGTCCACTCCAAGCAGGGAGCGGGCGTGGTCGACGATCGAGGCGATCGTCTGGTCAGGATCGGCCTGGCCGGAAACGGCCAGGCTCAAGTCGTACACGGCCCGAAGCACCGCGTTGCGCGATTCGAGTGCCGCGTTGCGCTCGCGGAGATCGCGGTTCAGCAGATCGATTCGACGGAAGGCGAACCAGGCACCCGTTCCGACGACTGCGGTGACGACCGCGAGCACGAGCAGGGTGTGGAACGGGAACGGCAGGAAGGCATCGAAAACCGTGTCGCTCAGCGCTTCGACGCTGCCGACGAGGAGAACGGCGGCGAAGACAACGAACCAGCGACGACGGCGATACACCCACGACTCCATTCACGGCGAGCATCATGCCGATCCGCCTCGGTCGGCCTGCCCACCCTTTCGGGGGGCACTATGCGCTTGAACCGCGCGAAGGGGGCAGGATCGGCGCGCCTGTCCTGAGCCGCGGCACGATTCCTCGCCCTGTCCGGCCGTAGGGTCGTGACGCCCGAGTTCGATCCGATCGCCCTTCCTCGGGTGAGCGCAGTCGGCTTCCCTGGTGGCATTGGCCACCCCTGCCGCGAATTGTACGGACAGGCAGGCGCGCAATTCGGCCGCGGCACCGAGGCCGAATATGTCGTAGCGATTGATCAGAACCGTTGACGGGCGCAAACGGCCCGGAGATAGTCGTGGCGACATGGTCGCCACGAGCAGATCCGCACGGAATCCAGCCCGAACCGATGACCCGGGATCGGCCGGTCCGTATCGGGCGCCGAGCGGCACGTCCTCGACCGGAACGGCCGACCTCACCGCCGTCGGGGCGGCCAAGAGGGTCGCCCGTCTCTTTCCGGAGGTGTACAGGCGGTACCACTGGGCCAATCGGGTTCGGGGCGGAGATCTGCCGATCACGCGCCGCGCGCTGGAGGTGCTGCAGAACCTTTCGGCCAGCGGACCGCTGACCGTCGGTGAGCAGGCCGCGCATCTCGGCTTGAGGCGCAACTCCGTGTCGGAGCTGCTCCAACGCCTCGAGGCAAAGGGGCTCGTCGCCCGGATCCGCGACGAGCGCGATGAGCGTCGGGTCCTCGTCTGGCTGACCGAAGCGGGGCGTGATGTCGTCTCGAGGGTCGGCCAGGTGCTGGCCCCAGATCTCATCGCCCAGGTCATGGCGACCCTGTCGCCGGAGGAACGAGCGGCCGTCGTCCGCGGCTTCGAGTTGCTCGCTTCCGCCGAACCCGCGAAACCACCCGCGCCCGCCAGGCCGGCAGCCGCCACGCCAGCAGAAAGGAATTTCCGATGACCGTCGCCCTGAACTGCGAATCCTGCGGCATGCCCCTGGCGGGCGACGAAGACCACGCTCTGTCCGACCCGACGATCCCCTATTGCAGCTACTGCGCCCCCGCAGGCAGGCTGCCATCAGTCGACGAGCGACTCGAGCGGTTCACGCAGTGGACCATGCACCAAGACGGACTCGACTACGTGGCCGCCCGCGAGAAGGCCCGCGCCTACATGAAGACGATGCCGGCCTGGAAGGACGCCCTATAGGGGAACCGATTCCGCTACAAAGATGAGGCCGCCGGCAATCCGGCGGCCTCATCCACGCTCCGTTGCCGGGCTCTCCTGCGCGAGGACGACTCGGAATCGTACGGTCGACTGATCCTCTCGGCCCGTCGCCGGCGATATGATCGGGCCGCGCGTCCCAAACTGGACCACTCGACAGCGTTAGGAGCCGGCTGTGCCGCGCATGGATTTCGTTGGTTGGATCGTCGTCGGGTTCCTGGCCGGTGCGTTATCTGGCGCCGTCGTTGAACGGGGCCCGCGTGGCTGCCTCGCCAACACGGCGGTCGGCATCCTGGGTGGCCTTCTCGGCGGCTGGTTCGCGACCGAAGAGCTGCACACGGACAGCAGCCGCGGATTCCTGGGCGCCCTGGTAGTGGCATTCCTCGGCGCGATCGCAATACGCCTGATCCTCGATGCTCTCGAAAGCGACGACCGGCGAGGCCGACGTAGAGATCGCGGTTAGTACACGGCGCCGTTCCGTCGCGAAACCTACTCGTTACGCAGGGCTAGACTCCTTTCGGCAGCATCCGCGCTGAAGAACACGATCGCGGTAGCATTCCGTCGCTGTAGACTCGGCCGCCCGGAGCCAGCTGCCTCTCCGGATCCGGGGCCGACGTTCGCGCAAGAGGCCCCAAGGAGGGCGACGATGACGACCAGCAACACCGAGAACGCCGCATCCTCCCAACCCGGGGCCCCCGCGGCAACACCGCCGGCGGAGCCCAAGGCTCCGGCCGAGCGCCCCTATTCGCCGGGCCTTGAGGGAGTAATCGCCGCTGAGACGGCCGTCGGCTTCGTCGACGGCGCCAACGGCCGTCTGCTGTACCGCGGCTACCCGATCGGTCAGCTCGTCGAGAAGGGCACGTATGGCCGGGTCGCCGAGCTGCTGTGGACGGGCGAGTGGCGCAAGAGCGCGCGCCTGGTCCCGGCCGAGGTGCCCGAGCCGGTCATGTGCGCTCTTCGCGAGCTACCCAACCACACCCACCCGATGGACGCGCTCCGGACCGCCGTCTCCGTCTGGGGCGCGTGGCATCGGCCGCACTGGCCGCCTACCGTGGACCAGGCTCGCGACTTGACCGCATTCGCGCCCTCGGCGTTGGCCGCCTTCCATCGCTTGCGCAACGGCCTGGAGCCGGTGAAGCCGAACCAGAAGCTCTCTCTGGCGGGGGGCTTCCTTCAGCAGCTGAACGGCAAGGACCCCGATCCGGCCGCGGCGCGAGCCCTCGACGCGTATTTCATCGTGGGCGCCGAGCATGGGCTCAACGCATCCACGTTCACCTGCCGGGTCATCATTTCCACGCGGTCCGATCTCGCCAGCGCCGTCTGCGGCGCGATCGGAGCCCTCAAGGGCCCGCTCCACGGCGGCGCCCCCGCGGAGGTCGTGAGCCAGCTTCATGAGATCGGCTCGCCCGACCGCGCCGAGCAATGGGTTCGCGAGGCAATCGCTCGCGGCGACAGGATCATGGGCTTCGGCCATCGTGTCTACCGCGCCTACGACCCGCGAGCCGCCGCCCTCCGGAAAGTCGCCGAGGGAATGGCGGACATGGCCGAATGGCTCGACGTAGCCGTCAAGGTTGAGGATGTGGTCCTGCGCGTCTTCGGCGAGCTCAAACCCGATCGCATTATCAAGACGAACGTCGAGTATTACGCCGCGGCAGTGCTGCAGGGGGTCGGGCTTCCGCCCGACCTCTTCCCGCCGACTTTCGCGCTGGCCCGGATGGCCGGCTGGGGCGCCCACGCCATCGAGCAGGCCTCGGCCGACAAGCTGATCCGGCCCGACGCCCGATACGTCGGGCCCGCGGAGATGGACGTTCCAGCGCTCGGTTCTCGCTAGGGCCTCGCCCCAGGGCCGATGGTCCGACCGGCAGGCCCTCGGCTCAATCCGACCCGTCGAGTGCCCGGGCAGGATCGGCCGCGGTTCCGGCCGAGCCCCGCGTACGGGACCTGCTCCCACCCGTCCGCCAGGCGAAGGCGAGCGCCAGGAAGGCGGCGGCGACGAGCGCGCCCGCCGCCACGTAGAAGACTGCCCGCAGGCCTTCGGTGACGACACCGGCACCGATGGCCGGCCCGGCTATGCCACCCAGGTACAGCGGCAGGTAGATCAGGTTGAGCGTCGCCGAGCGACGCTCGGCCGGGACTTCTGTGGCCAGCAGGCCCGACACCATGGCCCCGACGATAGTCTGGAAGGCGACCGCCAGGCCGTACGCGACGGCCAGCACGGTCACGGTCGTGGCGAGCGGCAGGGCCAGCAAGGCGATCGCGATGCCGGAGATGGAGGCCACCAGGACGGGCCTGAAGCCGAGCCGATCCGCGACCCAGCCACCTGCGGGCGAGAGGGCCGCCCCCAGGAGAGGGGCCACGCCGAGCACGAGGCCCACGGATCCGGCGACCAGCAGCGACGTGTGCTCGACGTCGTGGACGAGCAGCGTCATGTACTGCGCCGACATCTGGCGCCCGACGAAGACCACGCCATACACCACGAACAGCCAGCGCACCACGGGGTCGGACAGGACGCCACGAACGGCGGCTAACGCCAGACTGAGGGTGCTTCCGGTCGGCACGACCTCGGGCCGCACTTCGCGCGACGCGACGGCCAGCAACAGCGCCACTCCAACCGACAGCGCCGCGGCGAGGGCGAAGACGGCAGCGCTGGTGAGATGCAGCCCGTCGATCATGAATGAGCCGAGGACCGGCCCGGCGCCGAAGCCCAGCGGGCTGCTGGCGGCGAAGAACCCCATCGCCAGGCCGAGTCGGTGGCTCGGCGTGACATCGCGAATGGCGGCCATCATCACGCCGCTGTTGCCCAGCTGGAAACCCACGAGCAGCATGGCCACGACCAGCTGCCAGGGGGCCTGGCTGGCGGCCACCACGCTGAACACGACCGCTTCGACAAGCGCGCTGCGGATGATGACGGCCTTGCGGCTGTACTTGTCGGCCCAGACGCCCCACAGCGGGATGAACGGCAAGCCTGAGAGGAAGAACAGGGCGCCGAGCACCCCGACGAAGTGCCCGACTTCGGCCGAGTTCAGCCCAACCTCGGTCAGCCGGTTCGGCAGAAATGCGTAGATCTGGGACACTCCGAGGCCCTCGACGAAGGAGGTGACCCAGTACAGAGCGAGCAAGGAGCGCCAATCGGGCGCAGGCCGAGAATGCACCAGCGCAGCCTACCCGAGCGCGGCCGGTCGGGACAGCAGCGGTGGCGAGGGGCTGGAGTTGACCGGACGTCGCGGGCCCACTTCGCCTCCCGGGCAGGGCTGGCGACGCCCCGATTGGCCTGACATGGCCCACAGGCGGTATCTTTCGTGGGTCCATCGCCGACGACTGATGGATCGGACAGGAGGAGCCGGGTGGACGACAGGATCTGGAAGAACATCTCGATCGTGCTGGGAGTGGCCTGTGCGCTGCTGATCGGCGTCGCCGGCGCCCTCATGATCGTCGGGAACAAAGGCGGGTCGTCCGCAGCCACCTCCGCTCCGCAGGAGAGCGAGGTCGCCGCCGCGTCGACGGCCCCGGCCACGTCGCTGCCCTCTGGCGCGCTGCAGAGCCAGGGCCCGAACGAAACAGTCGGACCGACTCCGACTCCGGGGAAGGCCAGCCCGGCGACGATCACGTTCAACAGCCTGGCCCTCGACGCGAGCAACGACGCCAAGGGGACCGCCCGAACCTTCACCTTCACCAGCGACGGCGCCGGTCCGGTCACGTATGCGGTGACCCAGACTTCGGCCGGCGGCACAACCAAGATGTGCGCCAAGGTCGACTCAAGCGCATATGCCTGCAAGGTCGGCAGCCTGCCCAACTTCCTCAAGGGCATGGCCGACGGGCCGCACAACATCTGGACTGTGACCCTTGTCGGCTATGGCTCCTCCAAGCCGACGGTGGACGTTACCTTCACATGGCCTACGGCCAGTCCCAAGATCATGCTCAGCCACGGCCGCTTCCAGGGAAGTACGACCGCGGGCGTGGCGGAGGCTCTGAACGGCTTCACCGCCACGTTCAAGCCTCGCGTTGGCGGCACGATCAACGTGCAGGCCACCTGGACGGTCGTCACGGCCGATGCCAGCATGACGCTGCTCGACGCCACGACCACGCCGTCCGTTACCGTCGATGCGCGTCAGTACAAAGGCGTCACGTACATCAACCCGGCATTTACCGCCAACGTCGACCCCACGAAGACGTACGTGGTCGAGCTGCGGAATGACTCCGCCGACAATCCGAGCCCGCGCCCCGACCTGACGGCTCAAGTTTCTTTCCCGTAGCCTCGGGCAACCCTCATTCCTGGCCCGGGCGGGGTATGCCGTCGGCGGCGGGCGACTCAACCGCTACGCCGTCGAAAGCTCACCCAGTCGCACGAGGCGCCCAAGCGCTCGAGTACGGAAGCCAGTCCAGACTCCCGTCCGGAAGTAGAGTCGGCCCTGACCAAGGCCGAGACCGCTTCCTCGCTGGGCAGGCGAACCAGGATGAGCGATCCCGACATGTCGGCATACCCGCCCACTTCGATGATCGTGCCCGCCTCGCGCAGTTCGGCCATGCGCGCCAGGTGCTCGGCCCGGATGGTTGAGCGTCGCTCGGCGGCATCGGGACCGTAGATTGCATCTACGACCCAGACGTGCTCGATGGCGAGGCCGTCTGGAATCTCGCCGGCCATGGTTTCCTCCTAGGCCTCGCCCTGCTCACCCGGGGCCTGGACCGTGCCCGCCGGCGACTCGGACGAGTTGGAGACCGCGGCCTTCTCGGCCGTGGCCTCGTTGATGCGCGCGGCAACACCGTCGGTTCCGGCGCCGTCCTTGCCGCTCCCGGTTTCGCCGGCCCGTCCCGCGGTGTCCGGCGGTTCGACCTCAATCGGGCCTGGCAGTTCGACGACCGAATCGGCCAGGCCGTCGTATCGGTTCGAGCAGGCCAGGTAGATCACCTGGAAATCCGACGAAAGCTCTCGCAGCAGGGCGGCCGCTCGCGCGGCTCGGGTGTCGTCGAACGTCACGAACGGGTCGTCCAGGAGCAGCGGCGGACGTCGCCCCTGCGCCACCAGCCTCACCAGGCCCAGGCGCGCCGCCAGGAAGACCTGGTCGATCGTGCCCTTGCTCAGCCGACCCGCCGCGACCCAGTCTCCACGTTCCGGGACCCAGACCCCGATGTCCAGGGTCTGATCGTCGATGCTCACCCGCCCATACCGGCCGCCGGTCAGCCGTGCTACGTCCCGCCCGACCTGCTGCTCGAGAAAGCGCGTGGCCTTGCGCATCGTCCCGCTCTCGGCGGCCTCGATCGCCGCGAGCGTCATCTCGTAGATCCGGACCCGACTCTTGAGGGCCGCGAGCTGGTTCTGCCAGGTGACAAGGCGCTCGGCCTCGCCCGCCACCTGCTCCGAGTCGACCGAGTTGGCGTCGACGCGCGCGATCGCTGCCGCCTCGGAATCGCGTGCCCGTTCGAGCGCTGCGTGCCGCTCGCGGACCTCGGCCTCCAGCCGCTCCCGAGCCCGAGCATCGTTGGCGATCGGTCCTAGAGCCCCAAGCGCGGCCGCTTTCTGTTCCAGCTCGAGCGCCGCCCGATCGCGCATCTCCGTGACGCTGCCGGTCTGACCCGCGAGCAGGGCCGAAACCTGGACCTGCAAGGTCACGATCTCCTGACGCCGGCCCTGTTCGGCTGTGAGCAGCTTCTCGGCAGAGGCGACGTCGGGCACGCCCAGCTCCGTGAGAATGCCCTGCACCCCCGCTTGGGCCACGCGCAAGCTCTCCTCTGTCCCCACGCGACCCTGACGCCGAAGGGTCCGATCTCGCTGGCTGGCTTCGTTGGCGCGGCGAACGTTCACGGCCACCGACCGACGCTGCCACAGGCGGACCGCCAGGAGAACCGTCGCGCTCAGGAAGACCAGGCTGAGCAACAGCACCGGCAGGAGCGACCGAATGACACCGAACGAGCCCGTCAACGCGGTCGCGACCAGCGCGATCAACGTGAGGGTTGCCCCGCTCCGATACTCAGGCTCGGGCTCGTCGGACTCGACCCTCGGTCCGAGGTCTTCCTGCAGAGTCTCCTGCATGATGGAGACGCGGCTCTGCAGCGTCCGCATGCGGTCCAGCTGATCGCGCAGACCCGAGATTGATCGCTCGGGTGTGGCCTCGAGTTCCTGCAGACGGCGTTGCGCCTCGGCCGCCTGACGGTAACGCTCGAATCTCTCGGCGATGACGGCCCGATCCGAACGCAGGCGCTCTGCCTGACTGGCGGCCTCGAGCATATTCCGGCTTTCGGACAGCGCGGTTTCGGCCCGAAGCCGCGCGTCACGGACCTTGGCCAGCGCATCGCGATCCACTTCGAGCTTCTCGAGGGCGCCCTCGCCGTTCCTGAGGGCCACCTCGGCGCGAGCGACCGCTTCTTGGGCGATCCTGAGTCGGCCGGGGTTCTTTTCGCCGCGCGACCTCAGGGCTCGGATCGCGTCCTCCAGACGAGCCCTGGCTCGCGACGAACCCTTGTCGCCCCCACCGATGCTCGCCTGTAGCCGATCGCGCAGAGCACCCTCGTCTCGATCGAGATCATCGAGCTCTTCGTGCCGAATCGAGGCGGTTGAGCGGAAGAAGGCTTCGTTGGGAATGCCGGTCAACTCGGCCAGGACCTCTTCGGCTTTGGCCGGGTCCGTGTACGTATGGCCGTCGAGCTCCAGCGAGACGCGCCCGCGCTGACCGCGGAACTCCTTCTCCAGGACGCCGCGACCGGCGCCGGCACCGTCCGGCCCGGCCTCATCGTCGGTGATGAACTCGATCCGAGTTGAAGACCGCTCGTCGTCAGCCGCCCCCCAGGATCGGAGGGCTTCGAGCTCGGCCGTGGCGGCCGTCGGCTTGCGGAAGAGAGCCAGCTCGATACCGCGTTGGATCGTGGACTTGCCGGCCTCGTTGGGGCCGCGAATGACCGTGAAGCCGGGCGCGAGCTCGATGTCCAGGTCGCGATGCCGGCCGAAGTTTCGCAGCTGCAGGCGAGTGATCTTCATCGGTCTGAGATCTCGCTCACAGCGTCACCTGGCGCCCTTCGAGGAGGTGACGGCCCAGCCGCAGAACCTCGCGGAGATCGGTCAGCTCTTGCGCCGGATCGAGCCCGGGCGCGGCGGGCGCCGACGACCCGCCGTTTCCAGCCGGGGACGGCTCAATCGATGGTGAAGCAGGTTCAGCCGCAGCTTCCGAACCGGTGGCCGCTTCGAGCCGAGCTATGCGCCCTTCGACGCTCCGAACGAACGCACCGAGGACCGTGTCGGGCGGGGCGGACACGCCTTCGGGCGAGGCAGGGATCGACATGTCGCGGAGGCGGAAGCGAAGGAAAGACGGCGACAGAGCCCGCTCGATCTCGTCCAGGTCCAGATCGAGGTCGTCCGGGTACAGCCCGGTCAGCCTCACGTCGAAGACCAGGTTCGAGTCGGCATGGCGAGCCAGGACGTCGATAAGCTCGGGCTGGTTCTGGACGCCGCCGGCGTCCAGGTCGAGCTTCTCGGACCTCGTCTGGCCGACCGTTCTCGGCTCGATGGAGACGAAGTGGCGTCCGTCCCGTTCCTCGAGGGCGACCAGGAGGACCTTACCGGCACCGTCCTGATCGACAGCCACGGGCTCAGGGGCGCCGGAATAGGCATACGCCACGTCTCCAGCTCGGCCTTCCATCGCGGAGTGCCAATGGCCCAGCGCCAGGTAGTCCAGGCCCGACCCGGCGATCTCCTCTTCGGTGACGACGACGGCGTCAGAATCGGTGCGCCCTGGGATCGCGAGCGCACCGTGGACCATGCCGATCTTCCACGTGGCTCGCGTGTCCGAGCGGGCATCGAGGCCGGCCAGCGGGCTTCGCGGCGAGCGCTTAGTATCGAAGACGCGACCGTAGACGATCGCGTCCAGTGACGGAAAGACGACCTCGGTCGAGGAGGGCGTCAGGACCACGACCCAGTCGCCGGGGGTATGGGCCATGCCTGTCAGGTCGTAGGAACGATAGATCGATGCGCCGTCGTAGACGTCATGAGTGCCGGGAATGATGACCGTGCGAATGCTCGCCCGCGCAAGGCGCTCCAGCTCGGCGGCAACGCGTTCGACCGACCGGCGGGGCTGAGTGTTGGAGTCGAACAGGTCGCCCGCAACGAGAAAGATGTCGACCTTCTCGATGATTGCCAGATCGACGGACGTTCGGAAGGCCGCAAACTGGCGCTCGCGCAGGGCGGCGGCACGCTCGCCCAGGTCCGTGTGTCTCGCTCCGAGGTGAACGTCGGCTGTGTGAAGCAAGCGCAGCATCGGACGAGTTGTTCCTCTTGCGTCCCGACAGCCCGACATTCGCGCCCGACCCGCGGAGGTTCGCCGATGTGCCGCAGCACCGAAGCGCCCGGCCCAGACCGCGGCGGCAGGCGACGCGGAGACGGGTCGACGAACCGATTGTGCCAGGTTCGAAGGGCGCCGATACGGCGAGGTTGCGACCGGAAGGCGGCGGTGTCTCGCCCTGCCCGACAGGCCGGAACGCCCATTCCAGCTGGGCGGGACTGCGTGCTATTCTTCCGCCCTGCCGGTGCGTCCCAGACAGGCAAGATTGAACCGAAGACCGTCGACTGGAGCCGCCCAAGCCTACCAGCGCCCCAAGCGCGGCTCGGCGCGACCTCGATTCGCCTGTCCCCGGACCGTCGGCGCGGGACCCGCGGCTCCGGGAGGAGAATCGTGATCTACGTCGATCGGACCCTGAACTGTGTTGACTGCGGCACCGAGTTCGTCCACTCGGCCGAGGACCAGGAGTACTACACGCAGAAGGGGTTCGTCTCGGACCCCAAACGCTGTCCGGGCTGCCGGGCTGCCCGGCGGTCGATGAGAGAGGCCGACAGTGGCCCCGGCAGCGAGCGCGGCGGCAACGGAGGACCCCGCGAGTACTTCGCGGTCGTGTGCACCCGCTGCGGCAACCAGGCCCAGGTCCCGTTCAAGCCGCATATGGACCGGCCGGTCTTCTGCTCCGATTGCTTCCGCATCGTCCACGCTCAGGGCGCTTAGCGACGCTCGCCAAAGAAAAAGCGGCGGTCGCCGTCCGGCGACCGCCGCTTCGTGTACGAGAGGTCAGGCAGCCTTGCTGGCCAGCCATTCCTGATAGGCGCCCCAGGCCATCAGCGCACCGCCAGCGATGAGGACGACATCAGCGACATACATCAGGGCGGGAGCGCCCGAGAGGTTGTTGGTCACCTGGAAGAGGAGCGTCAACACGCCGCAGACGAGAGCCACGACGGACACGCCGAGAAGAATCTGGCTGACCGGCATCGGCCACGTGATGTTCACGTTGGGGGCGATCTTCAGGTACAAGACCACGCCTCCCACGACGCCGAACAGGACGGCGAGGATCGACATCAGACCCGCGTTGCCCCATGAGAAGTAGTTGACGGTGACGCCGGGGACGGTGACCCCAGCGTAGCTACCGCCACCGATCGTAGTGGACCCCAAGATCGTGCCGAGCAGCCATCCGACGACAACGCCGACGACCCCGTAGGCCACGAATCGCTCGCGGGGGGAAAGCTTAGCCCACAGTTGATTCAGCACGAGTTGAGCCTCCTTATCCAACTGGACCAGGTTCCCTTGCCGGGATCGTCTGGCTTCCTCGCTCCGGTCGGCCTGCATGACGGTTGTCGAGGCCGATGAGAACGTGCGCAGCCTACACCCCAGTCCGCAGCGTGACCAGATGATTCTGCCTGCGTCAACACAGGCGCGCCTGGCGGTTCAAACCTCGGTCCAGCCGTCGGACCCCGGTCTGGCCCCAGACGACCTGCGGTGGTCTCTTGCTTCCGAAACGTAGCCAGACCGAGCGCGAATCGCGTCTGTCGAGGGCCTCGCTCCCATCATTCACTCGCCAGACCTGCCCATTTCGGCAGGTGGGAGTCCCGCCTCCAGCTCCCCGAGTGAATCCGCCGAGCCGGGGCTCGTGGGCAGCCGCTACACGACTCGCGCCGGAGCGACGCTAGGTGGCCGGATCGACCTGCCGGGCAAGCGGCGATCGGCATGCATCCGTTGCTCAGCCCGCTGGAGCGCGAACTCCAGGTCCGACGCGGCGGTTGGGCACGACCAGCCAACGGCAAGGCGAAGTGGCACTGCCGAGGAGGCGAGCCACGGATCGCACACGAGACGGATGCGCTCGACATAGTTGATCGCCTGAATCTCGTCCGTCTCCGGCAGGAAGGCGGCGAAGCGGCCGCGCCCGATTCGGGCGATCCAATCGGATGACCGGGACTCACGCCGGAAGGCGTCGGCGACCGCCGGCAGCAACCGATCGACCGGTTCATTGCCGAGCCGCTCTTCCAACCGCCGCAGGCCCTCGACCTCGGCCACGACAACCGTCGCGGGCCGGCGATACCGCAACAGCCGAGCGTTCTCGATCTCGATGATCTGACTCCAGCTGGTCGTGCACTCCAGCCCGGTGAGCGGATCCAGGGCCCGTCCTGTCGAGGCGCTCGCCGACGGGGCGGGCAGGCTGCCCAGACCCGTCGTCGCACCGTCGTTCCCGAAGGCGACCGACTTCACGTCTCGGTCGGTGCCGCTGCCGGACGGCCGGAAGCCGAAGCCATCCGCATGCGGGGCGATGGGCACGGGCTGGGACAGTAGCTCGGCGAGCTCCGGCGGTAATGTCCCGGCGAGCGGCGTCCGCGCGACCGGCGGTGCCGTAAATGGCGAGCTGGATGGGGTCGGCGGGGGTAAGGCTCCACCAACCGCGGTGTTACCGGCCACGAAGAGGGAGCGCTGGCGAAGGGTCGGGACATTGCCCGCGGGCGGACGCGCTCGCGTCGAGCTGAGCAGAGTCTGGGGATGCCGCGGCCAGTGGACTGTGACGTTGTCGGCCCACGTCACCCAGACGAGCAGCGCGACATTCACGACCACGCCGAACAAGAAGACCCCGATGAACAGTTCCACGGGCACGCGACGCTCCCCGGAGGCGGCTCCTGGCTGGGGAGATTCTACGGCCTGCGGACTTCGGCCGTGCTTCTCAAAGCTCGAAGCGGACGGCCTCTGTTGCGTGCCTGCAACACCGACCCGCGTTCAGCCCCCCGGTCGGATGGCGGGGCCGTTCGGAGCGAAGAATGGACCCGAACGCTCGTCTGATAGAATGTCACCCGCTTCCCAATTGACGCGGCCGTGTCCGAGTGCCCGCGGATCCGAATGGCGGCGGTCGCCAGGCGACCGATCGCAGCGGCGACGTCAGGGTTGGGGAGATGGAGGAGGAACCATGGCCCGGCCCATCCGCACGGCGGTCGCTCCGAACCCTCTCCGACCGGTCAAGTCGCATCTGATCGAGGAGTACAACGCCCGGACGAACATCGTCCGGTGCGATTGCGGTTGGTCGGGCAACGCCGACGAATTCGCCGTCCACCGTCGGGCAGTCGGCGCCGCCAGCCCGTCCTGATCGGCCGACAACACGCAGCTTCGGCTTCCGCGATCTACGACGCGCTTCGCCCTTTGACCCCCTCGGTGCCGTCCCGCCAGCCATTCGCCACGTACGAGGATCTGGGCTACAGGGACGTATTCTGGGCTGCTCGAACCTACGAGGATGCGTGCGATCGGATCGCCTTGCCCGCGCTCCTACCGTACGGCAGAGGACGGCTGATCGAGGTCGGAGCCGGGTTCGGCAGGCTGGCTGACGAGTACGCCGGCTACGACGAGGTCGTCCTGCTCGATTCATCCGAAGTCCACATTGCCGCGGCTCTGGCGACGTTTGCCGACGACCCAAGGTTCAGCGTCACCCTCGGCGACGCCCTCGCGCTCCCCTTCCCCGACGGCCACTTCGATGTGGCCGTTTGCATCCGCGTTCTGCACCATTTCGGCGACCCGGGCCCGGTTCTGGCTGAGCTCGGCCGGGTCGTTCGGCCGGGCGGCGTCCTTATCCTCGAATACGCCAACAAGCGCAACCTCAAGTCGATCGCGCGGCGGCTGCTGGGCCGCCAGAGCTGGTCGCCGTTCGAGCTCGGGGCAGTCGAATACAGGCCGATCCACTACGACCACGCCCCGGTGAGCGTTCGTCGGGCGTTACGGGCGGCCGGCTTCCGCATCGAACGGATGCGAGCCGCGTCGCTCTTCCGACTGCCGGGCCTGAGCCGGCGCCTTCCACAGACGGTCCTCGTCCGAGCCGAGGTTCTGCTTCAGGAGCCGCTCGGCTCGATCACGCCCGCGCCGTCGGTCTTCGTGCTGGCACGCAGGACGATCGAACGGCCGAGCCGCCTTTGAGCTCCGACCGCTGAGGGGGCCGCCAACGACGGCTCCGTTCCGCGCGGACGACTAGCACTCTTCCTGACCCGGCGCCTTCTGGACAGGCCGGTAGAGGTAGTAGTTGGCTGCGCACGCGGCCTGGTTGCCCTCGTGGACGGCGGCGCTGACCTGGTGATCGTGGATACTCGTGGCGTCCCCGGCCGCGTAGACCCCAGGCACGTTGGTGTGCTGTTCGATTCCAACGGCGATCTGCCCAAGCTCGTTCAATTCCACCCCAAGTCCTCTGGCAATCTCGTTCCGAGCGGTCGGCGTGTGAACGGTGAAGACCATCTCGACCGGAATCCTCGTCTGCCTGGGGTCGCCCAGGACGAGCGCCTGGATCTGGCCGTTCTCGTTCGGGTACGAGGTTACGGGCCAGCGGTAGGCGGCGATGCCGTTCGCCGCAAGGTCGGCCAGCCGTGATTGCGGGACGCTGAAACCCTCCGAACGACCGGCTGCGATGACCACCTGGCCGGTGAACTCGAGCAAATCGAGGGCTGTTTCCACTGCCTCCTCGTCATGCCCGACCACGCCAACTGAGCGGTCGATCGCCTCGTAGCCGTCGCATGCGATGCACCAGAAGAGGCTGCGGCCCACGCATTCGTCTCGACCCGCGAACCCCGGGAATGGGTCGCGGACCCCGGTGGCAAGGACGACGGCCCGTGCGACTACCCGTTGCGACGCGCCGGCCTGGATCTCGCCCAGAGACCGGCCGAGCTCTTCGTCTCGAGCCACGTTGGCGTCGGTGCCGGCGCCACCGCCCCCGCCCCCCTCCACGAGCAGCCGGAACAGGCCGCCGTCGCGATCGGCGGCGGTGACCCGGCCGAGCAGGAACCGTGCCCCATATCGAGCCGCCTGGCGCCGGCCCTGGAGCCGTATCTCGGCGGCCGGGATCCCTTCGGGGAAGCCCAGGTAGTTGCGGTTGATCTGACCCCACAGCGAGCGGCCGTCGCGGTCGTCGATAACCAGGACCGAGCGTCGCATGCGAGCCAGGTTGACGGCCGCCGACAGCCCGGCGGGGCCGCCGCCGACGATGGCGCAGTCAACCTCGATCAGGTCCGAGAGCGACGATGCGCCGCTGTCCTTCGTGACATTCATGAGGCAATAATGCGCCGAATGGGGTGCCGGCACCAGGCTGGGGCGCAGGCGGAAACGGACCCTCCGGCGAGACCTGCACACCAAGAGCCCGGCGATGCGACGAGGACCGGTTCCTCGTCAAGGCCGCCACGGAACATCGAAGCCAGGTCTGCGATGCAGTTCTTCGACAACGCCTACATGGGTACTCCAACCTGGGACATCGGCAGGCCGCAGGGCGCCATCGTGCGCCTCGCGACTGCCGGCTCGATCGCGGGTCCCGTCCTCGACGTGGGCTGCGGCACGGGCGAGAACTCCCTCTATCTCGCCGCGCTGGGACATGACGTGGTCGGGATCGACCTGGCTCGTGCCGCCATTGACAAGGCTCGGGCCAAAGCCAGGCAGCGGGCCGCAGGCGGCAGCGCCGACTTCCTGGTATGGGACGCGCTACGCGTCGCCGGGCTGGGACGGGGGTTCCAGACAGCCGTCGACGTCGGCCTCTTCCACTGCCTCCAGCCCGACGAGCGCGCGAAATACGCCGCCAGTCTCCACGATGCTCTCAATCCGGGCGGACGAGCCTTTCTGTTGTGCTGGAGCACCCGCAATCCGCTGGGCTACGGCCCCGAACGGATCCGTAAGTCGGACATAAGGGCTAGCTTCCGATCCGGCTGGTCCGTCGAGGTGATCGAGGAGGAGACGCTCGAAAGTCTCCTTCCGTCGCGGGTCGTGCACGCCTGGCTGGCCCGGATCAGGCGCACCTGAGCGGCGGGATTGGGGCCGGCTGAGCCGCGAGACAGGCGGGGGCGGTCGGTACGTCGCTCGGAAGTCGCGGAGCTCGGAAGTCGCGGAGCTCTTCCCGTTCGCGGTTTCGACCGCCGGCGCGGCCCGGTACACTGCGCGCAGAAGGAGGCAGGCCCACCGAGACTCACGTCCCCTCGACAGCGCCTGCAGCGGTCGCCCCAACAGCGCCGGCAACACAGCCCCCCATAGCGCCGGCAGGCAACCTCCGGACGCGTGAGGAGCGCCTGCTCCTGCTCCGCCCGCTGCTCGAGAAGCGAATCCTCGTGCTCGACGGGGCCACGGGGACGCTTATCCAGCGCTACGCCCTCACCGAGGCCGACTTCCGTGGCGAACGATTCCGAAACCACCCTCGTGACGTGCGCGGCGACGCCGACCTGCTATGCCTGACGCGGCCGGACGTCGTTCGGGCCGTTCACGACGCATACCTCGCGGCCGGCGCCGATATCGTCACTACCGATACGTTCGCCGCCACGCGCATCGCCCAGGCGGACTACGGGCTCGAGGCGGTCGTGTATGAGATCAACCGGGAGGCGGCCCGGATCGCTCGAGCGGCGGCCGACGCTGCCGAGGCGCTCGAGCCGGAGAGACCACGGTTCGTGGCAGGTTCACTCGGTCCGACGAACAAGACCGCCTCGATCTCGCCGAACGTGGCGGATCCCGCCGCTCGGTCGGTCACGTTCGAGGAGCTTGCGGCCGCGTACGGCGAGGCCGCCCGGGGTCTCATTGTGGGCGGTGCAGACCTGCTGATGGTCGAGACGGTCTTCGACGTCCTCAACGCCAAGGCGGCGATTTACGGCATCGAAGGGGTATTCGACGAGCTGGGCGAGCGGGTGCCGCTCTGGATCTCCGGCACGATTACCGACGCCAGTGGCCGAACACTATCCGGCCACACGGTCGAGGCGTTCTGGAACGCCATTCGTCACGCGGAGCCGCTGATCGTCGGGCTCAACTGCGCGCTCGGAGCGCGGCAGCTCCGAGCCCACGTCCTGGAGCTCTCCGGCCTGGCGGATACGTTCGTCGCCGCGCATCCGAATGCGGGGTTGCCCAACGAGTTCGGCGGGTACGACGAGACGCCCGACGCCATGGCCGCGGTGGTGCGCGAGTTCGCCGAGGCAGGGATCGTCAACGTCGTCGGCGGCTGCTGCGGGACCGGGCCGGCGCACGTTGCTGCGTTCGCCGAGGCGGTTCGCACGCTCGAGCCTCGCAAGGCCCCGAGGCGGCCGGGGGCACTGCGGCTGGCCGGCCTCGAGGCCCTGAACCTGGGCTCGGACAGTCTGTTCTTGAATATCGGCGAGCGATCGAACGTTGCCGGCTCGCGAGCCTTCGCCCGCCGCATAGTCGAGGGCGACTTCGATGGTGCGCTCGAGATCGCCCGCCGCCAGGTTGACGCCGGTGCCCAGGCGATCGACGTCAACATGGACGAGGGGCTGCTCGATTCAGAGGCGGCCATGACCCGCTTCCTGAACCTCGTGGCTTCCGAGCCCGCGATCGCTCGCGTCCCGATTGTCATCGACTCGTCGAAGTGGTCGGTCGTCGAGGCCGGACTGCGCTGTGTCGGCGGCAAGCCGATCGTGAACTCGATCTCGCTCAAGGAGGGCGAGGAGCAGTTCCTCCGCCAGGCCCGTCTTGCCCGTCGTTACGGCGCCGCCGTCATCGTCATGGCCTTCGACGAAGAGGGCCAGGCTGACACGGTCGAGCGGAAGGTCGACATCTGCCGCCGCGCCCATCGGCTGTTGACTGAAGGAGCCGGCTTCCCGGCGGACGAGATCGTCTTCGATCCGAACATCTTCGCCATCGGCACCGGCATCGATGAGCACGCAGGCTACGCGGTCGCCTACATCGAAGCCGTTCGGCGCATCAAGGCCGAGCTACCAGGCTCACGCGTCTCGGGCGGGGTCAGCAACGTCTCGTTCGCGTTTCGTGGCAACGAGACGGTCCGTGAGGCGATCCACGCCGTCTTCCTCTTCCACGCCATCGCCGCCGGAATGGACATGGGCATCGTCAATCCCGGCCAGCTCGCCGTCTATTCGGAGATACCGGCCGAGCTGCTGGCCCGTGTCGAGGATGTGGTCCTGGACCGCCGGCCCGACGCGACCGAGCGCCTTCTCGAAATCGCGGGCATGTACGCCGGCGAGGGCACGGCCCGGCCGGCGGCGGACCTGGCCTGGCGCGAGCGAACGGTCGGAGAGCGCCTCGTTCACGCCCTGGTCGAAGGGATCGATACTTACGTCGTCGAAGATACCGAGGAGGCTCGACTGGCCGCCGCCCGCCCGATCGAGGTCATCGAAGGGCCGCTGATGGCCGGTATGAACGAAGTCGGCGATCTCTTCGGCGCCGGCAAGATGTTCCTGCCCCAGGTCGTCAAGAGCGCCCGCGTGATGAAGAAGGCGGTCGCCCATCTCGTGCCCTATCTCGAGGCCGAGAAGGCAGCGGTCGGTGACACTCGGCCGCGCGGCAAGATCCTGATGGCGACGGTCAAAGGCGACGTCCACGACATCGGCAAGAACATCGTCGGCGTCGTGCTTCAGTGCAACAACTATGAGGTCGTCGACCTCGGGGTCATGGTCCCGGCGGCCCGGATCTTGGAAATGGCCAGGTCTGAGAAGGTGGACGCGGTCGGCCTGTCCGGCTTGATAACTCCATCCCTGGAAGAGATGGCTCACGTCGCCGGCGAGCTCGAGCGGGAAGGGTTTTCCGTCCCGTTGCTCATCGGCGGCGCCACGACTTCTCGGGCCCACACCGCCGTCAAGATCGCGCCGCGCTACTCGGCAGCCGTTGTCCACGTTTCCGACGCCTCGCGAGCCGTTGGTGTCGCGTCCGAGTTGCTGGGCGACGGCGCAGCCGCGTTCGCGGCGGCAGTGCGCGAGGACCAGCAGCGAACGCGCGTCGAGCGGGCCGGCAGGCGGGAGCGGGTCGCGAAGGTTTCGATCGAGGCAGCCAGACGCAACGGCACCCGTGTCGATTTCGGTCGGCCGGCGCCGCGGCCGAGCTTCCTGGGCCTCCGAACGTTCAACGACTTCCCGCTGGCGGCCCTGGTCGACTCGATCGACTGGACGCCCTTCTTCAATGCCTGGGAGCTGAAGGGCGCGTTCCCCGGCATCCTCGACGATCCTCGCGTCGGCGAGTCGGCACACGCCTTGTACGAGGACGGGCGGCGCCTGCTCGACCGTATCGTCGACGAGAAGTTGCTACGGGCGCGAGCGGTCGTTGGCTTCTGGCCGGCGAGCTCGATCGGAGACGACATCGAGCTGTACGGCGACGAAGGCCGGACCAAGGTGCGGGCGGTCGTCCACATGATGCGCCAGCAAATGGAGAAACCGCCGGGGCGCCCCAACGAGGCCCTGTCCGACTTCGTGGCGCCGCGCTCGCTGAACGTCCCTGACTACGTCGGCGGATTCGCAGTCACCGCGGGCATCGGCTCGGCCGAGCTCGCCTCCGCCTTCGAAGCCGCTCACGACGATTACCACGCCATCATGTCCAAGGCCCTGGCCGACCGTCTTGCCGAGGCCCTGGCCGAGCGAATTCACTCCGACGTCCGCCGCAAGCTGTGGGGCTACGCTCCCGGTGAAGCGCCGGATAACGCCGCGTTGATCCGCGAGGAGTATCAAGGCATCAGACCGGCGCCGGGATACCCGGCGTGCCCGGACCACACGGAGAAGGCGACTCTCTTCGCGCTGCTCGACGCCGAGGCAAGCGCGGGGATAAGCCTGACCGAGTCGTTCGCGATGCTCCCGCCGGCGTCGGTCTCCGGTTACTACTTCTGGCGCCCCGAGGCGCACTACTTCGGCGTCGGCAGGATCGGCCGCGACCAGCTAGATGACTACGCCCGCCGAAAGGGCTGGTCCGAGAGCGAGGCCGAGCACTGGCTCGCCCCCAACCTGGACGACGATTAAGTCGAGCCTGGGGGGCGCCGCGAGCCGGTCCGCTACCCACCCAACGCGGATCGCGTCGGGCGCCCGCATCGCATAGCACTCCCGCCGATGCCAGTAGCGGAAATCAAAGGGGCGAGCCGGGGCCGACGGCGGCGAGCGACGCCAGTAACGACTGAAGCCGACTCGCGGTGATTCGCGTGAGTGGCTACTATTCCGGCACGACGCTACACGGACTGGAGATTCCGCCGATGCTGACCGCGCCGGACGTCCGAGCCGACGAGCCCTCGCCCGCACCCGAAATGCCTCGCTTTGCGCGGCTTGCGTCGCCGGTGGATCGGGCGGAACCGGCTGGGCCGCCTGCGGTCCCCCAGTCGTCCCCGACCGGCATCACTGCCAACCAGGCACCGACGCCCTCCGAGCCGACCGTCCGCATCCATTGGGTCGGCACCCTCGGGGCCCTCCGCCATCCGGCAGACCTCTACGCGGACATCGTGGCTGGCACTCCGAACCTCGTAGTCGTGGATGCACGGTATCCTGAGGCGTACGCTCGCGAGCACCTTCCGGGCGCCATGAACCTGCCCTCGCGCGAGCTCAACGAGACGACAACCGCTCACCTTCCGCGCGAGGCTCTGTACGTCGTCTACTGCTGGAACGCGAGTTGCCACGCGTCCACTAAGACGGCCAGGCGCCTCGAGGCCCTCGGGTTCAAGGTCAATGAGCTGCACGGGGGCCTGGAGACGTGGCGCAAGCAGGGATACCCGACCGAGCGCGGGTGACTTCCGAACAACCGAGGGGCCTGAGCGGGTCGCCTCGACCGTGCCCGCAGACTTCGAAAGGTCAGTAGCGGAGGGCGACATTGGGCGACAGACGAGAAGCCGACCCGGCGAAGATCAGCGGTGAGGGGCGGGGCGGGGCGGACGTTGACTCCGTCGTCGTCCTCGATTTCGGCAGTCAGTACAGCCGGCTGATCGCCCGCCGTGTCCGCGAACTCCGTGTCTATTCGGAACTGCTCCCGTTCGACACCCCGTGGAGCGAGATCGCCGCCCTCAGGCCCAAGGCCGTGATCCTGTCGGGCGGCCCCTCGAGCGTCTACGACGCCGGCTCGCCTCACCCCGATCCGGCGATCTGGGCTGGAGGCATCCCGATCCTCGGCATCTGCTACGGCCTGCATCTCATGGCGCAGGGTCTCGGCGGCGACGTGGTCTCATTTTCCCGCAAGGAGTTCGGGCCTGCTGCCGTGTGGGTTGCCTCGGAGGATCCGCTGTTTGCCGGCCTCGAGCCGGAGCAATCTGTCTGGATGAGCCACGGCGATTCGATCCAACGCCTGCCCGACGGCTTCCGCTCGACCGCCCGGACCGACTCGACTCCGTATGCCGCCGTCGCCGATCCTTCCCGCGGCATGTACGGGCTCCAGTTCCACCCCGAGGTCGTCCACACGCCAAAGGGCCGGGAGATTCTGCACAACTTCGTCGTCGGCATCGCCGGGGCCCGTCAGACGTGGACGCCGGCCAACTTCATCGTCTCGACAGTGGATGAGATCCGGCGCCGCGTCGACGAGCACAGCCGCACGACTGGCACGGATGGCCGCGTCCTGTGCGCTCTTTCCGGCGGAGTGGACTCGGCGGTGGCGGCGACGCTCGTCCACCGCGCAATCGGCGACCGATTGACGTGCGTCCACGTAGACCACGGGCTCATGCGCAAGAACGAGACGGAGCTGCTGCAGACGGCCTTCGAGCAGCTGGGCGTCAAGGTCATCGTCGTCGACGCGCGCGAGCGGTTCCTCCGTGTGCTCGAGGGCATCGTCGATCCCGAACGGAAGCGCCGAATCATAGGAGCCGAGTTCATTCACGTATTCGAAGAGGAGGCGGCCAAGCTCGGCCAGATCGACTTCTTGACCCAGGGCACGCTCTACCCGGACGTCATCGAATCGGCGACTTCGGCCAAGGAGAGTGCGGCTGCAAAGATCAAGACGCACCATAACGTCGGCGGCCTGCCCGAAGATCTGCGCTTCCAGCTCATCGAGCCGTTGCGGTACCTGTTCAAGGACGAAGTCCGGGCCGTTGGGACGGCGCTGGGGCTGCCCGATTCGATGGTCCTGCGCCAGCCGTTCCCGGGGCCGGGCCTGGCGATCCGGATAATCGGCGAGGTCACACCCGAACGACTCGACATCCTTCGCGAGGCCGACTGGATCGTCGTCGACGAGATCAAATCCGCGGGCCTCTACCGCAGCATCTGGCAGTCGTTCGCCATCCTCACTCCGGTTCGTTCGGTGGGCGTCATGGGCGACGGTCGAACGTATGCGAACGTCGTCGCCATTCGGGCGGTCACATCGGAAGACGCCATGACTGCCGACTGGGCGAAGCTTCCCTACGATGTGCTCGGCAAGATCAGCTCTCGCATCGTCAACGAAGTGCCCGGTGTGAACAGAGTGGTGTACGACATCAGCTCTAAGCCGCCTGCCACCATCGAGTGGGAGTGACCGGCGTGCCGACGTCAGCGCGGTCGTTGCACTAGCAGGAGAGGGCAGGGTGCAGAGAGTCTTCGGCTCAATCGCCGTCTTCGCCGGCTGGTTATCGATCGGGATCGGAGCGATCGCGGGCATCGCAGCCTCGCAGTTCTTCGGTCTCAACCACGTCGAGGGCGACCTGCCGCCCGCCGACGTCTACGGCATCGCCGGCGCGGTAGTCCTCTGGGTTTTCGTCGCGGCCGCCATCCTTGCGATCGTGCCGCTGGCGATGGTCCTGATCGCGGTCGATCCCCAGCGACCGCTCCGGCTGTGGGCCGTGGCGATGGCAGTGGCCGGCCTTGCGCTCCTCCCCGACGATCTCGGCCGGGCCTTCGGGCTGCCGCTCTTGGCCGGGGCCGCATGTCTCGAAGTCGGCGGCCAGCTGATCCATCGCGGGGCAGCCACCGGGCCGTCCGACGCCGGCGCGGGAGCGCGCACGTGGTCCTTCGAGTTCGACAGGGCGCCCGTGAAGAAGACACCCGCGTCGGACCCTGCACCGCCAGAGTCGGCCAACGTCGGCCCGGCTGTTCCTCCCTGGACGGCTAACGAAACGGTTTCCGCTGCGAGCCCTGAAGCCGGTGTTCTCGTGAGCGCCGAAACCGCCGCTGCCACGGGCCCAGCGGCGTCCGACGCGGCCATGCCCGCCGGGACCGTCGCCGCGCCGCCGCCTCAGTCCGGGCCCAGGCCTGCCGGCGCGAGCCGCCGACGAAGCTCCGGCGGGCGCCCGAAGATCCCCGAACGCGTTTGCTCGTGGTGCTCGACCGCGGTGCCCGCGAACGCCGAGACTTGCCCCAACTGCCACGCGACGCAGGACACTCCGGCCGTCGAAGAGCTTCCGATCCCGGGTCTGACCGAGGTCCCGCCCCAGTTGCGTCGGTATGCCGAGGAGGCACGCGCCAGAAAGAGGCAGAAGAACGTGCTCGGCCTGATCTTCGGCAGTTCGTCCATCCCGATGGCGACCGGCGCTCCACCGCCGAGCGACGCAGCGGCACTGCGACCGCCGAGCGCCGCGCTCAAGGCTGAGATGGCCCGGTTGGACGAAGAGATATCGGCCGGCAGGGTGCCCCCTGGCGCCGAGAGCGCGGATGGCGGCGATAGCGCGCGGAACCCGGAGTCCGCCGGGGAGGACGGGCCCGATGGGCCGCAGGACGGGGGCGCCCAGCGCAACTAACCGGACCTTGTGCCGCGAGCCGGCCTGTGCCGCCGCGGCTGGCGCACCTGGCCGGAGACCCCGCCCGGGGCGCCCGTGGGCACGGGTATTCTGGATTACATGGCCGACCCCAGACCGCGCCTCCCATCGCCGGGACCGTCGTTCCTGCGTGAGATCGAGCTGCGGCCGGGTGATGACCGGCGCGTCGGCATGTCTCAGCCGCAGACCATCGCCGATGACTGGTGGGTGACCCTGCTTTGGTGCGAACGCGAAGGCGCAGTGTTGACCTTCAACGATCTGGCCCCGGTCTATGGCACGCCGCCGGGCTCACCCCTGCTTCGACTCGGCCCGGGACTGTCTGGCACGCTGTCGGGGTTGATCCTGGAGGAGAACGGCCGCCAGCAGCTCCGTTTGCGCCTCGGCCAGCCGCCGGAGAACGAGGAAGCTCCCTGGGACGCGCCACTTGCCGTTCTGACCGGCTTCCGGTTCGAACCGGCGCGGCTGCTGGCGATGCGCGACTCGGAGCTGGCCGAGACCGTGCTCCGCGCCTTCCGCGATGCCCTGTTGAGGCTTGCCTACTGAGGTTCGGCGGCAGGGGCCGAGCCGTCTGCGAGTCTGCGAGCCCTTAGACGACCGGCGCCTCACCGACGGATCTTCACCGGCCGGCCAAAACCGAAACTGCCGGCCACGGGTATCTCGATTCCGCCCAGGTCGCTAGACTCGGCATGTGCCAAACATGTTCGACGACTTCATGGAGGAGCTCCGCCGGCGCGAGGCCGCGAGAGCAGCCGCCGACGGGCAGCCGAAGGCCGGGTCTGACGACACCGCCGACGGCGGCCCACCGAACGAGGGACCACGGGAGGACGACAGTATGAGGTCAGACGGGCCCGATTCGGACGACACCGATCGCGACGAGGACCGCCCGCGACCTAGCCCGATCTTCAGGCGGGGCGGCCCCGGCGGCGGCTACCGGCGATACTCGGGCGGCCCGTCGGGCCAGTTCCCCGAGTTCCATCTCGGCCGTCGCTGGATCGTCCTGGGCCTGGTCATCCTGGCCCTCTTCGTTCTCCTGTCCGTCTTCATGCTGACCGTCGGGCTGGCGACCGACGCGATCTGGTTCCAGAGCGTCGGCTTCGGCAGCGTATTCTGGACGCGCGTCGGATCGCAGATCCTCTTCTTCGTCGCCGGCGTGGCGATCGCCTTCCTGGCGCTGTGGGTCAACCTCTGGCTGGCCGGGAGATTCATCCCGAAGGGCCAGCTTCGACGGTTCTCATTGGACGATCTCCTCGATCGATTCAACGTCGACCGATACTTCGGCGGAGGAACGTTCGGAAGCGGACCGCTCGGGGCACCGCCGAGCCGGACCGTCAAGGGCGAAGCCGTTGAGGTGCCGGACATCGGACGTCCCGTCTTCTGGAGCCTTCTCGCCTTCGCCCTTCTGGTCGCGCTGGCCATCGGCGGGCTGGCGCTGGGCGGCTGGAACACGATCCAGCTCTTCTTGCACCGGGTTCCGTACGGCCAGACCGACCCGATCTTCGGCAAGGACATCAGCTTCTTCCTGTTCGAACTGCCTTTCTACCGGCTCATTCAGTCAGCCGCAAACTCTCTGCTGCTGATTGCGCTGGTGCTGGTCGGGGTTCGCTATTTGATCGCCGTCGTCTCGGGAGCCTCGATGCCGACGGCGGCTCGCGTCCACCTCGGTCTGCTGGCCGCACTGTGGCTGTGGTCCACGGCCGTCGGCTACCAACTCGACCGCTACGAGCTCGTCTACAGCAACACCAGCGGCATCTTCCAGGGCGTGAGCTACGCCGATTACAACGCCAAGATGCTGGCCATCAACGTGATGACCGTCCTGGCGGCCTTCGTCGGCTGCTTCGTCGTGGCCTTCACGTATACCCGCTGGCGCACCCCGCTGGTCCTCACCCTCGTCTTCTGGGCCGGCGCCTTCCTCGTCCTTTACGTGGGCTATCCGCAGCTGGTACAGCGCTTCTCGGTCGTGCCCAACCAGCAGGCTCAGGAATCGCCGTACATCACGGACAACATCACGGAGACCCGCCTGGCCTTCGGTCTGACCAACTGGTCGACGTCCTCGTACACGCCGGAAAACAACATAACCCCGGCGGCAGTGCAGGCGGAATCCTCGACGATCCAGAACGTTCGGCTGTGGGACGTCTCGCCACTCGCGCAGACCCTCGACGGACTGCAGGTCCTTCGCCAGTACTACACGTTCCCGAACGTCGCCACGGACCGATACGTCTTCACCGACGCGCAGAGCTGTGCACCCTCCACACCTCCATGCGTCCGGCAGGTCATGCTGGCCGGCCGCGAGCTCGACCCGACTCAGCTCGCCCAGCTGACCACGGGCGACCAGAGCTGGGTCAACCAGCACATCACCTACACCCACGGCTACGGCCTGGTCATGGTCCCGGTCAACGAGGTTGCCCAGAACGGGCAGCCGAACCTGTTGATCAGCAACTTTCCGCCGGTCTCCACTCCCGGCGCGCCCACGATCACCCAGCCGCGTATCTACTTCGGCACGGAGCCGAGCAACTACGTGATCGTCGATGCCGCCAGCCAGGAGTTCGACTATCCGTCGACGAGTGGCACCGGCGGCGACCAGTACACGACCTGGACAGGCGACACCGGCATCAAGCTCGACACGCCTTTGAGCCGCCTCCTGTTCGCGGCCCGCTTCGGCGATCTGAACATGCTCATCAGCAGCCAGATCACGGGCAGCAGCCAGCTTCTCTACAACCGCTCCATCCAGGAGCGCGCCGCCGCAATCGCCCCGTTCCTGAGCTTCGATTCAGACCCGTACCTGGTCGTGACTTCGAGCGGCCGCCTGGACTACGTCCTGGACGCCTACACGACCAGCGCCGCGTTCCCCGACTCGAATCCCTACGACCCGAGCACCGGATCGCCGGCGGGCGGGCTGTCCAACGTCTCGTTCAACTACGTTCGGAACAGCGTCAAGATAGTCATGGACGCCTACGACGGCACGATGTCGTTCTACGTGGCCGACCCCAGCGACCCTATCATCCAGGCCTGGGAGGGCGTCTTCCCCAGCCTCTTCAAGCCCATGTCGGATATGCCAACGGACATCCGCGGCGACGCCACTGATCCCGGGCATCTGCGGTACCCCGAAGACATGTTCAACGCGCAGACGTCCCAGTTCGCGAGGTACCACGTCACCGACCCGAGCGTCTTCTACCAGGGCAACGACGTCTGGCAGCTCCCCCCGAGCGCCGACACCGGTGGCAGCACCGGTACCCAGCAACTCGGCCTGCAGGCCTACTACTTGCAGATGCGCATCCCGGGCCAGGCGAACCCGGAGTTCGTCCTGCTCCAGCCGATGGTGCCGCAGGGCCGTCAGAACATGATCGCCTGGGTGGCCGCCCACAGCGACCCGACCACCTACGGGCAGGTGAGCGTCTTCGACTTTCCGAGGTCGTCGAACGTCTTCGGGCCACAGCAAATCGAGGCTTTGATAGCCCAGAACAAGGACATCAGCCAGCAGATCACGCTTTGGGGCCAGGTCGGCAGCAAGGTCATCCTCGGCAACCTGCTGGTCATACCGCTGCAGAACTCACTCATGTATGTCGAGCCGGTGTACTTGCAGGCGTCGAGCAACGGGCTGCCGGTATTCCAGAAAGTAATCGTCGGGAGCCAGACTCAGATCGTCTGGGGCAATAGCCTCCAGGACGCCCTCACTCAGATCTACGCCGGCCAGGGGGCGACTGCGCCCGGAGGGTCGCCGTCGCCCGGCGCGTCGGCGTCGCCCGGGACGTCCGCTGCCCTGAGCCCGCCGGCAGCCACGCCCACGCAAGTCGGGACGGCTACTGCCCTGCCCAGCATCTCGCTGAGCGGTAGCGCCCAGCAGCTGATCTCGGAGGCCAACGCGCACTACCAGGCCGCCCAGGCAGCCCTCCGCAACGGCGACCTGGCGACCTACCAGAAGGAGATGAACATCGTCGGGCAGCTGCTGACGCAGCTCGAGACGGTGCTGGGCACGCCCGCTCCTTCGGGACCGTAGCCAGGGTGGTCGAGCGAGCCGAGCAGCTCGCGAACACTCAACCCAACGATTCGGCGCGGCCCGGCTGGACTGCTCGGATGCGCCGGGCGCTGGCGTTCGGAGTCGTGGACCGAGACACGATCGTGGTCGCGCTGGCAGGGTTCTTGCTGCGCGGCGGGATCGTGCTCCTTCTCGTACCGATTTCGGTGCTGCCGTCCGTGATCGGCATCGCCGGCGCCGTCGGTGTCAATGCGTTCGGCATCGACGGTCGTCCAACGTTATGGCTCTTCGAGGTCGTCGCGATCATTGCGGTGCTGGCCGCGGTATGGCTGCTGCTCGCTTTCCTGGTTGGGTCGCTCATCGACGTCTGGCTGATAGACGCCGAGATCGACCCGGACGGGCAGGCGGTGCGTCGACCGCGATCGCTCCCGAACTTCTGGATCGTTCTCGATCTCGCGGGTATCCGCGCCGTTTGCGTTGTGCCGCTGGTCCTGACCGTCGTGTGGGCCAGCTCGCGTATCTACAACGCCGCGTATGTCGAGCTCACAACGCCGACGAACCTGGCCACGCCGCTGGTGGTCCGCGTCGTCGAGAGCGCCGCAGACGCCGTCCTTGTCATCGGCCTGGTGTGGTTGGGGTCGGAAGTGGTCGCGGCCGTGGCGGTCAGGCGCCTCGTTCTGCTCGATCTTGACGTCCGGCGGTCGATAGTCGGTGCGCTCGTTCAGATTGTCCGGCGGCCCATTTCGTCGGCCTCCACGGTGGTCGTCTCTTTCGGTGCGAGCGTCGCCGCTATTGGGCTGGCGATGGCGGCGACTGCCACGACCTTCGACTGGATTCGGGTTGCCGCCCGGAACGAGCAGCCGATCTTGATAACAATCGGCCTCAGCCCGCTCAGCACCACTCGCGACTTCAGACCCGTTGTGTTCGTGCTCGCCACGACGGCCCTTGGCCTGGCCTGGTTTGCCGCCCTGGCCCTCGCCGGAATAGCCTCGGCCTGGCGGAGCGCCGCGTTCACCGAGGAGACGGCGGCCGCTGTATCCGAATCCCGAACGGGCTCGGCCGCGGCCCAGTGGGGACGATCGGCCCAAATCACGGAGAGATCGGGGGATTGACTCGGGAAACCCATCTCGGGAGACCTCGGGTGTACGCGGCCGAAACATGTGCCTTTCAAGCTGGGGATTCATGCCGGCGTCGTCGTCACGTTCCCCATAGGGGGGCCGTACGACCCCGCAATTGAGGCGGCGGTGCCGAGCCGGGGCGATCTCCGGTGCGAGGCCGGATCCGAGACTCGACCGGCGGCCCGATCGTCACCGCCGGCACTCGAGCAACGTCACAGGCGGGCAGTCGTGGGCCAGCGACCGATGCCACCCTGATACACTGCCCAACGCCTTTCGTTGACGGCAGCGAACGCCTCGAAAGGGCGGAACCGAGAGAGGGCCGAACCCGATGCCAACCGATCTGGCCGGCCAGCTGGGAAGCGCATTCAACTCGTTCGTTTCGAGCACGATCGTCCAGCTCATCCTGGATTCGATCGTTCTGTACCTCTTCATCGTCTGGCTTGCGGCCGCCTTCTGGGCCTTCCGCGACATGCACGAGCGAACCGAGAACCCGGTCATGCCGTATGTCGCCGCCGCGCTCATCCTCCTTCCCACACCGTTCTTCTTCTTCCTCGGCGTGATCGTCTATCGAGTCGTCAGACCCGCCGAGCGCCTGGGCGAGGTCTACGAGCGGAACCTTGCCGAGGAGGCACTCCTCGGCAAGGTGGAGGCGGTAAGGACCTGTCGAGGTTGCGATCGACGAGTAAACGACGATTGGATCATCTGCCCGTGGTGCCGGACTCGGCTGAATCGGGTCTGCCCTAACTGCGATCGGCTTGTCGGCCTCGATTGGACTTTGTGCGCCTGGTGCGGCAAGGACTTCGAACGTCGGGTCACGGCCGATCGGTCGGTCACCGAAAGCGCGCTCGAAGTACCGAAGCCTGAAGTCATCGGCCAGGCACCACCGGCGGGACCGGCTGGCGGTACGATCAGGAAAAGCAAGCCCGCCGTCGGCGGCTGAGGCGAGCGTCTCCGGAGGCTCCACCACGCCGCATGCCCGACCACCGGCGCGAAACGGAAGGTGACGGCGCAAGCGCTGACGGCGGGCCGCCTACGAACTCGAATGGCCTCGACGCGAGCGCCGGCCAAGCGTTCGGCGCCACTTCGGCTCGACCGAGTCGGCGCCGGAGGCGAGCCCCGGATTACGCCACGACGGCCCTTCCCCCGCGAGCCAGCAGCCTCACCCGTGGCAAGCCGGTACGGGGCAACCGCCCTATGCCGGATGGCAGCCACCCGCGGCGCCGGTTGGGCAGGCTCACAGTCCGGCCTGGAACGGCTGGCAGCAGCGATGGGCCTGGCCCGGTGCCTCCTCAGGAGCGAGGGCTCCCGGGCCCGCTTGTTGGCCGGTCGGCTACGTGCCGTGGGGTTACACCAACCCCCCGGCCGTGCTGCCCGTGCTCGAGCCGCCCGGCAGCTTCCACCCGCCAATCTCGTGGCGAGCCGCCATCTTCGATTTCGGCGCCCGGGTCCCGGTGGCAATCGCATTCACCTGGCTCTACGTGCGTCGTCGATCGATCCTCGCCTCGGGAACCCTGCACGCCGGTTACGACGGCGCGATGACCCTCGTTTCCTTCCTGGCAAGCTAGGCTAGCTGGCGGCGACGCCCGCCCGGGCGTGCCGCGTTGGCGAGAACGCCGGCCTGACGCACATCGGCCAGGATGCCGAGGCCGTCGATAAGCCGCGGTTGGGCCAGCGGTAAGCCGGGTTTCGTAGGCTGCTGTCGCTCCCGGAGCCCGATGGCGGGAGGAATCGGCGGGCTTCCGTCGTTGGCTCTGGGAGCAGGCAAATCCCGCCGCTCGCCGCCACTGGAGGATGCGATTCGGTGAGTCGGCCTGACGGACGGGTCGGGCAGCTCGAGGCTGAGCCGGCTGTGCGTGGTGCTGCCGACCGTCTGGCGCGGGCAGTCGTGTCCGGCGCTCAGCCCGAACGGCCTCGGGAGCGACTCGCTCTTCACGGCGCCGGAGCGTTGAGCGCCGCAGAGCTGATCGGAATCTTGTGGGGATCCGGTACGCACGGCCATACGGCGGTTGACGCGGCGGTCGATGCGCTTCACCGGCACGAAGGGCTGGTCGGATTAGCCCGCGCCACGGACGTCGAGCTGGAGGCAGTGCCGGGCGTCGGGCCGGTCCGTGCGGCACAGTTGAGCGCCGCTTTCGAGCTCGGCCGTCGAGTCGTGACCGACTGGCCTCAGGGCCGCTGGATGGTTCGAGCGCCGCGCGACGTAGGTGAGCGACTGGTGCCGCAGATGGGCTACCTGGAGCGCGAAGAGCTCCGTGTCGTGCTCCTCAACACTCGCAACGCCGTCCTGCGACAGGTGACCGTCTATCAGGGCAACGTCTCGTCCAGCCTGGTGCGGATCGGAGAGCTTTTCCGCGATGCCGTTCGTCTGAATGCCACGGGGGTGATCCTGGCCCATAACCACCCGTCAGGCGACTCGACGCCAAGCCCGGATGACCTCCGGCTGACGGCCGAGGCGCTGGCCGCAGGTCGCCTGCTCGACATCCAGCTGCTCGATCACTTGATCGTAGCCGGCGACAGTTTCGTGTCGTTGCGTGACCGCGGCGTGGCCTTCGATCGGAGCGCTTGAGCCGGTCGGCGCCCCAGCACTTGCCAAGTGAGCCACCGCGGGCGTCGCGTCGCCACTTGCGCTGGGGAGGTAAACTCCCGCAGCCCGCCGAGCCTGCTCGACCGAGAGGAGAGCCTGGATGTAGGTGGGGCGTATACTGCTCGAGCTTCCAGGATCGGGTCGGGTCGGGTGGACGCCCCCGATTTGGATTGGGCACACCGCCACAATGCGATGGCTCTGAGCCACTCGATCACCCGGGTCTTCAGGCTGGCTATCCCGTCTCGATCATCGGGCGAGCCAGCGCCGCGCCAAGAAGGAACAGCCTCGAATCATGTTCGGCTTGCATACCCTGCTCGGTCTTTTCTCCCGCGATATCGGGATCGACCTGGGCACGGCCAACACCCTGGTCCACGTCCGCGACCGCGGCATCGTCATCAGCGAGCCGAGCGTCGTCGCCCTGGATGCGAAGACCAGGAAGGTCCTGGCCGTCGGCGCCGAGGCCAAGCGCATGGTCGGACGCACTCCGGCGAGCATCATCGCGGTTCGGCCACTCCGCGACGGAGTCATCAGCGACTTCGATGTGACGCAGCAGATGATCGCCTACTTCGTCCGCAAGGTTCACGACCGAATCGGCATGGTGCCGCGACCCCGCATGCTCCTCGGCATTCCATCGGGCGTGACCGAGGTCGAGAAGCGTGCCGTGCGCGACGCAGCCATGAACGCCGGCGCCCGCTGGGCCGGTTTGATCGAGGAGCCGATGGCGGCGGCGATTGGGGCAGGGCTGCCCGTCAACGAGCCAACCGGCAGCATGATCGTCGACATCGGCGGCGGTACGACCGAAGTCGCGGTGATCAGCCTGGGCGGCATCGTCGTCTCCCGGAGCATCCGCATCGGGGGCGACGAGATGGATGCGGACATCGTTGCCTACGCCCGCCGCGAGTACAACCTGTTCCTGGGCGAACGGACGGCCGAGGACATCAAGATCGCTATCGGATCCGCCAGCCCCGGCGAATGGGACGCACAGCGTGTGACGCTTCGCGGCCGCGACCTGCTCACGGGCCTGCCCCGCAGCGTCGAGGTCGGGGGCGAGCAAATCCGCGAGGCTATCGATGCGTCGCTCGCTCTCATCGTCGACACGGTCAAGGACACGATCGAAGAGACGCCGCCGGAGCTCGTGGCCGACATCATGGACCAGGGAATCGTTCTGGCCGGAGGCGGGGCACTGCTTGCTGGTCTGGATCGGCGCATCGCCGAAGCCACCCAGATGCCGGTCCACATTGCCAATGATCCGCTGACGTGCGTCGTCAGGGGCACCGGCGTGGTGCTCGAGGAGCTTGACCTGATGGAAGAAGTGCTGGTGGCGGACACGTACGCCCGCCCGACGCGCTGACCCAGACCGTGGCCCTGGTGGCCTTATGAACGCTATCACCGCCACTCGACGGACCATCCGTCGTGAGTGGACGGCATTCGGCACGCTGCTGATCATCAGCGTGGGCTTGATGGGCATGTCAGGCACCCAAACCGCCCACGACATCGAGTCAACTGTGAACCAGGCTGCGAGACCCGCCGAGACTTTCCTCAACAGCGTCGCCGACACGGCCGGCTCGTACTGGTCGGCCCTGATCCAGATCGACCGGTTGCGAACCGAGAACGAACAACTCACGGAGCAGAACCAGGTGCTGCAGGAAGAGCTGAATCGGATGCCGGCGATTGCCCAGCTGAACGACGACTGGACGAAGATAACTTCCATGTCGACTGGCATTCAGTACGCGACTACACCGGTTCGAGTCATCGTCCGGGACATCTCGACGCTGGGCACCCGAACGCTGATCGTCAACAAGGGCAGCGACGACGGCCTGGTCGCAGGCCAGGTCGTGATCGACGCCGGCGGGGCGCTCGTGGGCCGGATACAATCCGTCGACGCCACTGTGTCGACCATCCTGCTCATCAACGACCCTTCTGCGGTCGTAGTCGGCAAAGAGGCCAGCTCGGGCGCAACCGGCACCGTTCAGGGTTCGATCAGCGGCCAGCTCGTTATGTCGGGCGTGGACGTCACCCCGGACGTGGCCAAGACGCTCAAGGGCAAGCCAGTGGTCACCGCCGGCGAAGCGCTGCCCGGCACCAACGACACCTCTCCCTATCCACCGGGCCTCCTGATCGGCGTCATCTCCGACGCCACCAGCGACCCCAATGCGGTCGTCCAGAGCGCAACCATCACGCCCGCGGCGCACCTGACCGACGCCGTCTTCCTGCTGGTGATTACGGACTTCCAGGGCGGCTTTGGGCCGCCCCTGCCGTCGGGGTGCCCAGGAAGTTCCGCCAGCCCAGGAAGTTCCGCCAGCCCCGGCAGCTCGGCCAGCCCGGCGAGCACCTGCGGACCGGCCAGCCCGGCGGCCCCATCGATCAAACCGACGGCGATCCCTTCCCCGTTCTGAAGATCGGCGGCCAGGGCGGAGGCAACGTCAAACCTGATACGCTCACGGGCGTTGACGCCCATGGAGCCAGAGTGAAGGGTCTAGTCCTGGCGGGAGGCACAGCTACCCGCCTCTTCCCACTCACCATCGTCACCAACAAGCACCTCCTGCCGATATACGACCGGCCGATGATCTACTTCCCGATCGCCACCCTGGCCGGTATGGGCATTCGGGAGGTCATGGTTGTCGTCGGCGGCAAGAGCGTCGGTGACGTGGTTGAGCTTCTCGCCGATGGCGAACACTTCGGCCTCGACCTGACCTACCGCTACCAGCGCGGCGCCCTCGGCATCGCCCATGCGATCGGGCTCGCTCGCGATTTCGTCGGCGACGAGGCTTTTTGTTGCGTCCTTGGCGACAACGTCCTCCTCGGGCCGCCGCTGGCCGACACCGCTTGCGAATTCGAGGCGGGGCCCTGGGGAGCTGGAACCCTCCTGTACGAAGTCGCAGACCCGGAGAGGTTCGGCGTCGCCGAACTCGACGCGGCCGGCAATCTTCTCGGATTCGAAGAGAAGCCCGCGGTGCCGAAGAGCAACCTAATCCCGATCGGTGTGTATTTCCTGCGGCCGGATGCCTTCGCCGTAATCGACCACCTGGTGCCCTCGCGCCGGGGCGAGTTGGAGATCACCGACCTGCTCAATCGCTACCTGCCGGGCAACCTCTTCGCCCGGAAGTTCGACGGCCTGTGGACCGATGCCGGCACAGTGGCTTCACTCATTCGGGCGGCCGAGCTCGCCGAGCAGGAGTCGCGCTCCGGCCGTCTCGTCGGTCCGCCTGCCAGGCCCACCGCGTGAGCGACGCGAACCGCCGGCAATTCCGCCGTCTGCTGGTGACCGGCGGGGCGGGCTTTATCGGCTCATGTTTCGTCCGAGATACGCTGGCTCGCCGTGACGGCACCCACCTCACCGTATTCGACAAGCTGACCTACGCGGGCAATCTGGCCAACCTGGCCCCGGTTGAGGGGGACCCCGAGCAAGCCTCCCGCCTTCGTTTCGTGGTCGGCGACATCGCCGACCCAGCGGCCGTGGCGCCGCTTGTGGCCGAGGCGGATGCGATCGTCAACTTCGCCGCGGAGTCTCACGTCGATCGGTCCATCCTCGATCCGGAAGCGTTCCTCCGCACCGACGTCGTGGGCGTGCACGTGCTGCTGGAGGCGTGCCGTGCCGAGCAAGAGCGGGCCTCAAGGGCTGAACGCCCGACTCGGCCCAGGTTCCTCCAGGTTTCCACAGACGAGGTCTACGGGTCCGTAGAAACCGGCGAAAGCCGCGAAGACGACCGACTCGACCCGCGCTCGCCCTACTCTGCTGCCAAGGCCGCGGGTGAGATGCTCGTCCGCTCCTATTTCGCGACCTACGGCCTCGATGCCGTAGTGACCCGCGGCTCCAACACCTACGGGCCCTACCACCACCCCGAGAAGCTCATTCCGCTGTTCATCACCAACGCCATCGACGATCAGCCGCTGCCCCTCTACGGCGACGGCTTGCAGCGACGGGACTGGTTGTACGTGGCGGACCATGCCGGCGCCATCGGCCACGTTCTGGAGCATGGGTTGGCGGGTGAGACGTACAACGTCACGGGCAACAACGAGCGCACCAACCGAGAGGTCGCGGCGGGGCTGCTCGGCCGGCTGGGCAAACCGTGGTCCCTGGTGCGACTCGTCGAGGATCGGCCGGGCCACGACCGCCGCTACGCCATGAACGGCTCCAAGCTCGCGGCTCTGGGCTGGACAAACAAGATGGGCTTCGACGACGGTTTGGCAGCGACCGTGGATTGGTATCGCGACAACCAGGACTGGTGGCGCTCCATCAAGTCCGGCGAGTGGGGAGACTACTACCGTCGCCAGTACGGCACTCGACTGGCCGGCTCACGTGAAGCCACATGATCGGGTCCTCCCGCTGATGCGCGTCGCCGTGACCGGGGCCGGCGGACGGCTGGGCAGTGCCGTCACCAGAGCGCTGACCGATGCGCCACTCGTCGCGGATGTGCTGACCTGGGATTTGCCCGATCACGACCTCGACGACCCCCTTTCCGCCCGGCGGTTGGTTGTCGCCTACCGACCCGATGTCGTCATCCACACGGCGGCCTGGACTGACGTGGACGGCTGCGCGAGGGATCCGGCACTGGCCATGCGCCGCAACGGCGCTGCCGCCGGCGAGATGGCTGATGCTTGCGTCCGAGCCGATGCCGCGCTGGTCATGGTGTCGACAAACGAGGTCTTCGACGGCCGGCGCACCGACGGTTTGGCGTATCGTCCGACCGATCTCCCTAACCCCCCTAACTCCTACGGCGCGGCCAAGCTGGCCGGCGAGCGGGCAGCCCGAGGAGCTTACGGCGCGACGGGCGACGTGTTCGCGGCGGCAGCTCTCCGGTCGATTGACGAAGACGAGCCGGGGCTTCCGGCCCTGGCGATCGTTCGGACCGCCTGGCTCTTCGGCCTGCCGGGCGCCGACTTCCCTCAGAAGATCCTGGCCGCCGCAATGGAGGCTGCCGCGGCGGGGCAGGCGCTGAGTCTCGTCGCAAACGAAGTTGGCTGCCCGACCTACGCCTCCGACCTCGCCGGCGCGATCGTGGCCATCATTGCCGAGTGGAGCCGGCCCGGCGGCCGAAGCCTCGGCGGAATCCACCACGTCGTCAACTCAGGGCAAGCTTCCCGTGCCGAGTGGGCACGGCGGGTCTTGAGCCTCGCCGGCGTCGATGTCGCCACCATCGAGGTGCCGCTCGAGACATGGCCGCGATCCTCAAGCCCGCCACCCTGGGGAGTGCTCGAGCCAACGCCACTCCCCTGTGGATTGCTGCGGCCATGGCAGGATGCAGCAGCGGAATACATGAAGCTGATCGATCCGCGACCGGAGGCCCAAGAGTGATCCTTACTGCTACGCACGGCGGACCCGGCACCAGCGCGTCGTGGGCCACTACCGCTGGGGTGGCGGCCCGCTGTAGGCTGACGTGGGCAGGGTGAGCGACCGGGTCGAGTCGCGAGACTGGCCGGCAGTGGAGAACGATGCAGATGAGCGAGGAGCCGGGCGACCGAGCCCCGGGGCAGCCGGCGGACCAGGCCAAGCCGGGCGTCAAGAGGACCACGAAGGCGTCTGAGAAGGAGAGCTCGGGGCAACCGCGACGGCGTGCCGTCTCGCAGAAGCCTGCTCCGGCGTCCGCGCTGCCATCCGTCCCGGAGGCGGCGTCGGCAGGCGGCGCCCACGCAGCCGCCGGCGGGCAGGACGACGCTGGAGCGCGTCGGATCAAAGCCACCAACGTCACCATCACCCAGGGAGGCGCGGCGGAAGTCGAGGCCGAGTCGATCAGCGTCACCCAAGGCGGCATCGGCGCCGCGTCCGCGGAAGACATCTCCGTTGAAAAGGGCGGCATCGGTCGAGCCGAGGCGGATGACATCGCCGTTCGCATGGGGGGCATCGGCATCGCTCGCGGCGAACGGATCTCAGTCGAGCTCGGCGCGATCGGCCTCGCCGCGGGAAGCGAAGTGTCGATGACACAGGGGTTCGCCCGGGCGGTCCTCGCTCGCGACGTGCATATCCGTCAGGGTGGCGCCCAGGTGGTCGTGGCTGCCAACGTCACCTTCGAGGGCCCGAGCGGAACTTTCGTGCTGCTGGCTCGCAAAGTCGAGGGCAACGTCAGGACCGTGCTCGACTGGCGCGGTGCGCTTGCCGCAGGGGCGGCCCTCGGCATCGCGATCGGGCTGCTGGCCCGGCGCAAACACGACTGAGAGGTCGGCCTGCGGACAGGGCGTGAACGTCGTGAGGGCCCGGCTGCGGCCGGGGAGATACAGCGTGAACCCTGCCCGGGAGCCGTCGGCTATACTCTGGTGCCGGCTGAGCGGCGTCCCGAGGATCCCTCCGCCAACTCCGATCCGCCACAGGAGTCCCTCGTGATCGACCCCACGGCGAGGGTTCATGCGTCCGCAGAAATCGAAGCTGATGTCACCGTCGGCCCACGAACCAGCGTCTGGAACCGAGCCGTCCTCCGCAACGGCGCCAGTCTGGGCGCGGAATGCATCATCGGCCGGGACGCCTTCATCGACGAGGGCGTTCGGCTCGGTGACAGGGTCAAGGTCCAGAACGGGGCTCTCGTCTACCACGGCGTGACGGTCGGAAACGGCGTCTTCATCGGCCCTGGCGCCATCCTGACAAACGACCGCTACCCGCGCGCCGTCACCGCGACCGGCGAACTGGCTCGCGGCGATGACTGGACCGTCAGCCCGATCGACCTTGCCGACGGCTGTTCCATCGGCGCCGGAGCAGTGGTCGTTGCAGGCGTCAAAGTCGGCCGGTTCGCAACCGTTGGCGCCGGCGCGGTCGTCACCCGCGACGTGCCCGACTACGCTCTCGTGGCCGGTAATCCGGCCCGACGTTTGGGCTGGGTATGTGCCTGCGGGACCCGACTCACCGACCAGGCCGGTGCCGGCGCCGCCCCCGATCCTTCGAAGAACGCCGCTCTCGTGTGCAAGCGATGCGGCCGCGTATTCGCCTTCAACCCCGAACGCGGCTCGCTCGTTGAGCGGCCCTCATCGATCACAGGAGTCTCAGCATGATCCCGCCCGCCCGCCCCGATCTCGGCCCCGAGGAGGTCGCCGCCGTCACGGATGTCCTGAACAGCAGCATGATCGTCGGGGGCCGGAGGGTGGCTGAGTTGGAGGAGCGCTGGGCCGCTTTCTGCGGCTGCAAGCACGCGATCGCCGTGTCCAACGGCACCGCCGCCCTGATGTCGATCTTCGCCGGCCTTGGTCTCGGTCCAGGCGATGAGGTCATCACGGTCTCCCACACCTTCAACGCCACCGTCAGCTCGATCCTCTTCACCGGTGCCACGCCCGTTTTCGTGGACATCGAGCCGGACACGTACCTGATGGACGCGGGGCGGATCGAGGCTGCCATCACGCCAAGGACCCGGGCCATCTGCCCGGTCAGCCTGTTCGGCGTCATCGCCGACATGGATGCCATCCAGGCCATCGCCGACCGCCACGGACTGATCGTCGTCGAGGACGCCTGCCAGGCCCACGGTGCCCTGTATCGCGGCCGTCGCGCGGGCAGCTTCGGCTACGGAGCCTTCAGCCTGTACGGCACCAAGAACATGACCACGGGCGAGGGCGGGTTCGTCACGACCAACGACGACCGGCTGGCCGACTGGATAAAGCTCTACCGCAACCAGGGCATGCGAGAGCGCTACCACCACGAGATCCTCGGCTACAACTTCCGCATGACCGACATAGCCGCAGCCATCGGCCTCGTTCAGCTCGACAAGCTCGAGCGGAACACGGCCCGCCGCCAGGCAATCGCGAAGCGCTACGACGAGGGCTTCGCCGACCTGCCGGTCCAGCTGCCGGCCTGGCCCGAGGGTCGAACGCACGTCTTCCACCAGTACACCCTCGGCGTCGGATCGGCCCGCGATGAGATCGTGGCCGAGATGAAAGACGCCGGCGTCATCTGCGGCATCTACTACCCGATCCCATGCCATCGCCAGGCCTACGTGATGGAACTGGGCATCGACGCGGACCTGCCCAACACCGATGCGGCCGCGGAAGGTAGCATGTCTCTGCCCATGTACCCCGGCCTGACCGAAGTCGAGCAACGACAGGTCGTGGAGGCCCTGCGCGCATCTGTCCTGCGCCACGCCGTCGGCACCGGCAGCCGCTCGTGACTACGAAGTTGCGGCTCGGCCTGGCCGGGCTGGGTTCGATGGGCCGGAACCACCTTCGGGTCATCTCCAACCACCCCGAGACGATCCTCGTTGCGGTAGCCGACCCGGACGCCGCTGCTCTCGAGGCTGCGGTCGTCCAGACCGGGGCTAAGGGCTTCGCCGATCCGCAGTCGATGATCGCCGAGGCCGATATCGACGGCGTCGTGCTGGCAGCCCCCACCACGGCCCACGTCGCCCTCGCTCTGGCGGCGATCGAGCGCGGCCTTGGCGTCCTGGTCGAAAAGCCGCTGGCCGCCACCGTCGAAGACGCGCTGGCCATCGTGACTGCCGCGCGGAAGCGCAACGTCCGCGTTCAGGTTGGGCACGTGGAACGCTACAACCCGGCTGTGCTGGAGATGGGGCGCCTCCTGCGTGCCGGCTGGCTGTCCACGATCTACGCCATTACCAGCCGCCGCGCCGGTCCCTTCCCGGCACGCATTCGGGACGTGGGGGCGACCGTGGACCTGGGCACCCACGACGTTGACATGATGTCCTGGATCGCCGGCGAGCGGCCCGTCCGCGTCTATGCGGAGACGGCCCAGCGGCTGCACGCCACCCACGAAGACCTGACATTTGGGCTGATGCATTTCCCCTCGGGCGCCACGGGATTCCTCGACGTCGACTGGCTTACTCCGGCCAAGCGGCGAAGCCTGGTAACCGTCGGCGAAGAAGGGATGTTCGAGCTCGACTACCTGACGCAGAAGCTGACCTTCACGCGCTCCAATGTCGAGACGCCTCAAATGATCGGTGGTTACGCCACGACTTTCGCCGGCGACGTGGCCGAGATCCCGATCCAGAATGTCGAGCCGCTGCGTGCCCAACTCGATGAATTCGTACGCGTCTTGAGAACGGGAGATCGGCCGTACGTGGACGGCGAGGACGGCCTCTGGGCCGTCGCCATCGCCACCGCTTTGCTGACCGCCGCCTCCGAGCACCGCGCCATCGATCTCTCCGACCTTCCTTCGAGGCTCGCTGCCGAATGACAGTCGTCGCCCGGCCATCGCACGTCGTTAGCTTCCTTGGCGGCTCGATCAATCCGCCGGTTAACCCCTGCACCCACGGAACCCCCAGAAGGGTGAGCCCGTGGATTGGCGAGCCCGGAACCGTGGGTCGGGCCGTCGTGGTAGGCGCCGGCAAGATGGGTCTGCCACTGGCGGTCCAGTTCGCGCGCCACGGCTGGACCGTGGCCGCGGTCGACGTCAATCCGGAAGTCGTGGCCGCCATCAACGACGGCCAGTCTCACGTTGCCGAGGAGCCCGGCCTCGCCGAGGGAGTGGCGGAGGTCCGGGCCGCGGGCCGCCTGAGCGCCACGACAGATGGTGCGACGGCAGTCCGCGAGGCGGACGTGGCCGTGCTCATCGTGCCGGTCATGCTCGACGAGGGCCAACAACCCGATTACCGCTACATGGACTCGGCCGTCGACTCGATCGCTGGCGGCATCCACTCGGGCATCACGGTCATCTTCGAGACCACTCTCCCGGTCGGCGACACCCGCGGTCGATTCGCGCCCAGGATCGAGGCGGCCACCGGCCTCAAGGCCGACAAGGACTTCTTCGTCGCGTTCTCGCCGGAACGTCTCTACTCGGGCGCCGTCTTCGCCAACCTCTCGACATATCCCAAGCTGGTCGGCGGCATCGGTCCAGAATCTGGAAGGCGGGCGGCGAACTTCTACGACTCCGTTCTCGACGCCGAGATCGTGGCCATGAGCTGCGCAGAGGCGGCCGAATTCAGCAAGATCGCCGACACGACGTACCGCGACGTCAACATCGCCCTGGCCAACGACTTCGCCCGCTATGCCGACCGGGTGGGCGTCGACATCCAGGAAGTCATCGACGGCGCCAACAGCCAGCCGTACTCTCACATCCATCAACCTGGCATCGGAGTCGGCGGTCACTGCATCCCGGTTTACCCTCACCTGCTCCTCAGCCGTGCCCCCGACCTGGAGGTCGTCGCCGTCTCGCGCCGAACGAACGACGGCCAGGTTGGCATCGCCATCAAATCGTTGGAATCCTTGCTGGGCGACCTGGACGGGGTGCCGGTCCTTGTGCTCGGTCTGACCTATCGCGCGAACGTCAAGGAGCTGGCCTATTCGCGGGCCCTGCCCCTGATCGAGAGGCTGTCGTTCCACGGCGCCGACGTGACAGCCTACGACCCGCTTCTGTCGATCGAGGAGATCGAGCGCAGCTGCGCCAAGCCGTATCACTGGGGCCAGCCTGCGGAATTTCGAGCAATCGTTACCCAGACCGCCGACAAGCTTTGGGAGGAGATCGACTTCTCGCTCTTCCCCAAGCTCGAAGTGATCCTCGACGGGCGGAACAGCCTGCGGGGGATCGACCTGCCGGCGGATGTTCGCTACCTGGGCATCGGCGTGCAAGCCGCAACTCGGCGCCGACCGGCCGACGCCACCGGCGCCAACCAGTAGCAGGCGGCCGACGGTGCGGATCGTCAGCGTCGTCGGCACGCGACCGCAGCTGATCAAAGCCGCCGCGCTCCAGCCCGTCCTGCGCCGCCGACACTCCGATGTGTTCGTGGACACGGGCCAGCACTATGACGACGCCATGGCCGGCGACTTCTTCGGGGAGCTGGGGCTCGCCCGGCCCGATCGCTCGCTTGGGATCAGCGGCGGCGGCCACGGCGATCAGACCGGTCGGATGCTCCTGGTCCTGGAGCCGCTTCTGCGTGACGCCGCGCCTGACGCGGTCCTGGTCTACGGCGATACCAACTCCACCCTGGCGGGCGCTCTGGCCGCGGCCAAGCTGGGGATCCCGGTGGCTCACGTCGAGGCCGGCCTCAGGAGCTTCGATCGGCGCATGCCCGAAGAGCTGAACCGCGTCGTGACAGACCACGTCTCGCGCTGGCTCTTCGCCCCCACTCCGGCAGCCGTGGCGAACCTGGCAGCTGAGGGGATCAACGCCGGGGTGCACGAGGTTGGCGACCTGATGCTCGATCTTGCGGCCCGTGTCTCGGGGGAGATACGCGATCCGGCCGTCCTGGGACCCATCTCCGAACGGCTCGGCGTGCCGCTCGCGCCTGGCCGGTTCCTGTTCGCCACGGTCCATCGGGCCGAGAACCGCGCTCCGGCCGCGATGACGAAATGGTCCGCTTTGCTGGAAGCCGTCGCAGCACCGGAACGACCGGTGGTGCTCGCCCTCCATCCGGGAACTCGTGCCGCGCTCGAGAGAGCGGGCGTCGTCCTTCCCGACGGCGTGGCTGTCGCCGAACCCCAGGGCTATCGCACGTCGCTCGCGCTCCAGCTTCACGCCGCCGCCGTGCTGACCGACTCGGGCGGCGTCCAGCGCGAATCTGCATGGCTGGGCGTTCCGTGCCTGATTCTCCGGACCACGACGGAATGGGTGGAGACGATCGGAGGCGCCGGCAGCTCGGCCGTACTGGTCGGGCTCGACCGTGAAGCCGCGCTTCGCGAGCTGTCCGCCCGAGCCCCGCTGGATCGGACCGTCGAACAGGCCGTCGAACGCGCCGCGAACCTCCGGCTGGCGGGCTCAGGCGCCGCCGAACTCATCGCCGCCGCCCTGACCGTGGCGATCCCGGAGGCCCAGAAGTGACCGCCACCGCGCCGCGCCGGCCCATCTGCATGATCGTCCACGCCTACTACGAGGAGGACCCGCGCGTTCGGCGCGAGGCCGAGGCGCTCCTGGCGGCCGGCTGGGAGGTGGACGTGTACGGCCTCCGCCGGCCCGGTGAGGAACCGACCGGTGTGATCGCAGGCGTGAACTTGCATCGCTTGCCGGTCGGCCGGCACCAGGGTGCCGGAGTGCCCGTCTACCTCGCCGAGTACGGCGCTTTCCTGGCGCGAGCACTCTGGTCCGCGACCCTTGCCCACCGCCGCCGGAGGTATGGGCTGGTCGAGGTTCATTCGCTGCCGGACTACCTGGTCTTCGCGGCATTGCCGATCAAGTTGTCCGGCGTTCCCGTGCTGCTGGATCTCCACGAGGCGATGCCTGAGTTCTTCCGAAGCAGGTTCCCCAAGGCTGCCAATTCGATCAGCTACCGCCTGCTGCGGCTGCAGGAGAGACTGTCGATCGCTTTCGCGGACGAAACCATGACCGTCAACGAGGCGCTGGCCGAGCGCCTCGTGGGCCTTGGCGTGAAGCCGGATCGAGTCACGGTGGTCCTCAACACCCCGGACCTGGCGCTCTTCGACCCGACCGCCCATCCCCGCCGGGAATTCATGGCCGACGGCACGCTCCGGCTCGTCTACACCGGCGCCATTACGCCGACGTACGAGCTGGACGTAGTCCTGCGAGCGGTGGCGGCGATCGTCCGCTCCCGCCCGAACCTTTCGGTGACGGCCACCTTGTACGGCCGGGGCGACGCCCTGGCGGGTCTCGAGGCCCTGGCGGCCGAGCTCGGCATCGCCGATCGCGTCGGCTTCCCGGGTCGAATCCCGATCGAGGCCGTGCCGCGGGCCGTAGCCGATGGCGACATCGGGGTTGCCCCCACTCGGCTGGACCCGTTCACGGTGATGAGCCTGTCGACCAAGCTGTTCGAGTACGCGGTGATGCGGAAGCCCGTCGTGGCCTCACGCCTGCCGACCGTCGAGCGATACTTCGACCCGGACACTCTCTCTGTCTACGAGCCGGGCGACCCTGAGTCGCTCGCGGCCACGATCCTGGCCCTGGTGGACGACGCTCCCGGGCGCCAGGCCCGCGTCGATCGAACCAGCCAGCGCGTAGACGAATTGAGCTGGACGCGCCAGGCCGAGGTCTACAGGCCGGTGGTGGAGCGCCTCATCCGAAGATCGCGCGGCGCCAGATCGAAGGAGATCGCCGAGACGTGAGCCGCGAACCGGGATCCGGACGTGCCACCGCTCCGCCGACCGCCGTTTCAGGAAGCGGAATGCGGTAGCATACGGCTCCGTCACCCCGGCGCGCCTCGCCGGGCCATGCTCGCACCAGGACGTCTAGATGACCTTCCGCACGAGAACGGCTCCCAAGCCCACCCGTCGCCGAACCCGCCGCGACGACACCCGCCGGGCGATCTACGTCACGCTCACCTTCACGCTCGCCATCGCTTCGGCGCTGGCGCTGATGGGTGGCGTCTTCGCCGCAAACTACTACAGCGCCCACTGGGCACCCATCGGGGCGGTCGACGGCCAGGTCTTCAGCAAGGACGCCGTCGTAGACCGAGCGAATCTGGACCTGGCGATCTACAACGAGCAACTCGCCAACTATTCGACGCTGCGAAACCAGGCGAAGATCACCAGCAGCGACTACAGCACGTTGGCGAGCACGATCCAGACCAATTCGGACCCGTCGACGATCTACACCAGCGCGCTGACCCAGCTGACCAACGAGGCCGAGCTTCAGCAGTACGCGGCGCAGAACGGTATCACGATCACCGATGCGCAGGTCGACGCCCAGATCCAGCTCGATGCCACCATCCCCGAGATGCGCCATGTCATGATCATCGGCGTGCAACCTCAGGCCACGCCTCCGGCCAGCTCACCCACTTTCTCCGACGTCGCCGCGGCCCAGACCAAGGCGGAGGGCTATCTCAAAGAGGTCCAGGGCGGCAAGGCGTGGGCCACCGTCGCGACTGAGGCGAATATCACTCAGACCGGTGCCACTAACAGCGTCGGCGACATCGGCCTGGTGACCAAAGACCAGCTCAACCTCGACCCGGACCTGGCCGACGCCATCTTCGCCCTGAGCAAGCCGAATGACGTGACCGCCCTCTTCAAGGGAACGGACGGCGCCTTCCGGTTCGCCACGGTCACGACCATCCTGCCGTCATCGGTCGACCCGAACTGGCAGAGCGCGATCGCCAGCGCGTCCAGCGCCGACCTGTACCGGGCCTACGCGAAAGCCGAAGCCACTCAGAAGGCAGTCCAGAACGCCATCGAGGCCAAGTACATAAGTGGCCCGACAGTCCAGCGCAATATCCTGGAGATCGCGATAGGGCCCGGCTATGGCCAGCCCGGTGACGGCGATGAGGTCAAGATCAGCATCATCGTGTTTGCCCCGAACCACGACGAGGCGAACGCCTCCAGCGTGGCCACGACGGACCCCGCGTGGACCGACGCCTTGAACCGTGCCAACGCGGCCGTGGCCACCCTGCGTGCGGATCCGTCGAAGTTCGCCACGATGGCCGCCGACACCACGGTCAATGACGATACGAACTGGGACACGTCGGGGGGCTCGATTCCGTGGATCCCTTCTGACCTGTTCAACGCCCAGACCGTCGGCGGATCCACGGGCCTCGGGCTTACGAACGTGCAGACCGCCGTCTTCGACCCGAGTGTCACTACAGGCACGATCCTCGCTCCGATCCAGGAGCCCTCGGAGGGCTACGTGGTCGTCCTGTTCCAGGGTCGGCGCCCGGCACCGGACCAGCGTATCGCCGATGCGATGCTGATGCTCAACGCCGGAACTCCTTTCACCACGGAAGCCATCCTGGCGTCGGAAGCGGCCGATGCGACCTCCGGCGGCGATCTGGGCTGGGTTTCGCCGTACATGCTCAACACCGATCAGCAGGACGCGATCTGGCAGACTCCGGTCGGCGGTATCAGCAACATCGTGTCCGACTCCAACGGCTACTGGATCTACAAGGTGCTCAGCCAGGAGACCAGGACTCCCGATGCCGCACAGCAGGCCAAGCTCAAGAACGTCGTCTTCTCGCACTGGCTGACCGCGTTCCAGGCGAATGCGCTGGTCTGGCAGGATTCGGCGGCGCTGACCGCGATGGCTCCTGCCTCTCCCACGCCATAGCTGCTGCGGGATTGAGTGCTCGACGCGTGCGTCGCCGAGGCTAAGATCCGCTGGGGGTTCGACCCGGCGGCCGGGCTTCAGATCGCCGCGCCGGAGCGACTGTCGAGCACGCCCGTGGAACCCTCGCGGCCGTTGCTTCTCGTGCCGCTGGCACTGTTACGGGTCGGCGGAGCGACCCAGGCCGAGGGATCGCCCTTGCCCGGCCGCCATGCATCGGCCGGGGCCGGGGCCGTGGGCGTCCTGCGACGTCTCTACCCCGCCGACCACGCAGTGGGCCGCATCGGCGTGGCCGAGTCCACGAGCGTCGGCGATCTCGACGAAGCCGCCCTGGCGACGCCGGTATTCGTGCCGCCGCTTCCTCCCGAGCGAGCCCTGGCGAGCCCGTGGGCCCTGCCGTGGATCTCCAACCGGCTGCGCCAACCCGACGGCTGCCCATGGGATCGCGAGCAGACCCACGCCTCCCTGAAGAAGCACCTGCTCGAAGAGGCCTACGAGGTCTACGACGCGCTCGACGAAGGCGCGACTCTCGACCTGGCCGGCGAGCTCGGCGACCTGTATCTCCAGATAGTGCTCCACGCCCAGCTGGCCGCCGAGGCCGGAATCTTCGACCTCACCGACGTAGAGGAGATGATCGGCCGAAAGATCGTCCGCCGCCACCCCCACGTTTTCGGCGACGCGCAGGTGTCTACGGCGTCGGACGTGAACCGCCAGTGGGAGCAGATCAAGCGCGCCGAGCGCGAGGACGAGGCGGCCGGCGCCGGCGAAGGCGAGGTCCGGAGCGCCCTTGACGGCATCTCGCCATCGATGCCGGCCCTTGCCGCCGCACAGGAGATGCAGGAACGGGCCGCCCACCTCGGCTACGACTGGCCCGAGATCGTCGGCATACTCGCCAAGATAGAGGAGGAGCTGGCCGAGCTGGCCGCGGCTACGACGGACGTAGAGAGACACGAGGAAGTGGGCGACCTGCTGCTGGTGGTGACCAATCTCGCCCGGCGCAGCGGCGTCGAGGCTGAGGCAGCGTTGCGGGCCGCGGCCGAGAAGTTCCGCAACCGTTTCCGGCGGGTGGAGCGGATGGCCCGCGAACGCGACGCTCAGCTTCGAGACATGACCTTCGCCGAACTCGACGAGTTGTGGGATGCTGCGAAGGCCGAGGCGCGAGCCGAGGCCGCGGACCGCGCGACGGCGGTGCGCCGTGCACCGGCGGCAGATGCGGAGGCAGCACGATGACGATAGGGGCTCAGTCGTTGCAGCGAGCCGACGGCCGCCTTCCCGGCGACCTGCGGCCGGTGACGTTCAGCCTGGGCGTGCAGAAGTGGGCCGAGGGATCCTGTCTGATCAAGCTCGGCGGCACGGAGGTTCTGTGCGCGGCCACCATCGAGGACAAGATTCCACCCCACCTCCGCGGCAAGGGCACGGGCTGGGTGACGGCCGAGTACAGCATGCTGCCACGGGCCACCAGCGAACGAAACGTCCGCGAGGCCGCCAAGGGCAAGCTCGGCGGGCGAACGTACGAGATCCAGCGGCTGGTCGGTCGGTCGCTGCGTGGCATCGTGGACATGTCCAAGCTGGGCGAACGCACGATCACGGTCGACTGCGACGTGCTCAACGCCGACGGCGGAACGCGCACCGCGTCCATCACCGGCGGCTGGGTGGCTCTGGCAGCGGCCTTGCGCACCTATGGCATGGAGCGCTGCCTCCTCGGGCGGGTGGCCGCCGTCAGCGTCGGCATAGTCGGCGGTGTGACCTACCTCGACCTCGACTATTCGGAGGACTCGAAGGCCGACGTGGACTTCAACATCGTGGCCACGGATGCCGGCCGGTACGTGGAGCTGCAGGGCACAGCCGAAGGCAAGTCGTTCGACCGATCAGATGTCGACCGCATGCTCGATCTTGCGGCCGGCGGGCTCGACCGGCTGTTCGCGGCCCAGGCCGAGGCGATCGCCTCGGTCAAGCGCTAGCCGGCTTTGGCCCAGGTCGCGGGGCCGGCGATGGCGCTCGATCGATCGCGCCTGCTGGTAGCCACTCGTTCAGTGCACAAGCTTCGCGAGCTTCACGAGCTGCTGGGCATCGCAGCCGACCTCATCGACCTCGACGACGTCGGGATAGCCGATGAAGCCGTGGAGGACGGCGAAACGTTCGAAGCCAACGCTTCGAAGAAGGCGCGCTTCTTCGCCGCCCTGTCTGGCCTGCCTACACTGGCCGACGATTCCGGCCTCGAGGTGAGTGCACTCGGTGGCGGTCCGGGCGTCCGTACGCGGCGGTATGCCGGGGAGAACGCCACGGACGAGGAGAACAACGCCAACCTGCTCGCGGCTCTCGACGGGCTGGCGGCACCACATCGCGGCGCACGCTATCGATGCGTCCTGGCGCTGGCCCTGCCGGAAGCTCGCGGGCCGCGGGGCGGGATTCCGGTCAGGCTGGCCCACGGCACGCTCGAAGGCAGGATCGCAAAGGTCCCGAAGGGCACCGGCGGCTTCGGCTACGACCCCATTTTCGAGCCGGCGGTCGAGCCGCCCGGCGGCCGAACGCTCGGCGAGTGGACGGCCACGGCCAAGAACCGCATCTCCCACCGCGGCAAGGCCGCCCGGCGTATGCATCGCATCCTGGCCGACCTTGGATTTTGACCCGGGCCCGGCGAGCTCAATCTCGACTTTGGGCGTGTGGCGGCGGCTCCATGGCAGCGACTCAGGCGCGGCTTCCGAGCCAGGCATCGAGGCCTGCCGCGACAGAAGCGTCATCCTGTACTGGTGAGCGAGACCTTGAAGTTGACCGTCGGGCGTTCGGGCAGAACGCCGGCGACGATTGAGCTGGAACGGGGCGACATCACCCTCGTTCGAGTCGACGCGATAGTGGACGCAGCCAACTCGGAGCTCGCGGGCGGCGGGGGCTGGACGGGGCGATCCACCGCGCCGCCGGGCCGGAGCTGATGGCCGAATTGAGATCGCGCTATCAAGGCTGCCCGACCGGAAGTGCCGTGATCACGGCGTCCGGCCGGCTGGCCGAGCGCGGCGTCAGCTGGGTTATCCACGCCGTGGGCCCGATCTGGAGAGGCGGCCGGGCCGAAGAGAAGGCTCACCTGCGGTCTGCATATCAGACCGCACTTCGCCTGGCCGACGAGGCCGGCGCGCGAAGCGTCGCCTTCCCGGCCATCAGCTGCGGCGTCTACGGTTACCCCCTGGATCTGGCGGCCGCAGTCGCCCTGCGGTCCGTCGGCGATGGCCTGGCATCAGCCGGAACGGTCGAACGAGCGGTTTTCGTGATGTTCGACGACAGGGCCTTCGAAGCCTTCCGGCGCGCCCTGGCCGATCTCTCTGGCGGCTCCTCAGGCGTCCGAGCTAGGCGGACGTAGCTTCGTCGGTGGATCTGGAGAGTAGCAGAGCCGGACGCCCCAGCCGCCCGGTCGTCGGCGCAGCCAACCAGTTCTCGCCGCGGCTTGATCGGAGGAAACGGCGCGCTCGCTCGAGGCCGCATGATTGGCGCCGCTCGGGGTGTGTCGTAGTGGCTAACGCACATGCTTCGGGAGCCGCCTGGCGATAAGCGGTGGAGCTGAGGCAGTTCTGAGCGCGGCGGGCCGAGCGGTGAAGGCACCGATTGGTGTCCGGTTCGCGACCACCGTCGACCGCAGCACGCCAGCCAGTCAGCTGTGTGGAACAACCCGCTCGTGCAGTGCCACGCGTGGTTCGTTCACCGCGTTGCAGCTCACGGCTATGGTCGCGTGCCGAGCCCCGGAGCGCCTCCCGGCCAGGCGTGATCCATCAGGTCGCTGTACTCTTCTTGGTCTTCCGCTGCTGGGCGCTCTTGCCGCCTCTGCTCCACCCAAAGTCACAGAGTTAGCACTAGATCAACGGAGGTCCCAATATGCTCGGTCGAAAGGATTACACGCAGGAAGAATTCGACCACGCCAGGTCTGCCGTTGAAATGCAGCTCGCCGCGTACAAGAAGTTTGTTGGTGTCCGCACAAGCGAGACAATCGACAAGACAGCCCAGTCTGCGCTGGGAGACTTCGAAGGACTGTTCTTCAATAACATGACCCTGGTCCTCGACCGCCACTTCGTACATAGGCTCCGAACGATGGCAGGCAAGGACGGCAACCCGCTCCATGAAGTCGAGATGATTTGCGACTCCGTGATGAACAACGCTGGGATCCTGCGAGGAAACAATGTAGTCAAGTACATTCCTGATCAATCCGTCGTGAAGCTCAATATTGGCGACCGGATTCGCCTAACGGCGGAGGAGTTCGAACGCCTCTCAGCGGCCTTCTTCGCAGAGTCGGAGCACCGTTTTCTTCAGTCCTGACTGGCGTCGTCGGCGTGTGCTAAACCGGAAGGGGGCACAGGGGGTTGAACGCGGCGAGGTGACGAGCCTCGACCACGCGAAGTGCCGTTAGCGAGGATGCTGGACGACCGTGTGAGTATCGTAAGATATTCACGCTGGAAACACGTCGGGGTGTGGCCTAGCGGCAAGGCACGTGCTTTGGGAGCACGAGATCGTGGGTTCGAATCCCACCGCCCCGACCAACCCTTCTTCCGCCGGTGGAGAACGAGCGGAAGATGACTTCGCTTCCCAGCCGGTTCGACAAGCTTCGGCCGTACCGACCGGCGCTGCGACGACGATGTTCACGGGCGCTGAACCGAATGGGGCGCAGACAAGTCTAGTACGTGTAGCGAACCGTCGTGACCCGGTTCGAGGCAGTCCTGGCCACACAGCATCGAGGCAATCTGAGGGGAGCAACAAGAGGCGAGTAGCCGAGAAGAACCTTGGCCTGTTTCTTTCGCCGGGGGGCGATTACGGGGGCGGAATCCTAACGCCCATGAATAGCTTGAGCGTAGGGCCCGGGGAGCCCGGTCCGGGGGACGAATGGCAGATCCCCGCCGAGCAGATCGATGGACCCACCGGCGAGGACGGGCCGACCACCGAGCCGACCCGTCCGACGGACGGCGAAGCGCGTCGTCGCGAGCCGTAGGAACGGACCGACTGCTTCCTACGCCCGACCGGCTGGACTGCGTCGGCTGAACGCAGATCGCCGCCCGGCGCACCTTCGGGGCGAGTCGACGGTAGCCGAGCCCGACCGGTTGTTCCGCGACGGCGCGCACTCCGCGCGCCGCGGCTTCTACTCGCCGAGCAGCTGGAAGTGGACCGTTCGGACGCGGTCCCGCACGCCGTCGAAGTCTACGAAGTAGATCTGGCCGAACTGGCCGAGCTCGATCTTGCCGTCGATTATCGGGATCGTCTCCGATCGGCCGATCAAGGCGGATCGGATGTGGGCGTCCGTGTTCAGGCTCCAGACCGCCTCTTCTCCAAGGTCCTCCACGGCATGCTTGATGTGCTCCGGGCCCGGGTGCAGGTACTGACCCTCACGCCGGCAGGTCGGCGCCAGGACTTCCAGGCGATCGAGCATGTCCTGAAGCAGATGCTTTGTCCCGTCGTACAGCGTGTCGTGCGATTCCTCCTGGATGATCACGCTGCACGTCGTGTGGGCCGAGTACACGGTGATCGTGCCGTTTCGGATTCCCGATTGGGCGAGGGCGGCCCTGGCAGCGTCCGTGACATCGTGGAACATCGGCTTGTGGAGGTGGCTGCGAACCTCGATCGCGTTGTGGAAGACAGTCAACCCGGTAGCTCCTCTCTTGTGGTTCTTGCGAGCGACAGCCCAACAAACCGAGGCAGGGCGAGCGTCCCTTTCACCAGATACGGCATCAACTTGGGTGCAGCTGTTCCCAGGCTGCTTTCATGGCCCGGATCATGGCCCGCATCTGCCCAACCGGATCCTCCGCCTTTAGGATGCCGCTCGTGGACCCTGTCGCTCCAACCCCCAGCGCGACCATGGCCGCGACGTCCTCGGGCGTCCTGATTCCGGCGCTGCACATGACGACGATCTCAGGGTTGATCCGGCCGACCAGATCGATCGTCCGCTCGACGAACCCGCGCATCTCGCTCGCGACCGATCTATCGCCGCCGATCAGCTCGGGCGGCTCGGCAAGGACGATGTTCGGACCGAGCTGGGCGACCGCGGCAGCCTCCTCCGGCGAATCGGTGCAGACCATAGTGACGAGGCCGACTTCGTCGGCGCGCTTGATCGCGCCGCTGATCTCGGCCAGCGTCATCCTCCGCTCCGAGTGGTTGAGCATCGTCCCGACGGCTCCGGCCTCCTTGAGGGCCTCGGGCAACACCATCCCCGCCCCCCGGCCGACCTCCACCGGGTCCATGTGTTGCGAGAACACGAAGAGGTGCTGCGTGGCCCGCGCGATCGCCGGGATATCGACGTACTGCGGGTCGAAGATGACGCCCACCCCGCACTCTTCGCTGACTCGGTCGGCTTCTACCGCCAGGCGGACGGCGGCCTCACCGTAGAGATAGCCCTTGAGGCCTATCTCGAAAAGAGGCTTCTGGAGACGGATCCCCTTGTACACGTTCGCCCCTCAGTCACGGATTCCGGGGGATGCGAGCCGTTTGGTGAGCGGCTGGCTCTTGCGCAGATGGACGCCCGGCCGGGTCCCGAGCCGGGTCGTGTTCGGCCGTCCCGCCAGTTCAACGAACTCGGAAACCACCGCTCTCCCGCTCGACCGAAGTCACACGCTCGAGCCCGTCGAACAGCACGAACGCGGTCTCCGTCTCGAGCGACTCGCCGGGCGCCAGGGCACGGGTGCGGCCGGCCGCCCCGGCCTGCTGAAGCTCCATGGGATAGCCCGTCCACGGCTCAAGACAAAGGTGGTAGTGGCCCCGCCATCCCCCGTAGACCTGCCACAGCCAGGCGTACGGAAAGACGTCGCGGGAGAACGCGAGGGCAACCCCGCGCCGGGTTGCCGAATCGGTGAGGGCCAGCCATCCTTCCCGCAGGTCGGTAGCCCAATGACCGCCGAAGACGGCCACTGAAGCCGCCAGGATTCGGCGCGCATCGCGGGTTCCGTTCGGGGCGGCTGAATCGGGCTGGTCGGGCCAGGCGTACGAAGCGCCAACCTCGCCCATCACTGGTCCGGAAGAGACTCCCACGAGCATCTGCACGGCCGGCAGGTCGATGCGGTGGGCCGGCGTCACGGCGAAACACGGGTGGATCCCCCAGAGGAACGGGAGCGGCCGATAGTCGAGATTCGTCAGCCGGTAGCGCACTCGAAGCACGGGCTCGTCGCCCCGCAGCTCCATCGTCCGCTCGAGGCGCGCCGGTGCGATCGTTCCAAACGCCGCCGCCTCGATCCAGGCGCGCCCCTCGGCCATTCCGGCCGTCGCGCTCCACGGTACGGACCAGAGCTCGCCCATGTAGGGGAGCGGTTCGCCATGAAGTTCGGCCCGGTCTCCGGTTGGGAAGATCTCGTCCCACCCGCCCGACCACCAATCGTCGAAATTGGCTCCATACGGCGCCCGTCGCGGGGACGTCCGATGGTTGGACCAGAGGAGGTTGCGGTCGGCCGCCTTGTCGACCAGCTCCGGAACGTGTCCGCCGAGTTCCGGCAGCACCGCGACCCGAAGTGCCGCGTTCTCCAGGATCAGGGCGGGAATGCCATTGAGGCTCCAGCCATCGATGACCCGAGCGCTCACGCGAGGATGACCTCCACTCCCGCGGCGCGAATCCTGGCGACCAGTTCGGGCGGAGCGCCGACGTCGGTGATCAGAAGGTCGACCTGGGAGAGAGGGATGATCGTCGTGAAACCGCTGCGGCCGAGTTTCGACGAATCGGCCAGCGCCACGACCCTTCTGGCGCGGCCCGCCATCGTGGCCCCAACCTCGGCAATCAGGACATGAGGCGTCGTGATCCCGTCTTCGAGAGTCAGGCCGTCGCAGCCGACGAAGGCCACGTCCGCCGAGAACCCCTTCAGGCTCAACACCGTCTGCGGCCCCACGAAGGCCTGGTAATCGGGGAGGAAGAGCCCGCCCAGGCAGAGCAGGCTCGGACCCTCGCCGGTGGCAACCTCCTGGACGACCAGTAGAGAATGCGTCACGGCGGTGAACGCATTGGCCGAACGCAGCTGGGCTGAAAGGTGCGCAGGGACCTGCGCGATCGTTGTTCCGGAGTCGAACAGGACCACGCTGCCAGGATCTATGAGGCTCGCGGCCACGGCGCCGATCCGCCTCTTCTCCTCTGTATGCTCGTGCATCTTTGTCGCAACCACCGTGGAGCGCGCGGCGACCTGGACTGAGATCGCGGCGCCATGGACGCGCTTGAGTCGGCCGCGGGCCTCGAGAACCGCCAGGTCGCGACGGATGGAGGTTTCACTGACTCCGAAACACCCGGCTAGCGCGGAGACCTCGACCTCTTCCTGCTCCGCGACGAGCTCGACGATCCGTGCGCGCCGCTCACGCGCCCCCGTCGTTGCGCGCATCGCCTCCGGCAGAACGCCCCTCATTTGCCCATCCCCATCGTCAGGCCACGCACAAGGTGCCTCTGGAAGATCAGGTAGACGATGATCGCTGGCAGGGCGCTCACCAGGGATCCGGCCATCAGTGCGGGAACGTTCACCATCCGAGAACTCTGTAAGGTCGCCAGCCCAACCGTGATGGTCCGCACCTCCGGAGTCTGAAGGAACAGCAGCCCGATGAGGAGGTCGTCCCAGATCTGGATGAACTGGAGCACCCCGACCGTGACTAGCGCCGGTGTAGCCAGCGGCAACATGACGCGTATGAAGATCTGCCAGTAGGAGGCGCCGTCTATCACCGCAGCCTCGATGAGTTCGGTCGATACGCTCCGGAAGTACGTCGTCATCAGGTAGGTCGCGAATGGCGCCCCGAGCGCCGCGTACACGATGATCGCGCCCTGGTACTGGTTAACCCAGCCGATATGGCTGATGTTGACGAACTCCGGCAGGATGATGGACTGGACCGGCACCATCATCCCCGACAGCATGAGCAGGAAGACGACGCTCGACCCGGGATAGCCCAGCTTGGCAAAGGCAAAACCGCCGGTCGAGCTAACGAGCAGGATGATCGCCACCGCCCCGAGCGTGACCACGGTCGAGTTCAGCAACTCCTGGAAGACGGGGATAACGGTGAAGAGCGTATTCCAGCTGTCCAGGGAGAACCCCGAGCCGGTAAGGTACTGCTGATATGATCGGAAGGACGTCAGCGCCATGAATACGAATGGAAAGAGCATGACGACGACGAGCAGCGAGAGGATGATGAAGATTGCCGTTCTATTCAGCTTGCGTCTGGCCTGATCCATCAGGGGCCCTCAGTCCGACTGACTGCGAAATACGCGAAATTGGGCCAGCCAGATCACGAAGACGACCGCGAACAGAACCACGCCGATCGCCGCCGCCAGGCCAAACACGCCCGTGTTGAAGCCCTTTTCGAACACGAAGAACTCCAGAGTTGTGGTCGCGAAACCTGGACCGCCCTGGGTCATGATGAAGATCAGGCTGAACAGCGCAGTGAAGGCAGTGATCACCGTGAGGATGAACGCGAACTGGATAAAGCGCATCAGCATCGGGATAGTCACATAGAAGAGCGTGGACCAGGCGCCTGCGCCGTCGACGCGCGCTGCCTCATAGATCTCTCGGTCGAGAGTCGCCATGCCAGTGATGAATATGATCGTGTTCGTCCCGAAGACAGACCAGATGAACGTGATGATGACGGCGAGGATCGCCGTCGAGTTACTCGACAGAAGGTCTGTGTGGATTCCGCCCAGTCCGATTGTCTCCAGAGTGCTATTGAGGATCCCTTCCGAGGCGAAGAAGCGGATTGCGACCATACCGATGACGACCCACGAGATCGCGGTCGGCAGGAAGTAGGCCGAGCGGAAGAAGCGCCAGCCGAGCACGTGCTCATTGAGCAGGAAGGCGACCATCAACGGGATCAGGATCGCCAGAGGAATCGAGGCCAGCAGGATCGCATTGTTCGACACCACCTGCCAGAAGGTCGAGTCGGCGAATAGTTGACGGTAATTGTCGGTGCCGATCCAGGTGGACGTGATGCCATTCCAGGTCGTGAAGCTGTAGTAGAACGTCTGCACGATCGGAATGGCGAGGAAGCCCGTCACGAGGAGGACTACCGGAAGGCTGAAGACGATGCCAGCTCGCCGGCGTGCCCGAGCCAGCTGCCCGCGCCGTGCCGGTGTCTTGCTCACTGGTCCGCTGCCTCGCTCTGGAGATGTCAGTCGGGCCATCGTCGATGGCCCGACTGACAGTGTGTGATCTACTGGTAGCTAGTCGCCGATCTGCGATCGGCCGGCAATGCCATCAGCGCGTCCTGCATCTTCTGCAGCGCATCTTGGGTCGACATCGTTCCGGCGAACGCGGCGACAAGCACCGTGCTCGCGACAGACTGCACTTCAGGCTGGATCACGTTGTCGATCATCGGATAGCGGGTGTAGCCCTTGGTCGCCGCATAGCTCAGGAGGTCCTGGGCAAGCGGGTCGGTGGTCGTCATCCCCTGGATGGCGGGGATGAGACCGGCAGCGTTGATGATGCTCTGGGCTTCGGGGGTGGCCATGTATGCAAGGAAGTCCGCTGCGACTGCCTTGTTCGGGCAGTAATTGGTCATTGCGAAGCCATCACCGGGGAATTCGACGATGCCCTTGATCGGCTGATCGCTGAACGGCGGGACGAAGACGCCAACGTTGGATCCGAGCGCCTGCTCGGCGGCTGAAATCGCCCAAGTTCCTTCCATAGTCATCGCAGCATCACCCGCGAGGAACTGCTGCCAGGATTCAGTGTCATTCAGGACGTCCTGGTTCGTGTACCCGTCCTGATACAGCGCCACCCACTTGTCGAGCTGCGCCTTGATCGTCGGGTCGGTCCACGGCAGGGCACCGGTGTAGAGCTTCTGCCAGTCGGCGACGGGCAGGAACATCATCATGTAGCTGAGGTCGTAGAACGGGTAGAACCCGGCGGTGAGGCCCTGGGCGCCGGTGCCGTACACAAAGGGCTGAATGCCCGCATCCTTGAGCAGCTTGGCATCGGCCATCAGCTCAGTCCAGTCGGTCGGTAGAGTCGTAATCCCGGCCTTGGCGAAGAGTGCCTTGTTGTAGAACCCGTTGTACGTCTGCATCTCGAGCGGCACGGTATACACGCCGTCGGCCGGGTTGAAGTTGTTCGATCCCCACTCGATGCCCTTGAATTGGTTCAGGGTGGCCATGGGGATGTAGCTGTTGAGCGGCTCGAGGTAGCTCTCGTTCTGGAGCGTGAACAGGCCGGTCCACTGAGTCGCGAGGCAGGGCCCGGTCTTCGAAATGGCGGCTGCCGTCAGCAAGTCGAAGTAGTTGTTCGCAGGCTGGCTCACCACCTGGATCGTGACGTTCGGGTGGAGGGCCTCATAGGCCTTGACCAGGTTTTCGGTCGCCGTGGCGTTGGACTCGGTCCCGTAGTTGTGCCACAGGCTGATAGTCACAGGTGCCGTCCCGGCACCGGACCCGTTTGCAGCTGGGGCCGTACTCGAGCTGCTGCTGCAACCGGCGACGAGGCTGGCTGCGACCACGCTGGCCAGGGCCACCGCGGCGAATCTTCGGTACACCATCGGATCCTTCTTCCTCCCGTGGGCCCGGCCGCGACGCGGACGTTGCGAGGACGGGCGACGAATCACCGCGTTGGCGGGCCAGCCCGGTCCTCCCTAGCGGTCGAGCGTGAAGCGAGCATCCATTGTGCTCGGACGGAGTGTATTCGTGCGGAGTACGAGCGTCAATCGGGCGCCCACCACAACTTCAAGTGGCCGGCAGAGGGCTCGTACGGGCAAACTGCGGGCATAAGTGGCGCCTTCTGATCACCAAACGAGCACGAAACACAAGATGATGAACCAGACTGGACGCCTTGTGCTAGTCTTTCGATCATTCTGTGGCAACGCGGTAGCCGCGCCTGGCGGTTCGCGCAAGCAGCGAGCAACGGCGACAGCAACGAGGCCCCTGGTAGTCGCCAGCAGATCCGAAGGAGGGTTCAGGGTGTCGACGGGCGAGTCGATCAGGCTCCAGCGCCTCTTCGACGGTGGGCAGAATATCGTGATCGTGGCGATTGACCACGGCCTCTACAACGGGCCACGCCCGGGCTTCGAGAACCTCGCTCCGATCGTGGATCGACTTCGCGGAGCCGACGGGATCCTGCTCAGCCCGGGTATGGTTTCCCATGTCCGGTCGGTCTTCGAGCACCGCGGCGCACCCGCGCTGATCCTCCGCCTCAACTGGGGCACGCAATACGCCACCCAGTGGGACTACAAAGAGAGCCGGAGCGTGCCGATGATCTCCGCGGCGCAGGCGGTGTCGCTTGGGGCGGACATCGTGCTCGTCGGCATGTCTATCAAAACGGGCTCGGAGGCCGTCGACGCGGAGAACGTGGCTCAGACCGCTCGTTGCGTGGCGGAGAAGCGCGAGGTCGGTGTCCCGATCATCGGCGAGGTCTATCCGGCCGGTCACGAGGACATCGCGCCCGAGGAACGGCACGAGCAGATCTCGATCGGCTGCCGGATCGCCGCCGAACTTGGTGCCGACATGGTCAAAACCTTCCACACCGGCGAGCGTTTTGCCGAAATCGTTCGCTCGACGCCGGTGCCCATACTGGCCCTCGGTTCGAGGAAGCTGCCGCATGAGGTCGACGCGCTCGAGCTTGCCGCGACGGCCATCCGAGACGGCGCCCGAGGCGTGGTCTTTGGCCGGAACGTGATCCAGGCACGCAGCCCGGAGCGATTCCTCGAGGCGCTCCAGGAGGTCGTCAAGAACGGCGCGGAGCCGGCGGCGGCCGCTGCGAAGCACGGGCTGGCCTGAAACGCGGCTCGGCTCGCGATGACCATTCTGCTCGGTCTGGATGTGGGGACGACCTCGGTCAAGGCCGGCCTTTTCGATGAGTCGGGGCGCCGCCTGGCGACCGCCGCGGATGAGTACCGAATCGACCATCCAACGCCCGACCGGGCCGAGCTCGACCCCGAGACGTACTGGTCGGCGACCGTGACCGCCATCCGCCGGGCCCTCGCGGTTTCGGGCGCGGACCCGGCCCAACTCGCAGCCATCGCGGTCAGCAGCCAGGGCGAAACGGTCATCCCGGTCGATGCCGTCGGCAGACCGCTTGGTCCTGCTCTCGTCTGGCTTGACAACCGGGCCGGGGCGGAGGCGCGATGGCTGGCGGAGCGGTTCGGAGACGCGGCAGTTTACGAACGCACTGGCATCCCGTCCATAAACCCGACCTGGACCGCCTGCAAGATCCTCTGGTGGCGCCGGAACGAACCCGACGTGTTCGCGCATGCGCGACGATTCCTCCTGGTCGAGGACTTCATCCTTCACCGGCTCTCGGGCCGGTTCGTGACCGACGGCGCGGTCAACTGCACGTCGCTGCTCTACGACATCCGCGACCATGGCTGGTGGGGTCCAATGCTCGAGGCGATCGGGATCGAGCCCGGGCACCTCCCCGAGATCGTCCGGCCCGGATCCGTCGTGGGGACCCTCTCCCCGGCCGCCTCGAGGGCGCTCGGCCTGCCGTCCACCGTGCGGGTCGTTTCCGGCGGGATGGACCAGTGCACCGGCGCCGTCGGTGTCGGCAATATCGACGGCGGGGTCGTATCCGAGAGCACCGGCGGCGCTTTGACGCTACAGGCCTCGGTCGATCGCCACGGCCTGGACCTGACCGGCCAAACGCCGGTCTACGTCCACTCCGCACCGAACCGGTACCTGTATTGTCCGGTCTGCCCCACCGGCGGGATGGCCCTGACGTGGTTTCGTGACCAGTTCGGCGGCGAGGAAGTGGCCCTGGCGGCCCGGGACGGCCGCAGCGCATACGACCTGCTGACGGAGCTGGCCGCCCAGGCTCCACCCGGGGCCGAAGGCTTGACGATGCTGCCCCATCTGATGGGAGCGTTCAGCCCGGAATACGACCCGGAGGCCCGCGGGGTCTTTTACGGGTTCACTCTGCGCCACGGAAAACCCCACTTCGTGAGAGCCGTCCTCGAGGCCGTCGCGTTCATGCTCAGGCGGAACCTGGAGTTGCTCGCCGGCGTCGGAGCCGGGGCCTCCGAAATCCGGTCCCACGGAGGCGGCGCTCGCAGCGCCCTCTGGAACCAGATCAAGGCGGATGTCTGCGGACTGCCCGTCGTAACGCTTCAGGGCGAAGATGCTGCGGTTCGGGGCGACGCGATGCTCGCCGGAGTCGCCACGGACACCTTCCGGGATCTAGCCGAGGCCGGTGCGGCGATGATCGAAACGCTCGGCCGATACGAGCCCACTGTCGCCTTGCGCCCGGTCTATGACGAGGCCTATGCGCGCTACCTGCGACTCTTCGACGCGCTTCGCCCGCTCTTCCACGCAACCGGTTGACGGGCCGCGCCTGTCACAATCGACCTCAGAATCGGTGCCAGCCAGACGAAAGCAGAAGGTGAACCTATGGCGGTGAGAGCGAAGATCGGCCTCCTCGTGATGGCGCTCCTCGAGGACGACTACAACAAGACTGCCCATATGCGGCCCGCAGCGACAGCCGCCGCTCAGGGCATCGCCGACATACTTGGCGAGTACGGGGATGTCATCCACGCCGGCCTCGTGGAGGAGGAGAGACATGCCGCGGCTGCGGCGCGTCTCTTCAACTCGCAGGACGTAGACATCATCGTGGCGATGGAGCTCGCCTATACGAAGGGCGCAGTGCCGGCCCGAGTCCTGATCGACACCACCGCACCGGTCCTCGTCTGGAACGCCCAGAAGATATCCCGTCTCGGCGAGAGCGATGACTTCGACGTGGTGATGCTCAACTCGGGTATGGCGGGCGTCCCCGAGCTGACGGCCGTGCTGCTCAGGACCGGCCGCGACTTCACCATGGTCACTTCGCGCCTCGACGACCCCGACGGCAGACGGAAGGTGCGGGACGTAATCGCCGCGGCAGCCGTCCGCCGCCGCCTCCGCACGGCCCGAGTCGCGCTCGTGGGCCATCCCTTCGAGGGCATGACCGATCTCATGCTCGACGGACTCTCGCTCCGCCAGGACATCGGACCCATCGTGTGGCCGCTCGAGCCGGAGAAGATAGCGGTCCGGTTCGGTGAGATCCCGCAGTCCGATGTGGATTCGACCATTGCGGCCGAACGCGCTCGATACGACGTCGCCATGGAGCCCGCGCTGTTCGAGCGGTCGGTACGTCTGGCGCTCGCGATCGAGTTGACCGTGCGAGACGGCGGGTTCGATGCTTTCACGGCGTTCGACCAGGTGTGGCTGACCGACCCACGAGTGGGCATCATTCCGTCTTACGGGACCGGCCGCCTGTGCGAGATCGGGATCCCGGCTGCCCCCGAGGGTGACGTGAACTGCGCCGTCGCACAGCTCATCCTCCAGGAGTTCGCAGGCCAGGCGACCACCGTCGAGAACTACGTCATCGACTTCGAGAACAACGCCGTCATGTTCTCGCATGACGGCCACGGCAACCCCGCCCTGGCCACGCCCGGCGAGGTCAAGGTCAAGCACTCCATCTACTACCACGGGGTCCACGGGTTCGGCGCCGGCTTCGAGTTCGCCTACCAAAGCGGGCCGGTTACCAATCTCGCCCTCGTGACAACGGGCGAGAACCGGTGGCGGTTCGTTATCTCCGAGGGCGAGTTCCTGCCGTTCCCTCCCCGCCCCATCTCGGCACCGCAGACGCTCTTCCGCCACGGGACGCTCCCCATAGACGAGTGGTGCAACGAATGGTGCGCGGCGGGCGCTCCGCATCACATGGCTGCGGCTCAGGGTCGCTGGACGGAACAGCTGCTCGATCTCGCGCAGATGCTCGGGATCGAAGCGGTCGTCGTGTAGGGCCCAGCCGGCCGCGCCAAACGAAGTCAACGACGGATGCTCCGCCTCCTGGCTGACTGAGACAACCGGCAACCTGATAGACACGCGGCCGCCGGATACGGGACTATGCAAGAACGACCGCAATCTGGCCTGTCTTCGCCGTTCGAGCCGCGGTCGCGCATCATAGGCAGGGCGCGGCGCCAGTCGGTCACGTTTGCCCGTCAGGAGGGAAGCCATGAGCGTCACTTTCCAGCACGTCCCGCATCCGCACATCGCCAAGCGCAAGGAGTCGGGACCGCCGAAGACGACGGACGAGCACGTCGGGTTCAACGGCCGGGTCGCCCTGATCCTCACCACAGTCGTGGGCACGATGTGGTGCGCCTACGCCTTCGCGTGCCTCGCCCTTGTCGCGCTGCCATCGGCTACCGGCAGCCCGCTCCTGCTCATCCAGTGGGTCAGCCAGACGTTCATCCAGTTGGTCATGCTCTCGGTCATCATGGTCGGCCAGAACATCCTCTCCCGAGCCTCCGACAAGCGGGCCGACATGACGTACCAGGATGCCGATGCCACCTTCCACGAGGCCGGGCAGATCCAGGCGCACCTGATGGAGCAGGATCACGCGATCAACGAGCTGCTCGACAAGGTCGCCGGCCTCGAGGCGGCGCTGATCAAGGCGAAGAACGCCTGAGGGCCGGCGCCAGGCCGGGTTCGACTGGATCGATTCGAGTGCGCGAGGGAACGGTGCCGCAGCCGAAAGACGCCGCGTACAGTCGCTATCCTGCGGACCATGGCTGAGCTCGCGTTTCCACCCGGTTTTCTCTGGGGAACCGCCACGGCCGCGCATCAGGTCGAGGGCGGCAACTCCAACAGCGACTGGTGGGAATGGGAACTGAAACCGGGCACTCCATGCAAAGAGCCGAGCGGCGCCGCGATCGACCACTACAACCGCTACGGACGCGACGTGGAGACGCTCGCCGGGTTGGGCTTCAACACCTACCGCTTCTCAGTGGAGTGGGCCCGCATCGAGCCGAGCGAGGGCGTCTTCGACGAGACCCAGCTCGAGCACTACCGCCGCATGGTTGCTGCCGTCCGCAACTGCAAGCTCGTCCCGATGGTCACGCTCAACCACTTCACGCTGCCGATCTGGGTCGCGAAGCAGGGCGGCTGGCTGGCGGAGGCGACACCGGCCCTCTTCGAGCGCTACGTCCGGCGCGCAGTTGAAGCCCTCGGCGAAGCTGTCGACTGGTACTGCACGATCAACGAGCCGGGCGTCGTTGCCTTCGGCGGCTACATGGGTGCCCTAGGCTTCCCGCCCGGGACACACGGCCTGGCCAACTGGAAGCGGGCGGCGCGCGGTCTGATCCAGGGTCATCGGCGGGCACGCGCGGCCGTCAAGGAGTTCCGCCCGGGCGCTCACGTCGGGCAGACCCATTCGATGCAGGAGTGGGAGTCCAACGCCGGCGGTCGACCGGCGATGGAGTACGCGCGGCGCATGGGTGAAGACATCTACCTCGAAGCATCGAAGGAGGACGACTTCGTCGGTGTCCAGACCTACACTCGCGCCCGGCTGGACATGCCCAGACCCATCGGCTGGCTGGCGAAGGCCGCCCTCGCGGTCGATCCCATCGAGAAGCTGGTCGTGTCGCAGACGGTCGGACGCCAGACCGGCGGCAACCCCACCGTCGATGCCCGAGACGGCATCCGGCGCACGCAGATGGGCTACGAGTTCCGGCCCGAGGCAGTGGCTGCGACGGTCCGTCGAGCGGCCGAACTCCTGCCGGGCAAGCCGATAGTGGTCACGGAGCACGGCGTCGCCACGGCCAACGACGCGGAACGCGTCGAGTTCATCACCGAGGGCCTGAAGGCCCTTCACGCAGTCCTGGGCGAGGGTATCCCTCTGCGTGGCTACGTTCATTGGAGCGCCTTCGACAACTTCGAGTGGGCGCTCGGTTACGCCATGCAGTTCGGCCTCATCGCCGTCGACCGGGCCACGCAGGAGCGAACTCCCAAGCGGTCGGCGCGCTTTCTGGGCGGGATCGCCAGGGCCAACTACCTCGAGGTCACGGACCCCGGATAGCACAAGACCGGCGCGACTCCGCACCGGTCCCGGCGGGATGCGTCGCGACAGGGGCATCGGCCCCTACCGCGCGGCCAGGCCAGCGCGAGTGTCACCGCTGAGGTTCCCGGAGCGGGGTCTCCACTCAAGGTTGAATGCGACGCGAATTGGGTCGGCCGTGTGCGGGACAGTCCCGCCTTCACCGCGAACGAGTCGCGAACCTTTAGCCGCCATCGCTGCCTGCATCGTGCCTCCGGAGATCCCTGGCGCGAACGGGACCACATCAAGCTACGCCGGTTCATGGGGGACTGCAATACCCGATAGGATGGCACCCGGTTGGACGGCGTCCCCGGTCGGACCCGCCCGGATAAGCCCGCCTCGAGCGCCTGCCCTGCGAAACCTCGGCCACCCGAATCTCGCGACACACGTCGAACTGCGGAACTCCGTCCGACAGAAAGCACGGGCAGCATCGCGATGGAACGCCCGCCGCGTCGGGCTTCGCGGCAGCGGACCCAGCTACCTGAGAGTTGCGAGCGCTCGCGGTGGCCTGCCGCGCCAGCCGGACGCTCTCGGGTCGGTTGGACGGGCCGGGGCAGGCCCATCAGGCGGCCACCAGCGAGCCCGCCCCGTCGACGATCGTCACGGGATACGCGCGGCCCCGCAGCCCGGTCCGGCGGGCGTACTCGCGGCTGACCGCCGCCCGGAGCGCGGGCACGGCGTCAGCAAGCACCAGATTGGCAGTGCAGCCCCCGTAGCCTGAACCGGTCATTCGGGCCGCGACCACACCGGGGACAGACCTGGCCACTTCGACCATCGCGTCCAGAGCCGGGGAGCTCACTTCATACCGGTCGCGCAACGAGTCGTGTGACTCGACAAAGAGTCGACCAAGCTCGTCCAGATCGCCCGACGCTAACGCCGCCGTCGCGGCCACGACTCTGGCGTTCTCCGAGATCACGTGCTCGGCACGCCTGGCCACGTTCTCAGGCAGAAGGGTGCGGTAGCGGCGCAGTGATCGGACATCCAGGTCTCGCAGGGAGCACAACCCCGGAATCCGTTCGGCCAGCAGGGCCACGGCCCGAGCGCACTCGGCGCGGCGCGTGTCATAGACCGAGATGGGCAACTCGGAATTCGCACCCGTGTCGCAAACCACGACACGCAACCCAAACGGGAGAGCCACGTAGCGCGTGTCGAGGGAACGGCAGTCGAGGAGCAGCGCCTTGCCTTGGCGGCCGGCGGCGCACGCGAACTGGTCCGCTATTCCGCAGTTGACGCCGACGTATTCGAGCTCTGCCCGCTGAGCCAGCGCCGCGAGTGCCGGCCCGGCGAGGATTCCGGCGCCGCCGAGCAGTGCCAGCGCGGAGGCGAGCTCGAGAGCCGCCGCCGGCCCAAGTCCGGACCGGATCGGGATCGCGGAGTCGAAGACACCGTCGAAGCCGCGGATAGGCACCGCGGCTTCGCGCAGCGACCACGCGGTGCCGGCTACATAATCCGTCCACCGAGCCGACGGTCTGGCCGCGCGGGCAGTGACCGTTCCCGCGACGGCAACACCGCGGCCGGGTGCGAGGTCGTCGATCCAGAACGAACACCGCTCGCGCGAGTCGATTTCGGCCATCCGTACGTGGCCGTCCGAACGTCTTCGGAACGCCAGCCACGTTTCGAGCCCAATGGCGGCCGGCAGGACGAAGCCCTCGTTGTACTCCGTGTGATCGCCGATCAGGTTCACGCGACCAGGGGCCCGGACAATCTCGACGCCAGCCGAATCGGGGGCCGGCCCACACTCGGCCTCGAGGGCGGCAGTCAACTTCTCGATTCGCTCGCGGTCGCGTTTTGTCGGCGCCATCGCGGAGATGCTAACGCCCCCGCCGGGGGCTCGGCTCGCATCGTGACCGCCGACCGCCGGTAACCTGCCGATAGGCCCGATCCGAAGCTAACCGCGGCAGACCGCTCCCCAACGCCCTTTCGCCCGATCGCCCAGACGTTGCCGCGAGTCAACAGGACCGGCTTGAGGGCCGACCCATGCTCTCATGTGGCACTAAGATGGAACCCGGGTCGGTGCGCTTGGTTCACTTGCCGAGCCCGAATCGGGGCCCAAATAGCCGTGGAACCTGTTCTGTGGATCCTGGCGGCGGCCATAGTCGCGCTGGCGGTTATGGCCGTCTCGATCGTGGCTGCGCTGGCGGGTCGGGGTCCCTTGGCCGGCCGTTTCCTCGAGATAGAGCGCGGGCCGATAGACCTGCGTTCCGACGAAGACCAAGAGACGGCGCAGATGGCGGGCACGCCCGCTTATCCTTCAGTTCGTCTGCTCGTTCGAGAGCCCGGGCCTGGCACTCGAGCCAACGCGCTGGCCAAGGGAGGAATGCGACCCCCGGACGACGAGTTCGACGAGGTTCTGCACGGCGGCTTTGCCGTCGACATATACGACCGAGCGGTCCGAATCCTGACCTGGTCGTTCATCCTGATCGTCATCCTGGTCGTCTCGGTCAGCGGACAGTGGCGCCCGGTCCAGCCGCAGATCTTCGCCACGTTGATCCTCGCCGGCAGCTTCGTCCTTGTAGTTCACGAGCTGATGCCGACGGGCAACCTGGGACCGGCGCGCATCGTTCTCGAGGGCAGTGCCGCGATCGTTTTCCTGACGATGCTCGTCCTGCTCACCGGCGAGACGACCAGCCCGTTCTTCTTTCTGCTTCCGTTGCTCGCTGGTGGCGCGGCGCTGATTGCCTCCCCGACGGTTGCGTTGATACTCACGCTCGAAACCATGGGAGTCTATGCCGTCGCGTCACTCGCGGGGCCGATGGACACCGATACACTGACCCGCGTCGGCGTCAACCTTGCCGCGCTCGTCCTGCTCTCCTACTCGGGCATGGTCCTGGCCCGTGTCCAGCGTCGAACCAGAGATGCGGCCATTCGGCTCTCAACGGTCGACTCCCCGACTGGCCTCTACAACCGGGCCTTCTTCTTCAACGCCGTCGACCGCGAGATCCAGCGCAGCCGCCGATTCCGGCGCGGCTTCTGCCTCCTGATGATGGACCTCGACGGGCTCAAATCGATCAACGACCGATTCGGCCACTACGAAGGCGACGTGGTTCTGCGGGCCGTCGCCCAGCTCATTCGGGCCGCTCTGCGTGGGATCGACGTGGCGGCCCGATACGGTGGCGATGAGTTCGTGGCCCTGTTGCCCGAGACCGACCCGACCGGCGCGTACGTGGTGGCCGAGAAGATCCGCCAGATGGCCAGCGAGCTTCTCGTGGACACGGGCGGTCAGAAGATAACGACGTCGCTGTCGATCGGCGTCGTCTCTTACCCGGATGATGGGCAGACCGCCGATGAGCTGATGATTGCCGCGGACGAGGCTATGTACTCGTCCAAACGCCTCGGCAAGAACCGTGTGGTCGGGTACGCCGAACCCGGCGAGACACCCCAGGCACCTCCGCCGAGTTATCAAGCGGTGCCGACGCCGGGCTTCCGGCCGCTGCATCACGAGGGGAACGGCTGGCCGGTCGATAGCGGCGAGCGCCGCTAGAGATGCGCGGCCGCATCCGCTAGCATCATCCCATGGCCCGCTTCTCGACCCGAGCGATTCTGGCTGCGACTCGGTCGCCGGAGGTCCACCAGACCCCGTCGGCCGTCCCAATCTATCAGTCGGCGGCATTCGCCACAGACGACGCCGCCGAGCTGGGCGACATCCTCACCGGCGCCACGCCCGGCTACGCCTACAGCCGAATCGACAATCCCACGACCGCAACGCTCGCCGCCGCCGTGGCCGAGCTGGAAGGCGCCGAAGCTGGGCTCGCTTTTGCAACCGGGATGGCCGCCATACACGCGGCCATCGTGTCGACCGTCCGTGCCGGTCAGACGATCGTGGCGACGAACGCTGTATATGGCACAACCCGCGACCTGCTGACCAGGGTGCTTGCGGGCCTGGGCATCGCGACCGAGTTCGTCGACCCGACCGACCCCGCCGCGGTCGACGCGGCTCTGGCCCGTACCGGCGCGCCAGTGCTGTATGTGGAGACCGTCTCGAACCCGACCATCGTCGTCTCCGACATCGGCGCCCTGGCCGAGATCGCGCATCGACGGCGGGCGCTTCTGCTCGTCGATAACACATTCGCTTCGCCGTACGCCTGCCGGCCGATCGAGCGAGGCGCCGACCTGGTGATGCACTCTGCCACGAAATACCTCTCCGGCCATGCCGACGTGCTGGCCGGGGTCGTCGTCGGGGGGCGTGAACGAGTCGACGCGCTGCGCCCGATCCTGGTGGACGTGGGCGGCGCCCTTGCGCCGCTGGCAGCGTTTTTGGTCCTGCGAGGCCTGCCCACGCTCGCCCTCCGGATGGAGCGCCACAGCGAGACGGCGCTCGAGCTGGCGGCCTGGTTGCAGGGCCAGGACACCGTCGACCGGGTCTACTATCCCGGGCTGCCGGGTGACCCCGGCCACGCGATTGCGGTTAGGCAGCTCGATGTCTTCGGCGGCATGCTCGCCTTTGAGCTCAGCGGCGGGCGCGAGGCCGGTCGGGCCTTCCTAGATGCGATGCGAGTGGCCGAACGTACCGCCTCGCTGGGTGCCGTTCGAACGATCACGACGCACCCGCCCTCCACCACTCACCGCCAGCTGGATGCGGCCGCTCTCAAGACGAGCGGCATCGCCCCAGGGCTGCTGCGCTGCTCGGTGGGCCTGGAGGACGTCGAGGACCTGCGCGACGACTTCGAGTTGGGGCTCGCCGCGGCCCGAGCAGCCGTGGGAAAGTAGCGGCGAATAGCGAGGCCGCGCCCGGCAGGCAGCCGCGGGAAATTGGCGGCTCGTGGCCGCAGTTCAGGGGCGGTTCTGGGCCGGATTCGGGCGACTCGCGGACCCCGGCGGTCGGCGGACCCAAGGGTCGGACGAGCGACCAAAGGGCGGCGGATTCGGGTCAAGAAAGAGCCGCCTCCCCGGCCAAATGCTGGGAGAGGCGGCTCCAAACGCGATCGCCTAGTACTGGAACAGGAGCTCGCGATACTTCGGAAGTGGCCACAGCTCGTCGGATACCAGGGTCTCGAGGTCGTCGGCCACTGCCCGCAGGTCGTTCTGGGCCGGGATGACCTGGTCCTTGAACGCCTTGGCCTCGGCGTGCACCGAGCCCGCCTCGTGGGCGGTGAGCTGTGCATGCTCCAGAGAGTGGATGGCATCGACAAGCTGGTCGGCCAAAGCGGCAACCTTCTCCGCGACCTGAGCGACGCCCTTCGACTGGCCGGCGGCCGAGAGCTCGCCCAGGTACTTGACGGCCGCAGGCAGGATCATGGTCTTGGCCATGTCCAGGGCGCAGTTCGCTTCGATGTTCGAAACCTTGACGTAGCGCTCCCAGATGATCTCGACGCGGGCGGCAAGCTCTCGCTCGGACAAAATGCCGAACCTCGAGAACACCTTCTTGGCCTTCTCGGTCGCCAGGGCCGGGAGGGCGTCGACGGTGCTCCTGTTGTTGGGCAGTCCGCGCCTGGCGGCCTCCGCGTGCCACTCCTCGGCGTAGTTGTTGCCCTCGAACAGGACCTGTTTGTTCTCTTTGACAATTCCCGACAGGATCCCGGTCAGACCGACGAAGTCGCAGGGCTCGAGCTTCTCAAGCTCGTCGGCGAGCTGCTCGAGCGAGTCGGCCACGGCGGTGTTGAGAACCGTCTGGGGCCAGTAGATGGGAGCCGAAGAGCCCACCGCTCGGAACTCGAACTTGTTGCCGGTGAAGGCGAACGGCGAGGTGCGGTTGCGGTCGGTGGCGTCCTTGGGAAGCACGGGCAGCGTGGTGACGCCGAGTTCCAGGGACCCGCCAGTCTTGGATGTGGAGGCGCCGCCCTTTTCGAGCTGCTCCACGACGTCTTCGAGCTGGGCGCCGAGGAACACCGAGACGATGGCCGGAGGCGCTTCGTTGGCGCCCAGGCGGTGGTCGTTGCCGGCGTCGGCAACGCCGGCGCGGAGAAGGTCTGCGTGGACGTTGACGGCCCGGATGACGGCGGCCAGGAAAGCCAGGAACTGAGCGTTGTCGTGCGGGTTGTGACCGGGGTCGAGAAGGTTCTCGCCCTCGTCGGTGCCCATCGACCAGTTGTTGTGCTTGCCCGAGCCGTTGATGCCCGCGAAGGGCTTCTCGTGGCCCAGAAACATGAGGTCGTGCTGATGCGCGAGGCGCTTCATCGTGCTCAGGACGATCATGTTGTGGTCGGAGCCGACGGAGGTGGCCTCGTACACGGGGGCCATCTCGAACTGGGCGGGCGCCACTTCGTTGTGGCGGGTCTTGGAGGGGATGCCCAGGCGCCAGAGTTCGCGGTCGAGGTCCATCATGAACGCGAGCATGCGCTCGCGGATGGTGCCGAGATACTGGTCCTCGAGCTCCTGGCCCTTGGGCGATGGAGCACCGAAGAGGGTGCGACCGGTGAGGATGAGGTCGGGGCGCTGCTCGGCCAGGCGGCGGTCGACCAGGAAGTACTCCTGCTCCGGTCCGATGTTGGTGAAGACGCGGCTGGCGGTGGCGTTGCCGAACCAGCGCAGAACACGCAGGGCCTGTTTGCCCAGCGCCTCCTGCGAGCGCAGCATCGGAATCTTGTGGTCCAGGGCCTCGCCGGTGTACGAGACGAAGGCGGTGGGGATGGTCAGGGTCACGCCGTTGGGCTCGACCTGCAGGAAGATCGGGCTCGTGACGTCCCAGGCAGTGTAGCCGCGAGCCTCAAAGGTGGAGCGCATGCCGCCCGACGGGAAGGAGCTGGCGTCTGGCTCGCCCTGAACCAGGCCCTTGCCCGAAAACTCGGCGATGGTCTGGTCTGCGCCGATGGGGCTGAGGAATGAGTCGTGCTTCTCGGCAGTCGAGCCGGTCATGGGCACGAACCAGTGGGTGTAATGGGTGGCGCCCTGGGCCATGGCCCATTCCTTCACCCCCTGGGCGACGGCGTCGGCGATGGCTGGATCGAAGGGTTCGATGCCTTCGATCGTACGGCGCAGCTTCTTGAAGACCGGCTTGGCCAGGTACTGGCGCTGGGCGGCTTCTCCGAACACGTACTGGCCGTAGATGTCCTGGCCGGCGTGCTCGAGATAGTCCTGCGTGGAGGCAACCTTGTGGTTGGAGATTGCCTCGATTGCTCTTTGACGAGCGGTCATTTGACTCCTATCGACTTTCTTGCATGGAGTGGCCTCTTCCCGGATTCCCCATCGTCGGCCGCTGACGAAACATCACCGAAGGATCGAAGAAGAAGCTACCGGATTGAATAGTCGCTGGCCAAGGTTTCGACCTGACTGGACCCCAAAATGACTCGCAAATGAAACCGTTTCGACCGGTCATCCTCCCCACGGTCGCGCCCGGGCGGCCGCGCCCAATCCCCGCCGCTCCCGGCCGCAGCGCCCGCCGGTCCCGGCCCCGCCCCAGCCACGGCGCTAGAGCAGCGCCGGCCGGACCCACTCCTTGCCGAGGACGTGCTCGTCGAGGAAGGCGAGGACCGTGTCGTACCAGATGCGCGAGTTCTGCGGCTTGAGAATCCAGTGGTTCTCGTCGGGGAAGTAGAGGAAGCGGGCCGGCACGCCGTGGCGATGCAGGTCGGTCCAGAGCTTGAGGGCCTCGCTGACCGGCACGCGGAAGTCGCGTTCGCCGTGGATCACCAGCATCGGGGTTCGGATCGCGGCTACGTTCACCGCCGGGGACTGGCGTTCGTATCGCTCGGGCTCACGATACGGGTCGCCGATCTCGCGCTCCCAGAAGACGCCGCCGTCCGTCGTGCCGTGGAAGGGCCGCAGGTCCCACAGCGACGCGTGCGTGACGATCGCCCGGAACCGGTCCGTCTGGCCGGCGACCCAGTTGGCCATGTAGCCGCCGAAGCTGCCACCCAGCAATGCGGTTCGGGCCGGGTCCACATCGGGCCGGGTGAGGGCCGCGTCCGTGGCGGCCATCACGTCCGTGTACGGGGTTCCGCCCCAATCGCCCCAGCCGCGCTGGACCATGCGCTGCCCATAGCCGAGCGAGATCGCCGGATCGGTCATCAGCACGGCGTAGCCGCGCTCCGTCAAGAGATGCGGGTTCCAGCGCCAGTGCCAGCCGGCCCACGAACCCAGCGGGCCGCCATGAACGAACACCACCAGCGGCGCCGGGTTCTCGGCCGAAGCCTCAGGTGGGAGAACGAGCCACGACCGAACGGACGTCCCGTCTGCAGCGGTCGCGGTCAGCCGCTCCACCGAAGACCGGGCGGCAATGCCGCCCTCGTCGATTCCATTGGTCAGCTCCACGGCCGATTGATCGGCCGTGCGCGAGTCGAAGCGAACGATTCGCGCCGGGACCGACACGGTCGACCGAAGCGCGTACACCGTCGAGCCGTCGGGCGACGGGCATAGGTCGGAGATCGCACCGTCAGAGACGAGCGTCGTCACGTTGCCGTCTGCCAGGTCGACCCGCAGGGCCGC